>NZ_JAVRFJ010000058.1:0-49472 GCF_031845845.1 Streptomyces gottesmaniae
GGGGGCGCGGGGAACTGCGCGACCACCCCCCACCCCACCCGCCCCCGCCGACGCACCCCCACCCCCGAGCTACTGGGCCCCGAGCTACTGGGCCCCGACCTACTCGTCCACCTTCGCCGCAGGCAACGCCGCGGCGGGCCGTTGCCACCCCCGCGACCCCCGCGCCCGCAGCCACGCGGTCGCCTCCTCCGGCGGCATCGCGGCAGCGACGAGCCATCCCTGCACCGCGTCACACCCGAGATCCCGCAACCGCTCCCACGTCTCGTCGTCCTCGACCCCCTCCGCCACGACGAGCAGTCCCAGCGAGTGGGCGAGATCGACCGTGCAGCGCACGATCTCCGCGTCCTCGTTGTCGATCGCCAGCCGTGCCACGAACGAACGGTCGATCTTCAGCTCGCTGACCGGCAGCCGCCGCAGATGGACCAGTGACGAGTACCCGGTCCCGAAGTCGTCGAGCGACATCTTCACCCCGTGCCCGGTCAGCCCGGCAAGGGTGTCCGCGGCCCGCTGCGGGTCCTCCAGCAGCACGTGTTCCGTTATCTCCAACTGCAACGCCCCGGCCGGCACCCCGTGCCGGGCCAGCCGCGCGGCCACCGCCCCCGCGAACCCGGGGGTGTGGACGTCGCGCGGGGACACGTTCACCGCGACCGGCACGTGCAGCCCCTGCGCCCGCCACCTCGCCACCTGCCCGAGCGCCGTCTCCAGGACGTACTCCGTCAGGTGCGGCATCAGCCCGGACGACTCGGCGATCGCTATGAACTCGTCCGGCGGCACCTTCCCCCGTTCGGGATGCACCCACCGCACCAGCGCCTCCAGACCGGCGACCTGCCCGTCGAAGCGGACCTTCGGCTGGTAGTGGAGCTCGACCTCCTGGGCGTCCAGCGCGCGCCGCAGGTCACCGAGGAGACCGAGCCGGTCCGGGGTGTTCGAGTCCCGCTTGGGCTCGTAGACCTCGACACCCGTGCGGTCCCGCTTCGCCTGGTACATCGCCACGTCCGCCCGCCGCAGCAGCCCCTCCGCGTCGAGCGCGTGGTCGGGGAAGACGGCGAGCCCGGCGCTGGCCTCCAGGACGAGGGTGAGCCCGTCGAGGTCGAGCGGTGAGCCGAGCGCGGCGACGAGGTTGCGGGCGACGCGGGAGGCCGATGTGGTGGAGTCGGCGACGGGCAGCAGCACGGCGAACTCGTCACCGCCGAGCCGCGCGGCCTCCGCTCCGCGTGGCAGGGCGACCCGCAGCCGATCGGCTATCTGCAACAGCAACCGGTCACCCGCGAGATGCCCGAGCGTGTCGTTGACGGACCGGAAGCGGTCGAGGTCGATCAGCATCAGCGCCGACCTCGCCCCGATGCGTTCGGCGTCGTCCAGGGCGGTCCAGGTACGTTCCAGCAGCCACTGGCGGTTCGGCAGTCCGGTGAGCGGGTCGCGCAGCTGTTCCTCGGCCCGGGCGCGGGCGATCCACAGCGTGGAGTCGAGCGCGATGAGAGGGATGGCGAAGAGCGGCAGCAGCAGCGGCTGGGCGAGGGCGACGACGCAGACGAGCGGGGCGATGCCGAGCAGCGCGACGGCGACGAGGCCCTGTCTGACCAGGGCGGTGCGCGCGACGGTGGGCAGACCGCCGCGCGGTGCGGCCAGATGCCAGAGCAGGACGCGGCTGACCACGAGGTAGGCGATGGCGACCAGGGCCACCTGGGGCGCCGAGTAGAGGTTCCAGCTGTCCGGGCCCCAGGGCCGCTCCACCGAGGGGACACGGCCGAAGACCCGCAGGACGAGCGCGCCGGCGCCGATGCCGAGGATGTCGACCGCGCCGTGCAGCACCCCCTGGCGCCAGCGCCCCCGGCGGGCGACGCCGACGAGCACCACGACCGTGAGGCTGACCATCCCGGCGGCCACCCAGCCGTAGAGCAGCAGGACGGCGAGGGTGAGGGCGGCGCCGGAGCCCGTGCCGCCCCACCAGCGGGCGCGGCCCATGGCGACGAGGTGGCCGACGATGATGCCGGTGAGCAGGGCGAGGGACCAGCCGACCGCTCCGGCCGGGAAGAGGGCGTGCTGCCCGACGAACGCCCGGTAGAACCCGGCGCCCAGGATGGCACCGGCGAGGCCGACGATCATGGCGGGCAGCGCGGGCCAGGTCAGGTGCCGTTCGGCGTCGTGGCCCGAGAGTTCGTGGCCGCGGCTCTCACTGAGCGCGCCGGTGAGGGCGGGCGCCCCCGTGCCGACCACGGTGGCGGAGGTGAGCGGGGCCGGGCCCGGTACGAGCGGGCCGCGTGCGCTCGCGCCCGCACGGCCCGGCGGCCAGGCGGCCCCTGCCCTGGACTCCGCGGCGGTCGTCCGACCGGGGTCCCGCTCCCGGCTTCCGGGCCCCTGGTTCTCCGGCTCCCGGCTTCCCTCGAACGGGCGTCCTCCCATGAGCAGGGAGCGTCCCCGTCGCCAGGCCCCGGAGACCCGGCGCAGGCGCAGCCGCGAGTCCGGGGCGACGCTCTCGGTCGGTTCCATTCCCGTCCCTCTCACAGCCGGCGGTGCCCACGCCACGCGGCCCGTTGCTCCCGAACAACCGGGGCGGCACCGCGTCCGAGAACCCACCACGCGTCCGGGCACGGCAGGCGCCCACCTCAACAGTAGGCCGCACAAGGCTTCCACGGGCAGCGGTCGGTGTCGGTTGCCCGAATGCGACCGGCCACCCGTATGCATCTGGTATGCGCCGAACGGGTGGCCTTCAACCCCTACTCCTCGATCGGGAGCGCGACTTCCGCGGCTGCGTCCGGCCCCTGTTCGAGCAGGACGGCGAAGCCGTCCTCGTTCAGGACGGGCACCTTGAGCTGCATCGCCTTGTCGAACTTGGAGCCCGGATTCTCGCCGACCACGACGAAGGAGGTCTTCTTCGACACCGACCCGGTGACCTTGGCGCCCCGGCTCTGCAGCGCCTCCTTGGCCCCGTCACGCGTGTGGTGTTCGAGTGTCCCGGTCACGACGACCGTCAGTCCTTCGAGGGGCCTGGGGCCTTCGTCCTCGCCGGAGCGCTCCTCCTCCAGGCGGACACCGGCGGCCTTCCACTTGCGGAGAATCTCCTGATGCCACCCCACCGCGAACCACTCCTTCAGGGAAGCGGCGATGGTCGGGCCGACGCCCTCGGTCGCGGCGAGCTGTTCCTCGGTCGCCTCCCTGATGCTGTCGATGGAGCGGAATTCACGCGCGAGCGCCTCGGCGGCCACCGGGCCGACGTGCCGGATCGACAGACCGGTCAGGATGCGGGCGAGCGGCCGGTTCTTGGCCGCCTGGATGTTCTCCAGCATCGCGACCGCGTTCTTCCTGGGCCCGCCCTCCTTGTTGGCGAAGACCATGGCGACCTTCTCCTCGCCGGTCTCCGGGTCCCGCTTGGGCAGGCCGCTGTCCTGGTCGAGGACGTAGGCCTTGATGGGCAGCAGCTGCTCGATGGTGAGGTCGAACAGGTCGCCCTCGTCATGGAGGGGCGGCTCGGACGGCTCCAGCGGCTTGGTGAGCGCGGCGGCGGCGACGTATCCGAAGTGCTCGATGTCGAGGCACTTGCGTCCGGCGAGGTAGAAGAGCCGCTCGCGCAACTGGGCGGGGCAACTGCGGGAGTTGAGGCACCGTACGTCGATGTCGCCCTCCTTGGCGGGCGCCAGGGGCTCACCGCACTCCGGGCACTCGGTCGGCATCACGAAGGGGCGCGTCTCGTTCTCGTCGCGCAGCGCCACGACCGGCCCGAGGATCTCGGGGATGACGTCACCGGCCTTGCGGATGACGACCGTGTCGCCGATGAGGACGTTCTTCGCCTTGACGACCTCCTGGTTGTGCAGGGTGGCGAACTCGACCTCGGAGCCGGCCACCGTGACCGGCTCGACCTGGGCGTACGGCGTGACCCGGCCGGTGCGGCCGACGCCCACCTTGATGTCGATGAGCTTGGTGTTGACCTCTTCCGGCGCGTACTTGTAGGCGATCGCCCAGCGGGGTGCGCGGGCCGTCGATCCGAGGCGGCCCTGCAGCCGGATCTCGTCGAGCTTGACGACCGCGCCGTCGATCTCGTGCGCCACGGAGTGGCGGTGTTCGCCGTAGTAGGCGATGAACTCCCGTACTCCGTCGAGGTCGTCGACCACCCTGTTGTGCTCGGCGGTGGGCAGGCCCCACGACTTGAGGAGGTCGTAGGCCTGGGACAGGCGCGTGAAACCGCCGTCGAAGCCCTCCAGGGCGCCGATGCCGTGGACGACCATGTGCAGCGGCAGGGTGGCGGTGACCTTGGGGTCCTTCTGGCGCAGTGAACCCGACGCGGAGTTACGGGGGTTGGCGTAGGGCTTCTCGCCGGCCGCCACACGGCGTTCGTTGAGGCCCTGGAAGGCCTCCATCGGGAAGTAGACCTCGCCCCGGATCTCGACGAGCCGGGGGACGCGGTCGCCCTTCAGCCGGTGCGGGATCTCGGCGATCGTCATGACGTTGGGCGTGATGTCCTCGCCGGTCCGACCGGTGCCCCGGGTGGCGGCTCGGGTGAGCCTGCCGTCCTCGTACGTCAGGTTGACCGCGAGTCCGTCGATCTTGAGCTCGCACAGCAGGTGGTAGTCCGAGGTGCCGACCTCCTTGGCGACGCGCTCGGCCCAGGCGGCGAGGCCCTCGTCGTCGAAGACGTTGTCGAGGGAGAGCATGCGCTCGCGGTGCTCCACCTCGGCGAGGTCGGTCTCGTACTCGACGGCCACCTTCTGCGTCGGCGAGTCCGGGGTGCGCAGCTCGCTGTACTCGTCCTCCAACGCCTCCAGCGTGCGAAGGAGTTCGTCGAACTCCGCGTCGCTGACGATCGGGTCGTCCTTCACGTAGTACCGGAAGCGGTGCTCCTCGATCTGTTCGGCGAGCCGCGCGTGCTTCTCGCGTGCTTCGGCGGGCACCGCTGTCGCGGCGGGTACCGATGTGGGCTGTGCGTCCTTGTCGCCGGCCACCGTGTTGTCCTCCGTCACTCTGGGTTGTCCGCGAGGGATCTCGCCGCCTCGACGCAGTGGGCGAGCGCCCGGCGTGCGTAGGCCGGGGAGACCCCCGCGAGCCCGCACGTCGGAGTGACCGTGACCGCCTCCGCGAGCAGCCCCGGATGCAGCCCCAGCCTGCGCCACAACGTCCTGACCCCCATGACGCTACCGGCAGGGTCCGACAATGCCCCCTCCGTGGTCGGCACGACGCCGGCGAGCAGTTTCGTGCCCGCCTCCACCGCTTCCCCGATCGTGTCGTCGTCACGCTCGGTGAGCAAGGTGAAGTCGAAGGAGATACCGGTGGCACCGGCGCGGCGCAGGAGGGCGAAGGGTACGTCGGGGGCGCAGGAGTGCACGACGACCGCCCCGTGCTCCGCGTGCACGCCGATGACGTCCCTGAGGGTGGCCTCGACGAGCTGGCGGTCCACGGCACGGTGCGTGCGGTAGCCGCTGGCGCTCTTGACCTGGCCGCGCAGGACGGCGATGAGGGACGGCTCGTCGAGCTGGAGCACGATCCGGGCGCTCGGGATACGCCGCTGGATCTCGGCGAGGTGCTGGCGCAGGCCCTCGGCGAGCGAGCCGGCGAGGTCGCGGCAGGCCCCGGGGTCGGAGAGGGCGGCCTCTCCGTTCCGCAGCTCCAGCGCGGCGGCGAGGGTCCAGGGGCCGACGGCCTGGACCTTCAGCGGGCCCTCGTACCCCTGGGTGAACTCCTCCAGCGCGTCCAGGTCCTCGCCCAGCCACGACCTGGCCCGCTTGGTGTCCCGGCCCGGTCGGTCGCCGATGCGCCAGCCGCTGGGTTCCACGCGGGCGTACAGCTCGACGAGCAGACCGGCGGTTCTGCCGATCATGTCGGCGCCCGGGCCTCTGGCGGGGAGTTCGGGGAGATGGGCCATTCCTGTCGCCGGCCACTCGAAGGTGCCGGTGACGGTCTTGGCGGCCTCTCGGGCGTCCCCGCCCGGCAGGGAGCCCACGCCGGTGGCCGGGCCGAAACTGAAGTCTTCGCTCACGCCCTGAAGCCTACGTTTCCCGCCCCCGCCGCCCCTACCGTCCCATCCCGGGGGCTGCGCCCCTTCGACCCCCGGGCGTCCGTCCGATGGGGGCTTCTCGCGCCCGACAACGCACCCGCGTCCCCTCCGGTCAGATACCCGGCCGCACCGTCAGGTCGTTCACCTCCGCGTCGCGGGGCAGGTCCAGCGCCATGAGGATCGTCGTGGCGACCGACTCGGGGGCGATCCACCGCGAGGCGTCGTACTCCTTGCCCTCCTGCTGGTGGACCTTCGCCTGCATGGGACTGGCGGTGCGCCCGGGGTAGACGGTGGTCACCCGGACCCCGTTGTCGTGCTCCTCCCAGCGCAGGGAGTCCGCCAGCGCCTTCAGCCCGTGCTTCGACGCCGCGTACGCCGACCAGTCGGCATGCGCGTTGAGCCCCGCACCCGAGTTGACGAAGACCACATGCCCTCGCGCGGCCCGCAGTTGGGGCAGGAAGTGACGGGTCAGCTCGGCGGGAGAGACGAGGTTGACGTTGAGCTGGTGTCGCCACGACTTCGGCGTCAGGTCGCCCACCGAGCCGAGATCCACCACGCCCGCGATGTGCAGCAGCGAGTCCACCCGGTCGGGCAGCGTCTGGTGGGAGAAGGCCCAGGACAGCTTGTCCGGGTCAGCCAGATCGCCGACCAGCGTCTTCGCCCCCGGGAACTCCGCCGCCAGTTCCTTCGCCCGCCCCGCGTCGCGCGTGGAGCACGAGCTCGTCCCCGCGTTCGTGCAGCCGTCGGGCGACGGCCGCGCCGATGCCGGAACCCGCCCCGGTGATCACATGAGTAGCCATGCGGTCATGCTCGCATCACCGGAGCGGGACGGAAAACGGCTCAGGCGACGCCCCTGCTCTCCTCCAGATACGCCATCGCCCCCACCGGCTCCTCCGCGAAGAAGACCAGGTCGGTCAGGGGGCGGGGCAGGAAGCCCTCGTCCTCCATGCGCCGGAACTGTTCCTTCAGCCCGTCGTAGAAGCCGGCGGTGTTCAGCAGGACCACCGGCATCTCGGTGTGGCCGTGCTTCTTCAGCTCCAGGATCTCCGTGGCCTCGTCGAGCGTGCCGGTGCCGCCGACCATGATGACGACCGCGTCGGCCTTCTCCAGGAGCAGCCGCTTGCGCTCGGCGAGGTCCCGCGCGACCAGCATCTCGTCGGTGCCGGGCCGGGCCTTGGCCGCCAGGAACTCGACCGACACACCGAGCAGTCTGCCGCCCGCCTCCTGCACCCCGTCGGCGACCACCTTCATCAGCCCGACGTCCGAACCGCCCCACACCAGGGTGTGCCCGCCCTTGCCGATCAGCTTGGCGAAGTCCTTCGCGGGGCGCGTGTAACGGTCGGCGAGGTCGGCGGCGGAGAGGAAGACACAGATGTTCATGGGTTCACGTTAGGGGGCGGCACCGACATCGGGGTCCGCTCCTCCACCGGCTTCCTCGGCCACCGTCGCACGGATCTTCGACTGCCGGTGCGGCAGATCCTCCCAGTCGTCCATGAGGCGGGCGGACAAGCCGTGTTTCCGGGCGAGTTCGACGAGGGTCTCGGTCCGGTAGTAGAAGTCCTCGTGCAGTACCTGGTGTTCGGCACCCTCGGTGCGGCCGAAGGTGAAGTCGAAGAAGCCGCCGGGGGCGAGGACGCGGCCCACATGGGCGAGGCACTGCTCGATGACGTGCGGCGGCGAGTGGGAGAACACGCTGTGCGCGTGGACGACGTCGAAGTACCCGGCGGGCAGGAACGAGAAGGTGAGGTCGGCCACGAGCGCCAGATGCGGGAGTTTGGCCTGCAGGCCCTCCCGGGCGAGGGTGCGCTGGGCCTCCATGAGGATGGCCGGGGAGATGTCGATGCCGTAGTAGTTCCCCGTGTCCAGGTGGTCGATGAACAGCCGCCCGGCCCTCAGGTTCCCGCAGCCGATCTCCAGCATCCGGTGCCGTGGCTCCAGGCCGTGCCGCAGGAGGTACTCGAACTGCATCCGGCCCAAGCGTTCCCACTTCTCGACCGACGGGTTGTGCCCGACGGCGGCCTCCGGGCTGCGCGCCGTGTCGGCGGCCATGACGGCGCGGTAGTAGGAGATGTGGTCGCGGTGCTTGAGCTGCAGCCAGGTGTCCCGCGCCACGCGCCGGGCGTGCGCGGGCACGCGCCGGGGGTGGCGCAGCGCGTAACGGACCCGGTGGGTGAGGCTCCGCCGGTTCCGGGAAGCGGCGCCGGTTTCCCTCCCCGCCCGCTTGCCACCCCGCCTGGACCTGGCCGCGCCCGGTCCCGCTGTGTCTCCGCCCTGCCCGGACCTGCCTCCGCCCGCACCTGAGGGATCTCCGGCAGAGGGGTTTCCGCCCGGCCCCGACACACCCCCGCCCGCACCCGAGGGCATTCCGCCCGGCCCCGACGGGTTCGCGGCCCGCTCAGCCCCGTCCCACGCTCGGCCGGACGAATGCGCGGCCTGCTCGGATGATCTCCCGGCGTGCCCGGCCGGTTCGCCAGGCTGCTCGGACATGCTCCCGCCCGGCCCCCAAGGGCCCGCGGCCTGCCCAGCCGCTTCGCCGAGCTGCCCGGACGGTACGCCGGGCTGCTCGGGCGGCTTTCCGGGCTGCTCGGGCGGTATGTCGGCCTGCCCGGACGGATCTATGGCTGTCATCACGGCCTCCCAATTCCCCGTGCGGCCCGCCAGGGCCTCCGGCTGGGCTCGAAGAACCCACCAAGCAGCCTGCGCCGCGCACGCGCGGACGGCTACCCGGGGGGACCCAGGGAGGGACGATCGTGGCCGTGGCCCTACGCCACGCCCGCCCGCGCGCGCGTGGTCGAAGCGATCGTCGCCGACCCCACGACGCGCGTGCCGTCGTACAGGACGATCGCCTGCCCGGGGGCCACACCCCGGACCGGCTCGGTGAAGCGGACCTGGAGGGCACCGTCGACCAGCTCCGCCCGGGCCTCCGTCTCGCCGCCGTGGGCGCGCAGCTGGGCCGTGTAGGTGCCGGGGCCGGTGGGGGCCGCGCCGCACCAGCGGGGGCGGATCGCGGTGAGGGCGTCGACGTCGAGGGCGGCGGCGGGGCCGACCGTCACCGTGTTGTCCACCGGGGAGATGTCGAGGACGTAGCGCGGCTTGCCGTCGGGTGCCGGCGTGCCGATGCGCAGGCCCTTGCGCTGGCCGATGGTGTAGCCGTAGGCGCCCTCGTGGGTGCCCAGGACGTTGCCGGACTCGTCGAGGATGTCGCCCTCGGAGCGGCCCAGCCGGTGGGCGAGGAAGCCCTGGGTGTCGCCGTCGGCGATGAAGCAGATGTCGTGGGAGTCGGGCTTCTTCGCGACGGCCAGCCCCCTGCGCTCGGCCTCCGCGCGGATCTCGTCCTTCGTCGTCACCGTGTCGCCCAGCGGGAACATCGCGTGCGCGAGCTGCCTGTCGTCCAGGACGCCCAGGACGTACGACTGGTCCTTGGCCATGTCGGAGGCGCGGTGCAGCTCCCGGGTGCCGTCCTCGCGCACGATCACCTGGGCGTAGTGGCCGGTGCAGACCGCGTCGAAGCCCAGGGCGAGGGCCTTGTCGAGCAGGGCCGCGAACTTGATCTTCTCGTTGCAGCGCAGGCAGGGGTTCGGGGTGCGCCCGGCCTCGTACTCGGCGATGAAGTCCTCGACGACGTCCTCGCGGAAGCGCTCGGCGAGGTCCCAGACGTAGAAGGGGATGCCGATGACGTCCGCGGCACGGCGGGCGTCCCGGGAGTCCTCGATGGTGCAGCAGCCGCGGGCCCCGGTCCGGAAGGACTGGGGGTTCGCGGACAGCGCCAGATGGACGCCCGTCACGTCGTGCCCGGCTTCCGCCGCGCGGGCGGCGGCCACGGCGGAGTCGACCCCGCCGGACATGGCGGCGAGGACACGGAGGGGGCGGGAACGCTGCGAGATCTCAGTCATAACCCTTCAAGGGTACGGGTCGCCGGGAACCGGAGCCCGCGAGTATCCGTTGACGGTCTCGTGGGAACGAGAAGGGCTTCGAAGAACGGCTCCGACGGCGCGAGTGCCTCCGGCGGCAGCGACGCGGGCCGCCGCGTCGGCCGCCGGGCACTGCTCATCGGTACGGCCGTGGCCGCCGTCGGTACGGCCGTGGTGGCGCGGGACGAGCTGACGCGCGCGTGGTGGCGGGTGCCGGGGGTCACGAAGCCGCGCAAGGACGGTGAGGTCGACTACACGGGCGCGAAGTGGGTCGCGGCGTCGGACGCGAACTGGCGGCTGGCGGACCGGCCGGACGACTTCGGCATAGACATGGTGATCATCCATGTCACGCAGGGCAGCTTCGACAGCGCGGTGCAGGTCTTCCAGGACCCGGCGCACGGCGCGGCCGCGCACTACATCGTCCGCAAGGACGGCCATGTCACGCAGATGATCCGCGAGTTGGACGTGGCGTACCACGCGGGCAACCGCGACTACAACGAGCGCAGTGTCGGCATCGAGCACGAGGGTTTCGTCGAGAAGCCCGAGGACTTCACGGACGAGATGTACGAGGCCTCCGCGAGGCTGACGGCCCGGGTCTGCGCCCGGTACGACATTCCTCTCGACCGCGAGCACATCCTCGGCCATGTCGAGGTCCCCGGGACGGACCACACGGATCCCGGCGAGGGCTGGGACTGGGACCGCTACATGAAGCTGGTGCGCGCGGCGGCGAAGGCCGGGACGTCGACGCCCGCCTGAGTCGCGACAGCCGGGCCACAGGAGCAGGAGTGCGAGGGGCCGGGGGCAGCGCCCCACAGACCGTCGAATATGTGACCGGCATCACGCCGGCGCGTACCAGTGTCGCCTGTCCCTCAACGCCTCTTCCCTGAAGGGAAGTTGAGACGGCTCGGCGCGCACGGCCGGCTCACAGCGCCCTCGGCCCGCTCCCGTCTTCGCCCCGGTGCTCGCACAGCCCTCAGGTCGAGCATCCCCGCTCATGACGAACAACACGGAGCGCAAGCGCAGCCGCAGGTCAGCAAGACGGGGAGCAGGACGGGCAAGGGGCTGCATCGCGGCACGTTCCTCGGCGTGATGGCGGGCGCCGGGCCGGCGGCGGCCTGGGCGACGTTCTCGCTGCCACCGCGCGCCCCGCCTTCGAGATCCTCGACGAGGCCAAGACGCTCCGGTACCACCCGCACGCCCTCGGCACCACGGCCGAGCGGGTCGTGCACGGACTGGCCGGTCTGATCATCGTGGAGAACGAGACCGAGGCGTCCGCCGCGCTGCCCGTCGACCCGGCTGCCGGACGGACAGCGCTCTTCAGGTCAGGCCGGCGTTGCGGGCGCGCTCCACCACCGGGCCGATCGCCTTCGCGACCGCCTCGACGTCCGCCTCCGTGGAGGTGTGGCCGAGGGAGAAGCGCAGAGTGCCGCGGGCCAGGTCGGGGTCGGTGCCGGTGGCGAGCAGGACGTGGCTCGGCTGGGCGACGCCGGCCGTGCAGGCCGAACCCGTGGAGCACTCGATGCCCTGGGCGTCGAGCAGCAGCAGCAGGGAGTCGCCCTCGCAACCGGGGAACGTGAAGTGCGCGTTGGCCGGGAGGCGCCCCGCCGGGGACGGATCACCGCCCAGGACGGCGTCCGGCACCGCCGTACGGACCGCCTCGACGAGGGCGTCACGCAGGGCGCCGATCTCCCGGGCGAACCACTCGTGCTGCTCGGCGGCGAGCCGCCCGGCGACCGCGAAGGAGGCGATGGCCGGGACGTCGAGGGTGCCGGAGCGGACATGGCGCTCCTGACCTCCGCCGTGCAGCACGGGCACGGGGCTGTACTCGCGGCCCAGCAGCAGCGCGCCGATGCCGTACGGGCCGCCGATCTTGTGGCCGGAGACGGTCATCGCCGCGAGCCCGGAGGCCTCGAAGTCGACCGGAACCTGACCGAAGGCCTGGACCGCGTCGGCGTGCAGCGGGATGTCGAACTCCGCTGCCACGTCCGCGAGTTCACGGACCGGCATGATCGTGCCGATCTCGTTGTTGGCCCACATCACGGTGGCCAGGGCGACGTCGTCGGGATTGCGGGCGACGGCCTCGCGGAGGGCTTCGGGGTGGACTCGGCCGTACGGGTCGACCGGGAGGTACTCGACGGTGGCGCCCTCGTGTTCGCCGAGCCAGTGGACGGCGTCGAGGACCGCGTGGTGTTCGACGGGGCTGGCGAGGACCCGGGTGCGGGCCGGGTCGGCGTCGCGGCGGGACCAGTACAGCCCCTTCACGGCGAGGTTGTCGGCCTCGGTGCCGCCCGAGGTGAGAACCACCTCGCTGGGACGGGCACCGAGGGCCTCGGCGAGGGTCTCGCGGGCCTCCTCGACGGTGCGCCGCGCTCGGCGGCCGGAGGCGTGCAGCGAGGAGGCGTTGCCGGTGACGCCCAGCTGGGCGGTCAGGACCTCTGCCGCCTCGGGGAGCATCGGGGTGGTCGCCGCGTGGTCGAGGTAAGCCATGGTGAGCCGATTCTACGGGGCCGTGTTCGGGCGACCTCGGGGTGCTCCCGGGCGAGCAGGGATTTCCGGCCTCGGATGCTCCAGGACACCGTGTTCCCTCAGATGCTCCAGGACACCGTGTTCGTCGTCTGCATCAGTGCGGCGAGGACGACCAGGTCGGCGATGCCCAGACCGAGGCCCAGGAAGGCGCGGCCCCGTCGCGCCGTCCCGCGCTTGAGGGCCACCGCCGCGAGGACGATCGCGATCGGGCCGAGGAAGAGGTTGAGGACGAGAAGTCCCAGCAGGCCGAGGACGAAGGAGGCGACGGCCATGCCGTCGGCGTCACGACCTCGGGGGCGGGCGGCGGTCGTTCCGTTCTGCTGACGTGCGGCGGTGAGCTGCATGGTCGGTCTGCTCCCAACGTGCGATCGGGTGACGGTCGTTCGAACGGTCGCGGCGAACGGTCAGTGCGTGCCGCGGCCGCGGCGGGCGTGGCGCTCGCGGTAGGCGAAGATCGCCAGCCAGAGGGCGATACCGACGGCCAGGACGGTCGAGACGGCCGGCGGCACATGGGCCACGGTGCCCAGGACGATGCCCAGCAGCAGAAGTGCGGCGACGAGGAACAACATCGCGGGAATCCCTCTCGTTACGGTTGGGTGAACGGTTGTAGTTACAATTGTTCACTGACTGCCAAGTCTAGCGCGACACCCGGCTTTGCAATTACGGAGAACAGTTGTTAACTGCATGGCATGAGTCACACTTTCGGCGTCCGGCAGGTGCAGAAGCAGAAGACCCGGCGGGCGCTCATGGACGCCGCCCTGGCCCTGCTGGAGGAGCAGAGCCTCAGCAGCCTGGGACTTCGCGAGGTCACCCGGGCCGTGGGGGTCGCTCCCACCGCGTTCTACCGGCACTTCCGGTCGACCGCGGACCTCGGCGTCGCGCTGGTCGAGGAGGCGCTCGGCAGTCTGCACCCCGTGCTCGGGGATCTGATGTCGGCGGTGGGCGACAGTGACGAACTCGTCGAGCGTGCCGTCGAGCTGATCGCCCGCCATGTCGACGGGTACCCCGCACACGTCCGGTTCATCGCACGCGAACGGCACAGCGGGGTCCAGCCGGTGCGGGACGCCATCCAGGGGCAACTGACCCGGTTCGCCGAAGAGGTGCGCGGGGAGCTGGCCAAGCGGCCCGAGACCGAGGGGTGGACCGACGACGACCGGCTGATGCTCGCGGGCCTGTACGTCGATCAGATGCTGATGACCGCCTCGCTCTTCCTGAAGGCCCAGGACGAGTCGGAGGAGGAACGCCTGCGGGTGACCCGGCTGGCGAGCCGCCGGATGCGGCTGATCAGCATCGGCTGTCGCCACTGGCTGGACTGAACAGCCTTCGCGCACACGACAGGGGGGGGCGCGCCCGATGTCCGGGCGCGCCCCCCTGTCGTCCACTCAGCCACTCAGCCGGTCAGATGGTCAGATGGTCAGCCGTCTTCGGACGCCGAAGCCGAGGCCTCCTGACTGGGCGCTCCGCTCGGCGCCTGGCCACCTTGGCCGGGCTGACCGCCACCGGGACCGCCGCAGCCGCCGCCGGGGCCGCCGTCCTGACCGCCGCCGCCCGGGGCACCGCTGGGCGCGCCGGACGGCTGTCCGGAGGGGGCGCCCGAGGGAACGCCGGACGGTGCCTGCCCGGTGGCCGAGGGAGCGCCGGAGGGGGCGCCCGAGGGTGGCTGACAGCTCTGCGGCTGACCCGAGTTGCCGTTGTCCGAGGTGGACGACGACGAGTCGCCGGAGCCGCACGCCACCAGGAAGAGGGGTGCGGCCGCCAGCAGGGCGACGGCGGGGACGAGACGTGCACGCTTCATGAGAGACAACTCCAAGAACGCTGAGGGAGTTCGTGAGCCGCATCGAATCAGCGCGGCTTGTCCCTCTCGCGGGTTCGCGCTGTGCCCTCCCTGTGTGAACGGCAAAGCGATCACCAACGGCCCCTCGGCGCACAGACCTCGGCGTCTGCCCCTCGGTGTCCGGCACTCGGCGTCTCAGTCCGACAGCCTGGCCCTCGCCAGCTGCCGCGACTGGGCGACCAGGCGGTCGGCGCTGTCCCAGACCTCGGCGTCCTCCTCCAGGAAGCCCCCGGCGAGATTGCGGGTGGTGATGGCGACCCGGAGTGGTCCCGGTGCCGGCCGGCACCGGATGTGCACCGTCAGCTCGACCGTCGGGACCCAGCCCTTCAGGCCCATCTCGAACGCGGTGGGCGGCAGTGCGTCCACCGCGAGAAGCAGGGAGAACGGGTCGGCGTCACGGCCGTCGGCGAGCCCGAACCAGGACCGCATCTCGCCGTTGCCGGAGGGCGCCCCGAGGGCCCAGCCCAGCGTCGCGGGGTCGAGCTTCAGGAACAGCCGGTCGGCGATGGCGGAGCCGCCGGGTACGGGGCCGGGAGCGTCCTGAGGGCCGAAGCACTGGTCGATCGGCGGGATCGCGGGCGGCTTCGCCGTCGTCCGGACGTCGTCCGGGAGGGAGTCCAGGTCGCCGTAGGAGGCGAGGACGCGGATCCGCTCGATCTCGCGGCCCTCGTCGTCGTACTGGAAGAGGGAGGCCTGGCCGGTCGAGAGGGTCCGGCCGGTGCGGACGACGTCCGTGCGGACGACCGCGGGGCCGGGCTGGGACGCGGTCAGGTAGTACGCGGAGATCGTGAACGGGTCGTCGTGCGGGAGCGCGTCGGCGAGGGCGCGGCCGAGGACGGCCAGCAGATACCCGCCGTTGACGGCGCCGATGATCGTCCAGCCGGCGGAGAGGTCGATGTCGTAGACGCCGGGCGCCCGCCGGGTGAGCGCGGTGTCCCGGTCGAACTCGCTGTCGCCGACGGTGGCCTGTACGGAAGCTGCTTCGGGCATGGGTGAACGGTACAACAGGTAATTACTAAGCGGTAGCTTTATGTCTTCAGGCCTCCTCGACAGCGGCGGACCGCCGGTTCCACGCGCGCGGCGCCCGCCAGTGGTACCGCATCGCCAGCAGCCGCAGGACGAAGGCGGTGACCGCGGCGAGGGCCGAGGTGACGGGGTTGAGTGCCTCCTGGCTGATGCACAGGACCACCAGGCCGCTGCCGACCATCGCGGGCACGGCGTACAGGTCGCGGTCCCAGCGCAGCAGCGAGGGGACCTCGTTGGCGAGGACGTCCCGCAGCACACCGCCGCCGACCGCCGTGGCGAGGCCCAAGGTGGCGGAGGCGGTCAGGCCGAGCCCGTACTCGTACGCCTTCGTCGTGCCCGCGACGCAGAAGAGGCCGAGGCCGGCCGCGTCGAAGACGTTCACGCCGGTCTGGATGCGCTCCACGTGCGGATGGAGGAAGAAGACCAGGAGGGCGGCCAGCAGCGGGGTGAGGAAGTAGCCGAGGTCGGTGAAGGCGGCCGGCGGTACGGCACCGATGATCAGGTCGCGGAACAGCCCGCCGCCGAGTGCGGTGACCTCGGCGAGGACGGCGATGCCGAAGATGTCGAAGTTCTTGCGGACGGCCAGCAGCGCGCCGGAGATGGCGAAGACGAAGATGCCGATCAGGTCGAGCGGGTAGGGGGACACCCGTACATTCTGCCTCGCAAACAGATGTGCGCCTTGCAATGCAAGGCGCACATCGTCTGACGTCAGTCCTTTCCGGGCTTCTCGGGGGCCTCAGGCTTCTTGGGCGCCTCCGGCTCCTCGGGGACCCCGGGCTGTTCGGGCACCTCCGGCGCCTCAGGCTCTGCGGGCACCTCAGGCGTTTCGGGCACCTCAGGTGTTTCGGGCACCTCAGGCGCTTCGGGCACCTCAGGTGCTTCGGGCTCCTGGGGCGTCTCCGCCTTCTTCACCGTGTCCGGCACCAGTTCGCCCGCTTCCTTCGCGGCCGTCAGCAGGACGACGTCCTGCGGCTGCTGGTCCTCGAAGTTCTCCGGGTGGTGGCAGGCGACCCGCTGGCCGGGCCTCAACTCGGCGAGCGGCGGCTCGGTGGTCTTGCAGACCTGGGTGGCCTTCCAGCACCGGGTGTGGAAGCGGCAGCCGCTCGGCGGTGATATCGGCGAGGGCACGTCGCCCTTGAGCAGGATGCGCTCGCTCTTGGCCCCCCGGCGCGACGGGTCCGGGATCGGCACCGCCGACAGCAGCGCCTTGGTGTACGGGTGCATCGGCGCCGCGTACAGCGAGTCCCGGTCGGCCAGCTCGACGATCTTGCCGAGGTACATCACGGCGATGCGGTCGGAGACGTGGCGGACGACGGAGAGGTCGTGCGCGATGATCACGTACGTCAGGCCGAGCTCGTCCTGGAGGTCGTCCATCAGGTTGACGACCTGGGCCTGGATCGACACGTCGAGCGCGGAGACCGGCTCGTCCGCGACGACCATCCGGGGCTTGAGGGCGAGCGCGCGGGCGATGCCGATGCGCTGGCGCTGGCCGCCGGAGAATTCGTGCGGGTAGCGGTTGTAGTGCTCGGGGCTCAGGCCCACGAGCTCCAGGAGGCGCTGGACCTCCTTCTTCACCCCGCCCTCGGGCTCCACGCCCTGGAGCTTGAAGGGCGCCGAGACGATGGTGCCGATGGTGTGCCGGGGGTTCA
Organism: Streptomyces gottesmaniae; assembly: GCF_031845845.1. Taxonomy (NCBI): domain Bacteria; kingdom Bacillati; phylum Actinomycetota; class Actinomycetes; order Kitasatosporales; family Streptomycetaceae; genus Streptomyces; species Streptomyces gottesmaniae. The sequence goes on from NZ_JAVRFJ010000058.1 coordinate 16,933, forward strand.
GCGAACCGTACGGGTCCTGGAAGATCATCTGGATGTCGCGGCGCAGCGGGCGCATGCCGGCGGTCTTCAGGTGCGTGATGTCCGTGCCGTCGAACTCGACCTTCCCACCGGAGGGTTCGAGGAGGCGGGTGATGAGCCGGCCCATGGTCGACTTGCCGCAGCCGGACTCGCCGACGACGCCGAGGGTCTCGCCGCGGCGGACCTCGAAGTCGATGCCGTCGACGGCCTTGACCGCCCCGACCTGCCGCTGGAGCAGGCCCTTCTTGATGGGGAAGTGCTTGACCAGGCCCTCGACCCTGAGCAGCGGTTTCTCGTCGGCGTCGGCGCGCGGGGCCGGCACGGCGGCCCTGGTCTCAGTCTCGCTCACAGCTTCGGCGCAATCTCTTCGGTCCAGATCCGCGTACGGTCCTCCTGCGACAGGTGGCAGGCGGTGAAGTGCCGGCCGCCGACCTCGCGCAGTTCGGGGCGCTCGGTGCGGGTGATGTTGTCCTTGGGGACGTCCGCGTAGGGGCAGCGCGGGTTGAAGGCGCAGCCCGAGGGGACGTTGATGAGGCTCGGCGGCTGGCCCTTGACCGGGATGAGCCGGTCGGTCTGGGCGCGGTCGATGCGCGGCATCGAGCCGAGCAGGCCCCAGGTGTAGGGGTGCTGCGGCTGGTGGAAGATGTCGTCGACCGGGCCACGCTCCACGCAACGGCCGCCGTACATCACGAGGATGTCGTCGGCGATCTCGGCGACCACGCCGAGGTCGTGCGTGATGATGATGACCGCGGAGCCGAACTCCTTCTGCAGGTTCCGGATCAGGTCCAGGATCTGCGCCTGCACGGTCACGTCGAGCGCGGTGGTGGGCTCGTCGGCGATCAGCAGTTCCGGGTTGTTGACCAGGGCCATGGCGATCATGGCGCGCTGGCGCATACCGCCGGAGAACTCGTGCGGGTAGCCGTCGACCCGCTTGTGGGGCTCCGGGATGCCGACACGGTCGAGCAGCTCGATGGCCCGCTTGCGGGCGACCTTCTTGCTGACGTCGTGGTGGACCCGGTAGGCCTCCACGATCTGGCTGCCGACCTTGTAGTACGGGTGCATGGCGGACAGCGGGTCCTGGAAGATCATCGCCATGTCGCGGCCGCGCAGCCGGCGCACCTCGTCGGGGCTCGCCCCGACGAGTTCCTTTCCGTCGAGCCAGATCTCGCCGGACATCCGGACGTTCTTGCCGCGTGCCCCGAGCCGGTGCAGGCCCATGATCGCCAGCGAGGTGACCGACTTGCCGGAGCCGGACTCGCCCACGATGCCGAGGGTCTTGCCCTTCTCCAGTTGGAAGGAGAGGCCGTCGACGGACTTGACCAGACCGTCGTCGGTGGGGAAGTGGACCTTGAGGTCGCGCACTTCGAGGAACGCCTCGGGGGCGTCCCCGGCGCGTGCGGGCTCGCCGACGGCGGCACCGGTCTTGGACAGTTCGGTCACGAGAGCCTCACCCGCGGGTCGATCGTGGCGTACAGCAGGTCCACCACAAGGTTCATGAAGACGACGAAGAACGCCGCGAGCAGGGTCACCCCGAGAATCGGGGGCAGGTCGTTGGTGGTGATCGACTGGACCGCGTACTCGCCGATGCCGTGCAGGGAGAACACGGTCTCGGTGATGAGGGCGCCGCCGAGGAGCAGACCGACGTCCATGCCGAAGACGGTCACCAGCGGGGTCAGCGCGGCCCGCAGGCCGTGCTTGACGACGACCTTGCGCTCCCGTAGACCCTTGGCCCGCGCGGTGCGGATGTAGTCCTCGTTCATCGTCTCCAGCATGCCCGAGCGGGTGAGCCGGGCGTAGATGGCCGAGTAGAGGAGTGCCAGCGAACACCAGGGCAGGAAGAGGGTGTTGGCCCACTGCGAGGGGTTCTCGGTGAAGGGGACGTAGGTCCTGCCGAAGATCTCCAGCTGGTAGCTGAACAGCAGCAGGGCCAGCTGACCGGTGAAGAACATGGGCAGGGAGACGCCCGCGAGCGCCACGCCCATCGCGGACCGGTCGAAGATCGACCCGGGCTTCAGGGCCGAGATGACACCGGCCGTGATACCGCCGACCAGCCACAGCACTGCGGCGCCGGCGGCGAGCGAGATGGTCACCGGCAGGCGGCTGGTGAGCTGCGGCCAGACCTCCAGGTGGTCCTTGAAGGAGTAGCCGAAGCAGGGCGCGTCGCAGCGGACCGTGGTGGGTCCGAGGTCGTACGTGGCACCGGAGACGATCCCCTTGAGGAAGTTCCAGTACTGCTCGTAGACCGGCTGGTCCAGACCGAGGTTCCGCTTGACCGCCGCGATGTCCTCGGGCGTGGGGTTCTTGCCGATGTACTGCTGTGCCAGCTGGTCGACGCTCTGTCCGGCGAGCTTCGGCAGGATGAAGAAGATGCCGAAGGTGACCGCGGTGACGACGAGCAGCAGGATCACCGCCGCGATCGTCCGGCGGATGATGTACGAGATCACGAGGACCGGCGCCGGCGCCCGCGGGTGTGCTCACCCGCGGGCGCCAATGCCTTCACCTGCCTTCCGGGGCTACTTCTTTTCCGTGGTACCGATGTTGAGGTAGTCGTACTGACCGCTGAAGGCCGAGGACGACACCAGGTTGGTGGCGTACGGCGAGCGGTACAGCAGGACCTTGAAGTAGGTCAGCGGCACGATGGCGGCCTGCTCCATGACCTTCTTGTCGACCTCGGTGTACGCGGCGGTGCGGGCGGCCTCGTCGGTGTTGCCGATCGCCTCGTCGAGCAGCTTGTTGATCGCGGGGTCGTCCAGCTCGGACAGGTTGGTGTTGCCGGACTGGCCGATGGCCTTGCCGTGCACGATCTGCTGCAGGAAGCCGTAGCCGGTGGGCCAGTCGGCACCCCACTGCATCATGATCAGGCCGATGTTGTTCTTCTTGTTGAACGACGGCACACCCGCGTAGTCGGAGAAGTACTTGCCCGACGGGTACTGCTTGATGTCGGCCTCGATGCCGACCTTCTTCAGCGCCTCGACGATCGCGGTGGCCGCGTCGACCTCGCCCTGACGGTCGGTGCGGGCGGAGATGGAGGTCTTGAAGCCGCCCTCCTTGCCGCAGGCCTTCAGGTGCTCCTTGGCCTTGGCGACGTCACCCTTGTTGCCCTCGGTGGCGTACAGGTCGTCCTTGGCGTAGCCCGAGACGTCGGTGGGCAGGACGGTGGAGGCGATGTCACCGCGGATCGGGCCGCCCATGGCGGTCTGCACGGCGGTCTTGTCGATCGCGTACTCGACGGCCTTGCGGCACTCGACGTTGTCGAACGGCGCCACCTTGGTGTTGATCGCCGTGTAGACGAGACGGCCACCGAGCGCGTTGTCGGTGTTGGCCATCTGGTCCTTGTCCTTGAGGACCTGGGCCTGGGTCTGGGCGTCGACACCGGTGCCCTGGATGTCGATCATGGTGTCGCCGGCCATGACGTCCTTGTCGATGGTGGCCTTGTTGACCTTCAGGTTCACCACGATCTTGTCCGGGTACTGCTTGCGCAGCGGGTCCGTCTTGGCGTCCCACTCCGTGTTGCGGACGAGGACGATCTGCTTGCCCTCTTCGTACTTCTCGAACTTGTACGAGCCGGTGGAGACGACCTTCTTGGTGTAGTCGACGCCGGTGTCCTTGGCCTTCGGCACCGGAGCCGTCTGCGGCATGCTCGCCAGGTAGTCGAACTCCGAGAACGCCTTGTTCAGCTTGAAGACGATCGTGTGGTCGTCCGGCGTCTCTATGGAGGAGATGCCCTTGTCGCTCTTGTCGGCGTAGGGGCCCTTGTACTTCTTCGGGTCGTCCAGCATCTGCTGGAAGTAGTTCGGACCGAGCGAGAGCACGTCACGCGCGAAGTTCGAACGCTCCACGGCGTACTTGACGTCCTTGGACGTGACCGGGGTGCCGTCCTCGTACTTCACGCCCTGACGGATCTTGTACGTCCAGGTCTTGCCGCCGTCGCTGGGCGTGCCCGCGCTCTCCGCCAGGTCGGGGACGAGCTCGTTGCCCGCCTCGCCCGCACCGGGCTTGAACGTCATCAGCGGACGCGCGTAGAGGCGGCTGAAGTTGAAGCCGTACGCGTAGTACATGTTGCCCGGGTCGAGGGACTCCGGGGCGTCGGAGCTGGCGTACGTGACCGTGCCGCCCTTGTGGGTCGACTCGTTGACGACACCCTTGGTCGCGGCGTTGGCGCCGGCGCCCTTGGGGGTGTCCGTACCGTCTTCCGCCTTGCTGCAGGCGGACAGGAGCAGGCCGGCGCTGCTCACAACCGCGACAGCGGCCATTGCTGACCTTCGCATGATGGTCGGTTTCCCCTTCGTAGTTGGACAGTTGTGTGGGACGACGGCCGCAGACGTCAGCGGCTGCGGGGGTCGAGGGCGTCCCGGAGGCCGTCACCGAGGAGGTTGAAGGCCAGCACCGTGATGAAGATCGCGAGGCCGGGAACGATCATGTACTGCGGGTCGACCTGGAAGAAGTCGACCGCGTCGTTGAGCATTCCGCCCCAGGAGGCCTGCGGCGGCTGGATCCCGACCCCGAGGAAGCTGAGCGACGCCTCGAAGATGATGTTGGTCGGGATGAGCAGGGTCGAGTAGACGATGATCGGCGCGACGAGGTTGGGCAGCAGTTCCTTGAACAGGACGTACGGGCCGCCCGCCCCCATCCCGCGCGAGGCGTCGATGAACTCCCGCTCGCGCAGCGCCAGGGTCTGACCGCGCACGATGCGTCCCATGTACGGCCAGTTGAAGAAACCGATGACGAAGATGAGCACCGTGATGTGCAGCGGCAGCCCTTTGAGACCGAAGGCGCCGCCCTGGAGCGTCGCGGAGATGGCGATGGCGAAGAGCAGCAGCGGGAACGCCAGGAAGGTGTCCATCAGCCGGCTCACGATCGTGTCCACTCGGCCGCCGTAGTAACCGGCGACCAGCCCGAGCACCACGCCGATGGCGTTGGACAGGATCGTCGCGCCGAAGGCCACGACCAGGGAGACCCAGGAGCCCTCGAGAATGCGGGCGAGGATGTCGCGGCCGAACTTGGGGTCGACCCCGAGCGGGTGGTCCCAGCTCATCCCGCCGAAGTCGCCTTTGGGCAGGGAGGTGTTGGCGTCGATCAGATCCTGGTTGAAGGTGTTGGGGTCGAGCCCCAGCATCGACTGCAGCGGCCGGGAGAGGGCCGCGATCAGGATCAGCAGGACGACGATGATGCCGCCGGCGACCGCCACCTTGTCGCGCTTGAAGCGGGTCCAGGCGATCTGGCCGAGCGAACGGCCCTCGATCTTCTTGGCCTCGACACCTTTCAGCACGGCCTCGGGCTGTGCCTCTGCCTGCGATCCGGTCGTCTCAATGGGTGCGGTCATCGTCCCTCGTGCTTGCCCGTGCCGGTGGTTGCCGACTGTGCCTGGCGGCCGCCCGGGTCTGCGGTGCGGTCCGTCACCACTGCTGCTCTCTTGCTCTGTGACTACTGCTGGGTACGAGAGGGAGGTACGGCACCGAACTTCACCGCATGAACAGCGTGTTCGCCGGATCCCCCCACTGCTCTGGGGGAGTCTTCAACGGTCGCGCGATCAGGCACCAGACTTGGCGGCGAATGTATGCGCAACCGTGATGTGGCCAGCAGGGTTCCGCTATGCGGACGTGACGCTCTGTTGAGCGGTGGAAACCACGCTCACCCGGCTCAGTAGCCGCCCGGGTAGCCGTATCCGCCCGCCGCCGGCGCCTGGGCGGGCGCCGCGTGGGCCTCGCGGTCGTAGAAGGGGCGGGCGCCCGCGCGCAGCCACATGGCGACCGGGTCGTACTCGTCGGACATGGCGACGGTGGAGACGGGCAGACCGTCCGGGACCGCGCCGATGGACTGCTGCATCATCGCCCGCACCGAGTCGACCGCCGGCGGCGAGGTGTCGTACACGTCGAGGCCGATGGCCAGGTACGGTGCGCCGAGCGCGGGCTGCACCCAGGCGCGGCGCAGTGAGCGCACGGCGGGCGTCCGGTGGGCGTTCTGCGTCAGCAGGGCGTAGAACTGCGGGATCTCGATGGCCGGCTCGGACAGCCTGAGCGGCCCCGCGGGCTGTCGTTCCAGGCCGGTGGCGATACGGCGCAGGTCGAGCCAGGGGATGCCGACGCCGCCGCCCGGCGCGTGCGGGTTGAGCCAGAGGCCGTAGTGGTCGGGGTAGAGGGTGCGGGCCACGTCGAGGCCGTCGACCACCTCGTAACTGCGGTTCCAGCCACTGGCGGAGAGCTCCTGGGCCGAGGTCACGCACGGGGCGTAGTTGAACCCGTCGACCTCCATGTTCCCGTACTGGGCGTCCGGGGAGCCTGCCTGGCCGTGCCAGAGCAGCATCCAGATCTGGCCGGAGGACGGGGTGGCCAGGGCACGCAGCAGCGCCTCGTAGGCGTCGTAACGCCCGGGCGTCACCTGGCGCAGCATGTGCTCGACCTGCCCGGTGGCGATGCTGCCGCTCACGTTGGCCGTCCTTCGTGTTGGACCCTGGTTATAGGAGACAGCTTAGGTGGTGTGCCGGTCGAGCCGGTCAGGGCTCGGGGGTGCGGTGATCTGCGGACTACGGGTCGTGTGTGGTTGGTCGCGCAGCTCCCCGCGCCCCTGTCGGGGCCGGTCAGTAGCCCTGTTGGTAGAAGGGCCGGACCTTTTCGCGGAGCCAGTCGCCGACCGGGTCCTGGGCCACGTCCAGGAAGACCATGTTGACCGGCCAGGGGACGGGGGCCTTGGCGAGGGCCCGGCCGAGGGCGGCGAGGGGGAGGGCGCGGTCGGCCTCCCAGGAGGCCAGTTCGACGCCGATGAACATGACGGGGTCGGCGGTCTCGATGATGGCGAGGCAACGACGGGCCGAGAGGACGACTCCGGTTCCGGCGAACTCGGCGGAGGCCGCGGCCAGGAAGTCCACCGGGTCGTCCTGCCAGTCCGGTTCGAAGAGGCGCACGCGGGCACCGCTCGCCGATCCGTCCAGCGGGGTCCGGCCGGCCCGGCACAGCTCGGCCACCGCGGGCGGCGGCAGCGGGATGCCCACGACGCCGTCGGGGTTCAGGGCGAGCCCGATCTGCGGGGGCAGGCCCCGCGCGAACTCGACGGCGGGGGCGATCGTGTACGACATGTGGTTGCCGACGACCTGACGGAACTGCTCCTCGGAGCTGAAGACCGGCACGTACGCCTGCCCGTCGAACTCCATCGTCGGCAGGTCGAGCTGACCGCTCTGCGGGCTGCCGCCCTCCGGCAGCGGCACCCAGACGAAGCTGCGGGCCAGCACCTCCACGATCCGCGCCCCGGCCTGGGGCACCCCGAGCGAGGCGGACAGCACCTCCTCCAGCTCGTTGCCGGGCCATCCGCCGTGCCCATGGGGATACGCCTGTGCCGGGAAGTCCGCCGGGAAGTCCATCTGCTGCCTACCGCTTTGCTCCGTGATGCTGTTGTCCCTGCACCTTAATTGCTCCCGGGGCGGGCGCGCCCTTCAGGAGCGCGGGAAGTCGATCCGCTTCAGGACGTCGGCGGCGGACCGGTCGATGAGCACGGCCGCCCCGCACCCCTGCGGCAGCCTCCCCTTCTCCACCGCACTCAGCAACCGGGTCATGGCCCCCCGGTGCCGCGCGAACGCGTAGCGGGAGACGCCCCGGCCGCGCTCCCGCTGCCCGTCGCGGGCCTCACCGGGAGTGACGTCGAGCAACAGCAGGTGAAGGGTGCCGCCCCGGCGGCGGGCTTCGCGGGCGAGCCAACTTCGTACCCACGCCTGCGTCCCGCAGTCGTGCACGACGACACCCTCCCCCGAGCGGAGGGCGCGTCGCAGCCCCGCGTAGTGCGCGAGGCGCACGAAGGGGCGGTACATCGCGTACGGCAGATGACGGGCGAAGCGGGCGTCGAAGCGGTCGCGCGTGTCCTGGGAGTCGATGCGGACGCCGGGCACGGCCCGCCGCATCAGTGTCGACTTGCCGCTGCCCGGCAGCCCGGTGACGACCACCAAGTCGTCCGGCCCGAAGGACAGCTCGTGGGGACTGCGCCCGGAACGCGCCCGGAGGTCGCGGACGACCGCCCTCGGGAACGGGCCGCACGTCGCACCGGCCGGTGCGACGGGCTGCTTGGGCATCGCGATGCCCGAGGTCGTCGCGTACGCCGTGGTCCTGTTCACCGTGATCGTCCTCCCCAGGGGCATGGAGGTCCCATCCCCACAGACCGTAAAGAAAAGGTAATGCCCGATCCCTCCTGATTCAGTCCTCGTACTGCCACAAGAGTGCTACGGACCGCTGTGTCTGCCTGTGCTCCGTCGTTCCCCACCTCTGAAAGGTCCCCCTGCCGCCCCGCGTCGATGCGTGCAATGATGAGCCCGCCAACTGCATACCGGCCGCTTGAATCCGCGCGGGAGAGCTCCCAGCAGTCGATCGCTGGGGCGCCGAAGGAGCAAGTCCCTCCCTTGAATCTCTCAGGCCCAGATACCGCGTGGGCGAGGCACATCTGAAAAGCGGGCCGTACCCCCCTTCCGCGGGGGCGGCTCCACCCACGGTGCAAGTCACGACCACCGGTACGTACGGTCGTGGTGAACCTCTCAGGTTCCGATGACAGATGGGGAGGACTTACCTCGCCTGTCGCCTGTCATGCCCTGGGAGCAGAATCCGATGAGCAGCAGCCCCACCACCGGACCGCGCCGGACCGCGCTCGATGCCCTGCACCGCTCGCTCGGTGCGACGATGACCGACTTCGCGGGCTGGGACATGCCCCTGCGCTACGGCTCCGAGCGGGACGAGCACCTCGCCGTCCGCACCAGGGCCGGCCTCTTCGACCTGTCCCACATGGGTGAGATCACCGTCACCGGCCCGCAGGCCGCCGCGCTGCTGGACCACGCGCTCGTCGGCAACATCGGCGGCGTGAAGACCGCCCGCGCCCGCTACACCATGATCTGCCGCGAGGACGGCGGCATTCTCGACGACCTGATCGTCTACCGGCTGGCGGACACGGAGTACCTGGTCGTCGCGAACGCCTCCAACGCCCAGGTGGTGCTGGACGCGCTCGTGGAGCGTTCCGCCGGGTTCGACGCCGAGGTGCGGGACGACCGGGACGCCTACGCGCTGCTGGCCGTGCAGGGCCCGCAGTCGCCCGGGATCCTGGCCTCGCTCACCGACGCCGATCTCGACGGTCTGAAGTACTACGCGGGGCTGCCGGGCACGGTCGCCGGGGTTCCCGCGCTGATCGCGCGCACCGGGTACACCGGTGAGGACGGCTTCGAGCTGTTCGTGAAGCCGGAGCACGCCGTCGAGCTGTGGCAGGCGCTGACCAAGGCGGGCGAGGGCGCCGGGCTGGTGCCCTGCGGGCTGTCCTGCCGGGACACGCTGCGCCTGGAGGCGGGCATGCCGCTGTACGGGCACGAGCTGTCGACCGCGCTGACGCCCTTCGACGCCGGCCTCGGCCGGGTCGTGAAGTTCGAGAAGGAGGGCGACTTCGTCGGGCGTGCGGCGCTCGCCGAGGCCGCCGAGCGCGCTGCCTCCGCCCCGCCGCGCGTCCTCGTCGGCCTGATCGCCGAGGGCCGCCGGGTCCCGCGCGCCGGGTACCCGGTGGTCGCCGACGGCAAGGTGATCGGCGAGGTCACCTCGGGCGCCCCCTCCCCCACCCTCGGGAAGCCCCTCGCGATGGCGTACGTCGACGCCGAGCACTCGGCGCCGGGCACCGCCGGTGTGGGCGTGGACATCCGGGGCAGTCACGAGCCGTACGAGGTCGTGGCGCTGCCGTTCTACAAGCGGCAGAAGTAGACACTGGGCGCGAGGTCGCCCGCCCCGACGTGACACTGGGCACATCCGCGCTGCTCAACAGCGGTTTCAGCAGTCCCCCATTCATCACCACTCCCTCGCGTACAGGAGAATTCAGGCCATGAGCAACCCCCAGCAGCTGCGCTACAGCAAGGAGCACGAGTGGCTGTCGGTCGCCGAGGACGGCGTCTCGACGGTCGGCATCACGGAGTTCGCGGCGAACGCGCTCGGCGATGTCGTCTACGCCCAGCTCCCCGAGGTGGGCTCCACCGTGACCGCGGGCGAGACCTGTGGCGAACTGGAGTCCACGAAGTCGGTCAGCGACCTGTACTCGCCGGTCTCCGGTGAGATCACCGAGATCAACGAGGACGTCGTCAACGACCCGTCGCTGGTGAACACCGCCCCGTTCGAGGGCGGGTGGCTGTTCAAGGTACGCGTCGCGGAGGAGCCGGACGACCTGCTCTCCGCCGACGAGTACGTCGCCCACACCGCCGGCTGAGAAGACGAGGTCGTACGCATGTCGCTTCTGAACACGCCCCTGCACGAGCTGGACCCGGACGTCGCCGCCGCCGTCGACGCCGAGCTGCACCGTCAGCAGTCCACCCTGGAGATGATCGCCTCGGAGAACTTCGCTCCGGTGGCGGTCATGGAGGCCCAGGGCTCGGTGCTGACCAACAAGTACGCCGAGGGCTACCCGGGCCGCCGCTACTACGGCGGCTGTGAGCACGTCGACGTCGCCGAGCAGATCGCCATCGACCGGGTCAAGGACCTGTTCGGCGCCGAGTACGCCAACGTCCAGCCGCACTCCGGCGCCTCCGCCAACCAGGCGGCCCTGTTCGCCCTGGCCCAGCCCGGCGACACCATCCTCGGCCTGGACCTGGCGCACGGCGGCCACCTCACCCACGGGATGCGGCTGAACTTCTCCGGCAAGCAGTTCGAGGTCGTCGCCTACCACGTGGACACCGCGACCGGTCTGGTCGACATGGCGGAGCTGGAGAGCCTCGCCAAGGAGCACCGGCCCAAGGTGATCATCGCGGGCTGGTCGGCGTACCCGCGTCAGCTGGACTTCGCGGAGTTCCGCCGGATCGCCGACGAGGTCGGCGCCCGCCTGTGGGTGGACATGGCGCACTTCGCGGGTCTGGTCGCGGCCGGGCTGCACCCCAACCCGGTGCCGTACGCCGACGTCGTCACCTCCACCACCCACAAGACGCTCGGCGGGCCGCGCGGCGGCATCATCCTGGCGAAGAAGGAGTTCGCGAAGAAGCTGAACTCGTCCGTCTTCCCGGGCTTCCAGGGCGGTCCGCTGGAGCACGTCATCGCGGCCAAGGCGGTGTCCTTCAAGGTCGCGGCGAGCGAGGAGTTCAAGGAGCGCCAGCGGCGCACCGTCGAGGGCGCGCGGATCCTCGCCGAGCGGCTGACCGCACCGGACGCCCGCGCGGCCGGCGTCGACGTCCTGTCCGGCGGCACCGACGTGCACCTCATCCTCGTCGACCTGCGCAACTCCGAACTGGACGGGCAGCAGGCCGAGGACCGCCTCCACGAGGTCGGCATCACGGTCAACCGCAACGCCGTCCCCAACGACCCGCGCCCGCCGATGGTCACCTCCGGCCTGCGCATCGGCACGCCCGCCCTGGCCACGCGCGGTTTCACCGCCGAGGACTTCACCGAGGTCGCGGACGTCATCGCCGAGGCACTGAAGCCCGCCTACGACGCGGAGGCGCTGAAGACCCGCGTCAAGGCACTCGCCGACAAGCACCCGCTCTACCCGGGGCTGGGGAAGTAACCCGGGGTTCACCGGTCCGTAGTCCCGCTTGTCCGGGGTACCGCGCACACTGGGCAGTGAGCGCGGTGCCCCACCCCCTGCACAACCTCCCCCGTTCTGAGGAGTCACCGTGGCCATCTCGGTCTTCGACCTGTTCTCGATCGGCATCGGCCCGTCCAGCTCCCACACGGTCGGCCCGATGCGGGCCGCCCGGATGTTCGCCCGCCGGCTGCGCAACGAGGAACTGCTCGCGGGCGTCGCGTCGGTACGAGTCGAGCTGTACGGCTCACTGGGCGCGACCGGCCACGGCCACGGCACCCCCAAGGCGGTGCTCCTGGGTCTGGAGGGCGCCTCACCGCGCACGGTGGACGTCGAGTCGGCCGACGACCGGGTGGAGTCGATCAAGGAGTCGGGCCGAATCCGTCTCCTCGGTGACCACGAGATCCCCTTCGACTTCGACAAGAACCTGGTCCTCCACCGCCGCAAGACGTTGCCCTACCACGCCAACGGCATGACGATCTGGGCCCACGACGCCGACGGCGCCGAGCTGTTGTCGAAGACGTACTACTCGGTCGGCGGCGGCTTCGTCGTCGACGAGGAGGCGGTGGGGGCGGACCGCATCAAACTCGACGACACGGTCCTGAAGTACCCCTTCCGCACGGGCGACGAGCTGCTGCGCCTGACCAGGGAGACCGGCCTGTCCATCTCCGCGCTGATGCTGGAGAACGAACGGGCCTGGCGCACGGAGGAGGAGATCCGCTCCGGACTCCTGGACATCTGGGGGGTGATGCAGGCCTGCGTCTCCCGGGGCATGACCCGTGAGGGCATCCTCCCCGGCGGTCTGAAGGTCCGTCGCCGGGCGGCCGTCTCCGCACGTCAACTGCGTGCCGAGGGCGACCCGTTGGCCCATGCCATGGAGTGGATCACGCTCTACGCGATGGCCGTGAACGAGGAGAACGCCGCCGGGGGCCGGGTCGTCACGGCCCCGACGAACGGCGCGGCCGGCATCATCCCCGCCGTCCTGCACTACTACATCAACTTCGTGCCGGGCGCGGACGAGGACGGTGTCGTGCGGTTCCTGCTCGCGGCCGGCGCCATCGGCATGCTCTTCAAGGAGAACGCCTCCATCTCCGGCGCCGAGGTCGGCTGCCAGGGCGAGGTCGGCTCGGCCTGCTCCATGGCGGCGGGCGCGCTCGCGGAGGTGTTGGGCGGCTCCCCCGAACAGGTCGAGAACGCGGCCGAGATCGGTATGGAACACAACCTCGGCCTCACCTGCGACCCCGTGGGCGGCCTCGTCCAGATCCCCTGCATCGAACGCAACGGCATGGCCGCGGTGAAGGCCGTCACCGCGGCCCGTATGGCGATGCGCGGCGACGGCACCCACAAGGTGTCCCTCGACAAGGTGATCAAGACGATGAAGGAGACCGGCGCGGACATGAGCGTCAAGTACAAGGAGACGGCCCGGGGCGGGCTGGCGGTCAACATCATCGAGTGCTGAACCGGACGTTCCCGGCCTGACCGGTGCCTCGGCGGGTCATCGCTCGGTGAGGCTCCGTGGCCGGTTACGCGGTCTCACGCAGAGGGCGGGTGCCGGCCTCGCGGCCGGTGAGGCCCGACAGGGCCAGGGCGCCCGGGCCGGTGAAGACCAGGAGGAGGAAGCCCCAGCAGAAGAGGACGGGGGCGAGGCCGCCGTTCTGGAGGGGGAACAGGCCGTCCTTCTGGTGTTCCGTGAAGTACGCGAAGGCCATGATGCCCGAGCTGAGGAACGCGGCACCGCGCGTCGCCGCGCCGAGGAGGACGAGGACGCCGCAGGTCAGTTCGATGACTCCGGCGTACCAGAAGGGCCAGTCGCCGACCGGGCTCGCCTTGCGGTCCAGGATGCCGAAGACCGTGGCCGCGCCCTCGCTGGTGAACAGCAGGCCCAGGACGATGCGGAACAGGCCCAGGACGAGGGGCCGGCGGGTCGTCAGCCAGTCGTCCAGGCGCGAAGGGCTGCTCACGGGTACTCCTCGGGTGTGTCGGCTACGTGTGGGTGCTCCCGTTTCGTACGCGTCCGCCCGGCCTCCGGTTCACGGAATCCGGTGCGGAATCCGGCACAGACTCCGACACGGACTCCGACACAGGCTTCGGCGGCCGTGACGGGGCGTCCGTTCGAGGTGGGTCAGGGGGTCTCGCCGGTGTTCGCGAGGGCCGCGCCCAGCTCCGACCTGCGGCGGATGCCGAGCTTGCGGTAGGTGCTGGTGAGATGGGTCTCGACGGTGCGGCGGGCCAGGTGGAGGAGTTCTCCTATCTCGGCGTTCGTGCGGTTCTGGGCGGCGAGTTCGGCGATGCGGCGCTCTCCTGCGGTCAGGGCGGCGGGGCCGGTGAGGGCGGTCGCCGTGCGGCGGGCACCGCCCTCGCGCAGCGCCGACTCCGCGATCGCGCGCAGGCGGTGCGCGCCCAGGCGTTCGGCGCGTTCGGCCGCCTCCCGGAAGGCTTCCCGGGCCCGCGCCCGCTCCCCGGCGGCGGCGAGCCCCCGCCCCTGTGCCAGGAGCGCCGGTATCAACTCCGCCTCGACCGGCGCACCACCGCCCGACTCCGTGCCGCGCCGCCCGACGGACGCCGGCCCGCCACCGCCCTGCGCCTTCCGGTCGCCGACCGGCCATACGGTCCTGCCTCCGCCCGGCGCCCCGGTCCGGCCACCGTCCGGCAGTGCGGACCCGTCTCCGGCCGACGACGCGGCCCGGCCACCGATCGACGAGGCCGTGGACGCTCCCTCCGCCGTCCAGGAGCTCACCGCTCGCCCGGGGCCCCCGCCCAGCGCCCAGCCCCGCATCGCCGTCACCCTCGCGGGCGCGCCTCCCGACGCCGTGGCACCCCAGAGCCACGCTCCTCCGCTCACGGCTCCGGCAGCCCACATCGTCGAACCGCCGCCCGCCGACTCGGCACCCCAGACCGTCGGCCACGCGTTCGAGGCGGCTCGCCCGGCGGCCGCGACCACGGCCCCGGCCTCCTCCGGGGTTTCGGACACCTCACGTGTGTCGTCGTCGATGCCCCGGCGCAGGAGGTGTACCGCCCGGTCGGCCAGGTGCAGGCCGCGGCGGCCGCGGGTGGCCGTGGCCAGGGTGGTGAGGGCGCGGCCGACGACTCGGGGGGTGTTCCAGACGGTGGCCAGCGCGAGTTCCTGTTCGGCCAGGGCGAGGGCCTCGTGAGGGCGGCCGAGGGCGAGGTGGCACTCCGCGGCGGCGGTGCGCCAGGGGGTGACGACGGGGCTCGTCACGTCCCGTGCCGACTGGCGTCGGCCGCATTCCAGGAAGTCGTCGAGGGCGGCCGCCGGGTCGCCGGTGGCGGCACGGAGGAGGCCACGGGCGTAGAGGAAGCGGTTCAACTCCCAGGAGTCATGGGCGTTCTGGAGGTCGAAGGCGTCGGCCAGGCGCTCCGCCTCGTCCGCGCGGTCGGTCTCCACGAGGGCGATGACCGCGTGGGCCAGCGCGTTGGCGGACTCGGGACGGCCGGCGACCGCGCGCGTGACCTCGGGGTCGGCGAGGACGTCCTCGTGCGCGCCGCGCGCGGCGATGATGTCGACGCGGACGTTACGGAGGGCCAGATACATGGGGTGCAGCAGGGAGGTCCGCCGGCCGCTGAGGCCGCGGTGGACCAGCCGTTCGGCCTCGTCGAGCTGGTCGGCCCACTGGGCGACCGCGGCCGCCGTGCCCAGCAGGAAGACCTCGTCCGTCGGGTCGGCCGGCTGGGAGAGCAGGGCCCGGACGCGGTCCATCGCGGTGGCCGCCGAGGTCAGACCGGCGGTTGCCTCGTGGCGCACCAGCAGGGCCTGTCCCGCCGAGCCGACCAGGTGGGGGGTCTCCTCGGCGGTCTCCCGCAGCCAGCGGTAGACCTCCTGCCGTACGCCCTGGTCGTGGTCGGAGAGCAGCGCCGAGGCCGTCTGCACCGTGCGGATCAGGTCCGGATGGCCCGTCAGGTGCTCGTCGCGCAGCCCGCGCAGCACGTCGACGGCGGCGCGGGCCTCGCCGCGCCGCGCCAGGGCGGTGCCGAGGGCGACCGCCGCCTGGACGCGCTCGCGCGGTGGGCCCGGCCGGCGCATCGCCTCGACGAGCCGGGGGATGCCCGCGCCGGACCGCACGGTGGCGTACTCCAGGGAGCCCAGTTCGGTGAGGACCACCGTGCGGCGGGCGGCCGGCATCGGTTCGTCGAGGGCGCGGCGCAGCAGGGCGAGCGCGTCGTCGCTGCGGTCGTCGCGGACGGCGAGGTCGGCGGCGTCGAGCAGGGCACCGGTCGCCCAGGCCTCGCCCACGGGGCCGCAGCGCAGCAGTTGTCCGGCCACGGCCGCCGCGCTGTCACCGCGGTGCAGCATCGCCTCGGCGGCCCGGCGGTGGGCGGTCTGCCGGTCGGCGCCGGCCCAGCCGCCGAGCACGGCGTCCCGCAGCAGCGGGTGGGCGTAGCGCGGCCGGCCCTCGGCGTCGGGGCGCAGCAGGCCGAGTCCGGTCATCGCGGTGAGCCAGCCGGGGACGCGGGCGGGGTCGACGTCGGCCGTGCGGGCGAGCAGGTCGGCGTCGACCGGTACGGGTGCGTGCTCGTCGTCGAGCGCGGCGAGTGCGCGGGTGACCGCGACGGTCGCGGGCCCGGCGCTGTCCAGCCACCAGGACACCGCGGCGGCGTAGTTGCCCGGATAGAGCGCCGCGCAGGTGTCCGGAAGGGCAGCCGGGAAGGCCCCGGGGTGGGTGTTGCGGAGGTCGGACAGCAGGGCGCGCAGCAACAGCGGGTTGCCCGCGCCCGCGCGTAAGCAGGCGTCGACCCATTCCGGCGGGGCATCGGCGTGGACGGAACGGACCAGGCGTGCGGCGGCGTCCGGGCTCAGTGGGGCAAGGGTGCGGGTGTGCACGAGGGCAGGCGAGAGGGCGTGCGCGAGACCGTCCGCCGGGGGCTCTATGTCGTACTGGGCGCGCTCGGTGACCACCAGGAGGACCGGCAGACGGTCGATGCGGCGGACGGCCTCGACGAGCCAGCGGCGGGACGCGGGGTCGGCGAAGTGCGCGTCGTCCACGGCGACGAGGAGGGGGGACTCGGCCGCGTAGGAACGCAGCAGGCGCCACAGCCGGGCGGGCCTGCCCCGGTGCGGCGGAGTGCCCGGCGGGTCCGGCGCCTCGCCTGCGACCAGGTCGAACTCCGGTCCGTTGGCCAGGAGTTGGAAGACCGTGTCGAACGGTACGGAGGTGTGCTCGGGCGAGCAGCGGGCCCGCAGGACCCGCATGCCGCTCGCCGCCGCGTGGTCGGCCGCGGACTCCAGGAGTGCGGTGCGGCCGGTGCCGGTGGCGCCCCGGAGCAGCACCAGGCGGCCCGAGCCGGACCGGGCGCGAGCTGCCTCCGCGGTCAGCAGCTCCAGGGCCTCACGGCGTTCGAGAAGCGGTTCCGGCGGGCACATCGCTGTCTCCTTCGTGGAAGGTGGTTTTCCGCTTCCGTAGACGGGGCAGGGCCCGCCGGGGTGCACCGTTCGCGGACGGTCGGCGTGAAAACGCCGTGGCCGATCCTCGGTGGTACCGCGGTCGGTCCCGTGGTCGGTCCCGCGGTGATCTCGTGGTGTATCTCGTGGTCCTCCACGATTGCGCAGCGCACACGACACACAGAAGTGTGAATCGAGCCCATCGGCCACTCCCCTCACGGGAGCGGCGATTTCGTGCATACGGGAGAAACGGTTGCGCAGCACATTCCGGACCACGGACACGGTGACGGCCACGGCCACCGCCCCGGTCGCGGCCACCGTCGCGTCCGAGCCCCAGGAGACCCGGCGTCGCATCCCGGTCCTGGTCCACACCCTCGACCCGCTCTCCCGCGCCGGCGTGCTCAGCCAGCTGCGGGGGCACCCGGTGATCGACCTCGTGGACGACACCGAGGTACGGACGGGCACCGTGGCCGTGCTCGTCGGTGACTCCCCGGACGAGCCGCTGCTCTCCGCGCTGCGCCGTCTGGTGCGCAGCGAGGGGGCGCGGGCCGTGCTGGTGGTGAGCATGATCCGCGAGACTGAGCTGCTCGATGTCATCGAATGCGGGGTCGGGGCCATCGTGTGGCGCCACGAGGCGACCGCGCACCGGCTGGCGCAGGCGGTGCTCGCGGCCTCGCGCGGGGACGGCGACCTGCCCGCCGATCTGCTCGGCCGGCTGATCAACCAGGTGGGGACGTTGCAGCGTTCGGTGGCCGGGCGCACCGGGGCGCCACTGTCCGGCCTGGTGCCGAGGGAGATCGACGTCCTCCGGCTGGTGGCCGAGGGGATGGACACCGGTGAGATCGCGAGCAAGCTCTCCTACTCCGAACGCACCGTCAAGAACGTGATGCACGGGCTCACCACCCGGCTGCATCTCCGCAACCGGGCACACGCGGTGGCCTATGCCCTCCGTGAAGGCTACATCTGATCGAACGGGCAGTCGCATCCGGCTACTTGGGCACCCACTCTGCCCGGGGGTCGTCCCCGACGCGTCTACGGGTGCGGCGTCCGCGCCGGGCAGGATCGACGGACAGACGTCCGACACGACGGCGGACCGGCGTCCGACACTGCGCCGACAGACATCCGCCACGGCAGCCGACAGACAGCCGACAGACATCCGCCACGGCAGCGGACAGACATCCGACCGCATCACAGCAGGAGCACGACCGTGATCCACGAGGTGGACGAGGTCCTCAAGGGACTGATCGGCGGTGGTGCCCTGGCCGGCTCCGGCATCGACGTCTCCTTCGAGGCCCCGACCCGCGACTGGGCGGCCCGGCGCAACGCGCCCGCCGTCAACACCTACCTGTACGACATCCGTGAGGACGTCTCGCGCCGCCAGCGCGGCCACATGCCGGTCCGCGACGAGCGCGACATCGTCGTGCGCCGCCGGCAGCCGCCCCGCTGGTTCCGGCTGTCGTACCTGGTGACCGCCTGGACCAAGCAGCCCCAGGACGAACACCGGCTGCTCTCCGCGGTGCTGGCCAATCTGCTGCCGCGCGAACTGCTGCCCCCGAGCGAACTCCCGGGGGCGCTCGGCGCACTGGGTCTTTCCGTGCCGGTCTCCGTCGCGGGGCTGCACACCGAGTCGCGGTCCCTCGCCGAGATCTGGTCCGCGCTGGGCGGCGAACTGAAGCCGTCCCTCGACCTCGTGGTCACCGCGCCCTTCCCGGCCTACCCCGAGTACGACGCCGGTCCCCCGGTCACCGAGGGTGCCGCCATCCGGGTGCGCGGCATCGACGGCTCCCTGGAAGGCTCGGAGGAACGCGCCCACCGGCCGGGGCAGTTGGCGTCCGGGCCGATCACCGGGGAGCGGCAGCGGTGACCGTGCACGTCACCGGGGACACCGATGCGCTCCTGCTCCGGCTCGCCCGGCTGCGCGAGCGCGTGGCCGAGTTGGTGGCCGAGCGCGGTGCCGGGGATCCGACGGCGAGTGATCCGCTGCGGGGGCTGTACCTGTCCGAGGAGGGCGTACGGCGTCTGCTGGAGCCGTCGGCGGAGCCGTACCCGTCCGTCTTCCCCGACCTGGAACCGGCTCCGGAACCGGAACCGGAACCGGACCGGGAGACCGCCGTGGACGGTCCGTTGGAGCGGCTCGCGGGGCGGCTGGGGCTGACCGAACTGGACACACGGATCCTGCTCATCGCCCTGGCCCCCGAGCTCGACCGCTCCTACGAGCAGTTGTACGGGTATCTGAACGACGACGTGAGCAGGCGTCGGGCCACGGTCGGGCTCGCGCTCGATCTGTGCGGGCTGCCCGTGCATCTGTCGCGGGCGCGGGCCCGGTTCACGCCCTCGGCACCGCTGAGCGCGCTCGGACTGCTGACCGTCGAGGACCCCGAACGCCCGTTCCTCGGGCGGGGTTTGCGGGTGCCGGACCGGCTGGTCGCGCATCTGCTCGGCGACGACACGATGGACGCGGCGCTCGTCGGACATGTCCGTCCGCTCGCGTCGCCGTCGGCGGTGGCTCCGGCCGCGCCCTCGTCCGTGGAGGATGGCGGGTTCACGGCCCGGCTGGCCGCCCGGCTCGCCGCCGCTCCGGTCACCGTGCATCTGCGGGAGCACCGCGAGGGCGACGGCCTGCTGCGCGCGGGTGCCGCCCTGCGCGCCGCCGGGACGCGGGCGCTGCACTTCACACCCCCGGCGGCCGAGGACGAGCTCTCCGCGCTCCTGCCCCGCCTGCTGCGCGAGGCCCGGCTGCGCGGGTGCGCGGTCGTGGTGTCGCCGTTGCCGGAGAAGCCGGGGCCGCTGTTCCGGGCGTTGACGGCGGCCGACGTGTCCGTGCTGTTCGCGGGGCCGCAACCGTACGACCCGCAGTGGTGTGACCGGGATCCGCTGGTCCTCGACGTGCCCCGGCCGCCCGCGGGCGCGGTGGAGGCCTGGTCGGCGGCGCTCGACGCCGGGGTGGACGGGCCGGGGTTCGACCTGGCGGCCACGGTCGCCCCGTACCGGCTCGGCGGTGACCGGATCGAGCGGGCGGCCCGTGCGGCCGTGGACCTCGCGGCGTTCGACGGCACCGAGGTGACCGCGGCCCATCTGCGGCTCGCGGCGCGCCTGCAGTCCGCCTCCGGTCTGGAGCGGCACGCCCGCCGGATCCGTCCCGACGTCGGCTGGGGCGACCTCGTGCTGCCCGACAAGCCCCTCGCCCAGCTGCGGGAGCTCGCCCTGCGCGCCCGGCATCGCGACCGGGTGCTCGGCGACTGGCGGCTGAGTGCCGGGGGCGGCCGGGGCCGTGGGGTGCTCGGGCTCTTCGCGGGCGAGTCGGGCACCGGCAAGACGCTGTCGGCGGAGGTCGTGGCGGCGGAACTCGGCCTGGACCTCTATGTCGTGCAGCTCTCCTCGGTGGTCGACAAGTACGTCGGCGAGACCGAGAAGAACCTGGAACGGATCTTCACCGAGGCCGACCGCACCGACGCCGTGCTGCTCTTCGACGAGGCCGACGCCGTGTTCGGCAAGCGCTCGGAGGTCAAGGACTCGCACGACAAGTACGCCAACATGGAGAGCGCCTATCTGCTCCAGCGACTGGAGTCCTTCGACGGGATCGCCCTGCTGACCACGAATCTGCGGGCCAACATCGACGAGGCGTTCACCCGGCGGCTGGATCTGGTGGTCGACTTCCCGTTCCCGGACACCGCCCAGCGGCTGGCCCTGTGGCGGCACAGCCTGGCCGCCGTGCCCCGCGCCGACGACACGGACCCGGCGGCGGTCGCCCGCGACTTCGAGCTGGCCGGCGGTTCCATCCGCAGCGCGGTCGTCACCGCCGCCTACGCCGCCGCCGGACGCGACGGGCTCGTCACCACCGCCGACCTGCGGGAAGGCGCGGAACGCGAGTACCGCAAGGCCGGACGGCTGGTGCCGGGCGAGGGCAACTGGTAGCGGGCGGCCCGGCGGAGACCGGTGGGCGCGGACCGTCCGGTGGGGGCGCCTACCGGACGGCCCGCGCCTACGTCACGCGCCACTACTGGCCGGTGCCCCCGCCCACCCCCACAACGGCCCCGACGGTGGTCACCCACGACTTCGAGCCGACCCACGGTTCCATCCACAGCGCGCTCGTCACAGCCGCCTACGCCGCCGCCGGACGGCTGGCACCTGGTGAAGGCAACGGGTAGCGCCCGGTGGAGGCCCTTGGGGGCGCCCCCCGGTTGCGCCCCTGCCGGACGGCCCGCGCCTACGTCACGCGCCGCTTCCGGCCGGTGTCCCCGCTGGGGCGCTTCTGATGGATCTCCGCGGGAGACGGAGCGGCGTCCGGTGCGTGCTCTCGGCGTGCCGGGCGTCGCGACGCCGCGGAGATCCATCAAAGGCGCCCTGACAGCCCACAACGGCCCCGGCGGCGGTCACCCGCGACCTCGAGCCGACCCACGGTTCCATCCGCAATACCGTCATCACCGCCGCCTACGCCGCCCCGCCGGACGGCTGATACCCGGCGAAGGCAGCGGGCAGCGGCCCGGCGGAGACCAGTGGGGGGCGGCCCCCCGGCTGCGCCCCCCACCTGACAGCCCCTGCCTACTTCACGCGCCACTTCTGGTTCGGTGTGCCCGCGCACGTCCACAGCTGGAGGTCGGCGCCGTTGCGGGTGGCGTTGTCCTTCACGTCGACGCACTTGTCGGCCTGCGGGTTGACCAGGTCGCCCTCGGTGCTGAGCACGAACTGCTGGGCGGGGTTGCCGCTGCACCTGGCCAGCTGGATGACCGCGCCGTCGTCCCGGGAGCCCCACGCCACGTCCATGCACAGGCCGAGGGAGCGCACGGTGCCGTCTCCCCGGAAGTCCCACTTCTGGTTGGCCGAGCCGGCGCAGTCCCAGATCTGGAGCGGGGTGCCGTCCTTGCCCTTGCCGTTCTCCGCGTCCGTGACGTCGACGCAGCGGTTCGAGCCCCGGCCGATGATCGAGAACCCCTTGGCGGCGGACGGCTTCTTCGTCGTCTCCTTGGTGTCCGGTTCCTGGTCCGACCCGGAGCCCGATCCGCCGGAACCGGAACCGGAACCGGAACCCGAGCCGGAGTCCGCATCCGAACCGGAGTCGGGACGTGGATCCTCCTTCTCGGGCTGCTCCTCCTGCTGGGGCGCCTCGGGCGTCTCGGAGGGCAGGGGCGCCGCGGAGACGGTGGGCGCCGGGGCCATCGCGGACGGGCTGGCGCTCGGCAGGGCGGTCGTACCGGCCTGCTGGAGGTCGCTCGCGGCGCTGACGACCTTGGGCTGGTAGGCGAACCACAGGGTCACGAAGGTGATCGCCAACGCCACGGCCACCCCGAGGCAGGTGGCGAGCCAGCCCGGCAGGAACCCCCGCTGGACGTAGGTGCCGTCGACGGACTGCGGTGCCACGCCCGACCGTTGGACGGCGAGCGCGTACGGTCTCTCCTCCTTGGACCCGAACCAGATGATCTGCCGGGGCTTCAGCGTGGCCTTCACGAACGCGGCACGGCCGGGCTCGATCTGCACGTTGCTCGGGTGGATGTCGTACGACAGCTGATCGCCGTTGTCGCTGCCGCTGACCGACGCGGTGACCTTCGTGTTGCCCAGGTTGTCGATGGCGAGCTGCGGCCGGCCCCGCAGGCGTCCCTTCACGGTCGGCGGGACGAGTTCCGCCCGCACCTCCGTGAACGGCGTGATCGTCAGGTTGCCCTCGGGGACGGTGGTCGCCTCGGGGTGCTGTGTCGGCGTGATCCGTACCGCGTACGGGTTGGGCCCGGCCGTCGCGTCCGGGGTGCGCGGCGGGGCGAACGTCAGCTCGACCGTGCCCGTCGTCCCCGGGTAGAGCCGCAGGGTCTGCGGCTCCACGGTCGTCCACGGCGCGATGTCACCGACGGGCTCGAACCGGTACTCATCGACCACGTCACCGGTGTTGCGCAGCCGCAGTCGAACGGTCGTACTGCTCCCCGGGTCCACGGTCGCGGAGGCGGGTTCGAGCGAAGTCCAAAGGCTCACAGAGGGACGCTACGCGACCGGACGTGTGCGGTCAGGAGTCGTCGGGGCAGGACCGGCTGCCCCGACGGCCACCTGGTCCCGGCCCCAACGGCCTTGTCACACGGTGAACTTGACGGCTTCGAGCCAGATGCCGTTGTCCAGGGTGCCGCCGAAGATGTAGTGCTCTCCTTCGCCGGGCTTGTCGCAGGCCAGGTTCTGCCAGCCCCTGTCCTTCTGGTGGACCGACTGGCAGACCCCTCGGGCGCCGTCGTCGACGTTGATGGTGAAGCCCAGCATGGCCGGGGCGTCCTTCTTGGAGTCGCCGATGTAGTTGTCCAGGCCGTCGGGCGCGCCCGACCAGGGCTCCACGTAATGCCCCTGACCGTTCGTCGAGTCGGGGTTGTGGACGAAGGCGGCGCTGGCGGTGCCGCTGACGCCGGACACCGCGATGTTGAGGGCCGTGAGCGGCGTGGCCTGGCCCACCGTGCCGGCCGTGTCGCCGTCGCACTCCGGGGACGTCCAGCCCTTGCCCTTCACGAAGGCGCGGTAGCAGATGTGCCGGCCGCCCGGGTCGGACGCGGCGAGCTGCCGCACGGCGGTCGCGGCGGTCGGCGCCTTCTTCGGCTGCTCCTCGCCCCCGCCGCCGGAGCCGCCGCCCCCGTCGCCGCTTCCGCTCCCGCCGGCGCCGTCGCTCTTCGGCTCCTCCGTCTGCGGCGGTGCCGAGGAGACGGGCGGCGGGGTGGGCGTGGGCGGTGCGGGGGCCGACAGGCTCGGCGAGGGGGAGGGCGGCAGCGTACTGACGCCGGCCTCCCGCAGCTCCGTGGTGGCGCTGACGACCCTCGGCGAGTAGGCGAGCCACAGCGTCAGGAACGTGATGGCGAGCGCCAGGAGGATGCCGAGGCAGGTGGCGAGCCAGCCGGGCAGGAAGCTCCGCTGCACATAGGTGCCCTCGACGTCGAGCGGTGTCACCCCCGACCGCTTCACCGCGAAGGTGTAGGGCCGCTCCTCCTTCGACCCGAACCAGATGATCTGCCGGGGCTTCAGCGTGGCCTTCACGAACGCGGCACGGCCGGGCTCGATCTGCACGTTGCTCGGGTGGATGTCGTACGACAGCTGATCGCCGTTGTCGCTGCCGCTGACCGACGCGGTGACCTTGGTGTTGCCCAGGTTGTCCACGGCGAGCTTCGGCCGCCCCCGGAACCGTCCCTTGACCGTCGGCGGCACGAGTTCCGCCCGCACCTCCGTGAACGGCGTGATCGTCAGGTTCCCCTCGGGAACGGTCGTCGCCTCCGGATGCTCGGTCGGCATGATCCGCACCGCGTACGCGTTCGGGCCGGCCGTCGCGTCCGGGGTGCGCGGAGGGGCGAACGTCAGCTCCACCGACCCCGTGGTCCCCGGGTACAACCGGAGCGTCTGCGGCTCCACGGTCGTCCACGGCGCGATGTCACCGACCGGCTCGAAGCGGTACTCGTCGACCACGTCACCGGTGTTGCGCAGGCGCAGCCGTACGGTCGTACTGCTCCCCGGGTCGACGGTCGCGGAGGCGGGTTCGAGGGAAGTCCAAAGGCTCACACCGGGACGCTACGGCAGTGCCCGGCGGCGGGTCAGAGACGCCGGGGCAGCCTTCCGTGCCTCAAGGGGCAGCCTCCGTACCGGTTCCCCGGCGGACCTGGGACGGCGGTCAGCCCTTGCCCTTGACCTTCGTGACCGTGGCGTCGGAGATGTCGACGGAGTTGGGCAGCATCGCCTGCGGGCGCAGCAGGTCCCGGAGCAGGAAGTCCATCAGCTCGGCGCCGCTCATGGCCTTGAGTCGCTGGGCCAGCGGCGGATTGGCCTGCTCGAAGCGGATGATCTCCACGATCGCGCGCTCGACCAGACCGGGGACGATGTCCGAGCCGGCGAGGATGTTCTTGTGCAGGAGTTCGGGCCGCTTGAGCTCCTTCTCCGGGCCGTAGACCATCTCGTCCCCGGGCACCGTGAGCGCGAGCTGCCGCGCGAACATGTGCGCCTGCTGCTCCTCCGAGTCCTCGATGTCCGAGAAGGCGGTGACCATGCCCATCAGGGCGTCCCCCTCGATCTCGCCCCGCTTGAACTCGCGCACCGGCTTGTGCCCGGCCTGCCGCTGCGCCAGTTCCCGCTGACCCGACTTCGCCTTGTGCTCCGGCAGGTCCGGCCGGTTCGCGGGGGCGACGAGTTTGGGGTAGTCGCGCTGGATGAAGTCGCTCAGCATGATCCAGCCCTCGCTCACCAGCCGGTCGATGCCGAGCTCCAGCCGGATCTCGCCGAAGCGGGGAGCGCGGTCCGTCTTGCCCCTGGGTTCGATGTAGAAGAAGACGAAGCCGTCGTTGCCGAGCACCAACTCGTCGACGTTCATGGTGTTGTTCTCGGCGTCGCCCAGCTCCGACTTGGGCTTCAGCTTCTTCTCCGAGGCGAGCATCGCGTCGGCCCGCTCCTGCTGGGTGTAGTGGGCGAGCACGCTGTTGTTCAGCTCGTTCTCCAGCTTGGCCCTGACGTCCTTGACCCACGCCTTGCCGCCCGCGCCGCCGATCTCCTTCGTGAGCTCCGCGCGGTTCAGCTCCGACATCTCCCGGACGTAACCGAAGCCGGACATGCGGAAGTTCACCGTGCTCTGGGCGAACTGGGGGTCCTTCCACATGGTGCCCCGGTCGGTCATGGCCTTGTACGGCGCCGCCGCCGCTTCCGGCATGCGCCCGTCGCGATCGACCTGCTTGCCCACGACGTCCATCTCGGCGCGGACGGCGGCGAGCACCTGCTCCAGATAGCGCAGGTCACCGGGGAGCGCGCCCTCACGCATCGGCAGGGCGAGCAGCTGGAGGTTCGCCAGCTCGGTCATGCAGTGCATCGGGTCGCGGACCGTGGACCGGTCGTAGTCGAGGACGGCCTCCTTCACCGGTGCCACCGCCTCGGAGACGGGCTTGTCCTTGATCCAGCCGGCGAGCCGACCGGTCAGCGACTTCGCGGGGGCGTTCGCCACACTCTCCAGCGTCTCGTGCCCCTTGCGCTGGACCGCGGGCCCGGCCGGCGCCCCCGACACACCCGGTGCTCCCGCGCGCCGCGGGCCGTCCGTCGCGCGCTGGACGGGTCCGGGCCCGCCCATGACCCGCCGGGCGGTGGCCTCCGCCTCCTTCTCGGCCCAGTCGGAGGGGTCGGAGACACGCAGGCCGGAACCGTCGTCCGTACCGGGCACCGCGCCGCGCCGCTGCTGGCGGACGTGGTCCAGTTCATGGGCGAGGGTGTGCTTGTCCCGGCCGTCCCACACCACATGGGAGCCGGAGGTGTACGCCCGCGCCCCGATCTCCGCCGCGGACCGTTGGGCCACGGTGTCGGTGTGGACGCGTACGCCGCTGAAGTCCTCGCCGTCGAACCGGCCCTCCATCTCCCTGCGCAGCGACGGGTCCAGCGGCTGTCCCGAGGTGCGCAGGACCTGGTGCACGGCGGAGCGCTGCACCGGGGCGTCGGATCCGCGGTCCGCGCTGTGCCGGTGGCGCTGCTCCTCGACGGCGCGGGCCACCGCCGCGTTGCCCGCGGCGCGTTGCAGGGCCAGGAGCGCGGCGGCTGGCCCCGGTGGCGGGACGCGACCAGGCCTCCGCTCGTCTCCCGTCCGGCCTAGTGCCGCGGCAGGCGACGTTTGCCCGTTGAGGAGCGGCGTCCGGTGCGTGCTCTCGGTGTGCCGGCTGAAAGCCCTCGTACTGGACGTACTTGGGTTTTCGGCCGGTGCGGCGAGAGGGCGTGCCGGGCGTCGCGACGGGGCGAACGTTGCCTGTCGCGGCACTAGCTCCCTGTCGTTCGCTCCGTTCCGCGCGCGCACCGGTGCTCCTCGGCTCGACGACAGCTGCTCCGGGCGACCAGGCTTACCGGACCGGCCCCCGCCCCGGAAGGTACTCGGGGGCAGTCCTGAGGGCAGGGAGAGCCGCCGTTGCCCCCATGTGTGCCCCTGCGGGCAACGGCACTGCCCCCGTCCCGGCCCTCCGGGACGTTTCGAGGGACGCGCTTCGCGCGTGAGGGTGAGAGGCGACCTGTCTCGTACCCCAAGGAGAGCAGAGCATGCCGTCCTACCTGTCGCCGGGCGTCTACGTCGAGGAGGTGGCCAGCGGCTCGCGTCCCATCGAGGGTGTGGGCACCTCGGTGGCCGCCTTCGTCGGCCTGGCCCCGACCGGTCCGCTGAACGAGCCGACCCTGGTGACCAACTGGTCCCAGTTCGTCGCGGCCTTCGGCGAGTTCACCGACGGCTACTACCTCGCCCACTCGGTGTACGGGTTCTTCAACAACGGCGGCAGCGCCGCGTACGTCGTCCGGGTGGGCGGCACGGCCCAGGACAGCGCGTCCGCCGGTTCTCCGGCCGCCGTGACGGGGGCCGCCGCGCCCGCCGCGCTCCCGCCGGGCGAGCCGAAGCAGCTGGGCACGTTCAGTGTGACCGCCATCGCGGGCGGTTCCCTCAGCGTCGAGGTCGCCGACCCGGAGGGCGAGGGCCCCGCCGAGCGCTTCAAACTGATCGTCAAGGACGGCGACAAGCCGGTCGAGACCTTCGACGTGACCGCCAAGAAGGGCGGCCGCAACTACGTCGTCACCCAGGTCAAGGAGCGCTCCAAGCTCATCACGGTCACGGAGACGGCGCCGGCCGCGCAGCTCGCGCGCCCCGACAACCAGACCGTGGCCCTGGCGGCCCCCGCCGCCCCGGCCGCCGTCGCGCCCGCCGGGAACGACGACGCCCACCCCGGCCCGGCCGAGTACCTCGGTGACTCCGCCGACCGCACCGGTTTCGGCGGCCTGGAGGCCGTGGACGAGATCTCCATGGTCGCGGTGCCCGACCTGATGGCCGCCTACCAGCGGGGCGCGATCGACCTGGAGGCCGTCAAGGCGGTCCAGCTCGGTCTGATCGCGCACTGCGAGCTGATGGGCGACCGGGTCGCCGTCATCGACCCGCCGCCCGGCCTCAACGCCCGGCAGATCCGGGTCTGGCGCCAGGAGACCGCCGGCTACGACTCCAAGTACGCCGCCCTGTACTACCCCTGGATCAAGGTCTTCGACCCGGCCAGCGGTCAGTCGAGGGTGATCCCGCCGAGCGGTCACGTGGCCGGTGTCTGGGCCCGCAACGACTTCGAGCGCGGGGTGCACAAGGCGCCCGCCAACGAGGTCGTACGCGGCGCGGTGGACCTCGAACTCCAGATCACCCGGGGCGAGCAGGACCTGCTCAACCCCATCGGCGTCAACTGCATCCGCGCCTTCCCGGGCCGTGGCATCCGCGTCTGGGGCGCCCGCACCATGTCCTCGGACCCGGCGTGGCGCTACCTCAACATCCGCCGGTACTTCAACTACCTGGAGGAGTCGATCCTGATCGGCACCCAGTGGGTGGTGTTCGAGCCGAACGATCACGCGCTGTGGGCCCGGATCCGGCGCAACGTCTCCGCGTTCCTGGTCAACGAGTGGCGCCAGGGCGCCCTGTTCGGCCAGCGTCCCGAGGACGCGTACTACGTCAAGTGCGACGAGGAGACCAACCCGCCGGAGTCGGTCGACCTCGGCCGGGTCATCTGCGAGATCGGTATCGCCCCGGTGAAGCCCGCCGAGTTCGTGATCTTCCGGCTGGCCCAGTTCTCCAGCGGCAGCGGCGAGTTGGAGGAGTAGGCCGCTCCCGGCCCGCGCCCAGCCGCGTTCGTACGGACCGCGCCCAGCCGCGTCCGTGCACCAGCCGTTCCGCAAGCCCCTTGCCCCCGCCCCTTAGAAGGACACAGAACAGATGAGTCTCGCGCCGGGTGACGCCCTTACTTCACACAATTTCGGCCTGCAGATCGACGGGGTGATGGTCGAGTACCTCGCGGAGGTCAGCGGCCTCACCCTCGAACAGGACGTCATCACGTACCAGCAGAACTCGGCCCAGGGCCGGCCCGAGGTCAATCTTCTGCCCGGTGTGCAGAAGAACGGGCAGTGCACCGTGGTCCGCGGTATGACGCAGTCGGCCGCGTTCAACACGTGGATCAACGACTCGATCAACGGTCAGATGGGCTCGGCGCGGAAGAACGCGTCGATCATCATGATGGATTACCAGAACAACCCGGTGAAGCGGTACAACATGCGCAACGCCTGGTGCAGCAAGATCGACGCGAGCACCCTGAAGGCCGGCGAGGCGTCCGCGCTCACCGAGACCGTGACCATCGTCTTCGAAGAACTGGTCATCGAGTAATGCGGCGCACGGCTGGCAGGGCGGGCGCGGGCTCGATCGTGGACGTACCGGGTGCGGGCCCGGCGGTGGGTTCGGTGACGGGACCGGAGGGGGCGGGGGCTCCGGCGCCCGCCGCCTTCGCTCCCGTCGCGCCGGGGCAGGGACCGACTCCTGGTCCTGCCCCGGCGCCTGCCCCGGCCCCGGCTGTCGCGCCGGTGGCGCAGCGGCTGCGGACGGAGTTCCCGTTCGAACTGCCGCGCGGCTACGTCGACGAGGCGGGGAACGTCCACCGGGAGGGCGTGATGCGTCTCGCCACCGCCCGGGACGAGTTGATCCCGCTCCGCGACGTCCGGGTCCAGGAGAACCCGGCGTATCTGTCGGTCGTGCTGCTCGGCCGGGTCATCACCCGGCTGGGCAATCTGCCGATGGTCCACGACGGGATCGTGGAGAACATGTTCGCGTCCGACCTCGCGTTCCTCCAGGACTTCTACCGGCAGGTCAACGCGGAGGGCCACACCCGCGCGGCCGTGGAGTGCCCCCACTGCTCCGAGCCCTTCGAGGTCGAACTCGGCGGGAGCCGCCTGGGGGAATCGTGACGTACGCGACCGACCGGCTGCACGAGGAGATCGCGTACGTCGCCTTCCACTTCCACTGGAGCTTCGAGGAGATCCTCGACCTCGAACACCACGACCGCCGCCGCTACACCGAACAGATCGCGTCCCTCGTGACACGGGGCGGGTCGGAGGGCTGAACACGTGGGCTTCATGGATCGCCTGCGGGGCGCCGCCGGGTCGGCGGCGCGCCGGGGTGGGGTTGACGGCGGTGCGTCGGCCGGCGGGGCCGGGGGCGGTTCGGGTGCCGGGGGCGACGCGAGTGCCGGGGCCGACACGGGTGCCTTGACCGGTTCGGGTCCCGTGATCGGTTCGGATGCCGTGACCGGTTCGGGTACCTCGGGTGCCTCGGTCGACGGGGCGGTTTCGGTCGGTGGGGTTGCTTCCGGCGGTCGCGGTGGTTCCGGCGGTGGTTGGGAGGGTCTGGGTCCGATTCAGCGGGCCACCGGGGGGCGGGCCGCTGTCGCGGACGCCGGGTTCAGCGGGCGGTTGAGCACCTGGCAGAACCCGTCCTTCACCGGGACCCTGTCCCACGCCGTCCTGCCCGGCGCGCCGGGTGGGCTGGTCAGGAACGTCCTCACCACGTCGGCGGCACCCGTCGCCGGCCTGGAACTGCCTTCGCGCACCCTGCCGGTGGCGAGCGCCGAGCCAGAGGCCCCGGCCTCCGCGTCCACGTCCCCGTCCCCTCCCACCTCCACTTCCGCGTCGGTCGACCCTCGGCCCGTGCAGCGAGCCCCGTACCGGGTCACGCCGACCCGTCCGACCGGCCCCCGGGTCACCCCCGCACCGCCCCACGCCACCCGGCCGGCACCGTTGACCAAGGCCCCGGCCTCACCGGCCGTCCAGCGCCGGACACTGCCGACGGCGCGGCCACAGGCCTCCGGGCCCGCCGGGGCACCGGAGGGCACGGCCACGGGGCCGACGACTTCGAGCGGTGCCTCGTCCGGGCGTACGGTGCCCGGGCCGACGACACCGAGGGCTACGTCGCCCGGGCGGGCCGCGGCGGACGGCTCGTCGTCCGGGCACATGACGTCCGGTGGCTCCACGTCACCGAGTCCGGCGCCGGCCGCCGGTCCGGCGCGTACGGCATCGGCGGGGAGCGGAGCGGGCTCCGCGAAGTCGGGTATGGGCCCGGCCGGCGCGTCGGGCGCCTCAGCCGACGTCGCCTCCGGCAACGCCACCGCCGACCCCGCCCGCGCGGGGCTGGCCATCCAGCGGACGACGACGCCCGACACCGCCGCCCGTACGACGTCGAACTCCGGCCGAACGTCGGCGAACCCCGACCGTACGGTGTCGAACCCGGCGGGCGCGGCGACGAGCCCCGACCGTACGACGTCGCCCTCCGCCGGCGCGGTGACGAAGTCCAGCCGTACGACGAACTCCGCCGGCACCACGACGCCGCCCGCCCGCGCGACGTCGAACTCGGCCACGGCACCGACGAACTCCGGCGGCGTGACGGCGAATTCCGCCGCTACGGCGCCGGATTCCGCCAGTGCGCCGGCGAGCCCCCGTAGCGCTGCGGGCGAAACGGCCGGGATCGCGCCCCCGTCCGACGCCACGGGCAGCCGGTCCGCGGGCGGCCCCACCCCCTCCGGGCGGGGCGAGGTCAGCGTCCAGCGGGCGACGACGTCAGCCGGCGCCGCGTCAGGCAGCCCCGTGCGGACTGGCGCCGCCCCTGCCACCCCCGAACGGGGCAGGTCCGGTCGGCGGGCAGTCCCCGGGGTCGGCGCCGCAGCAGGCGACCCCGTCGCCACGGAATCCGACCCCGGTCGCGGCTCCGGGCACGGCGAGAGGCACGTCCAGCGGGCGACGACCGAGAACAGCGCCGCGGCAGCCGACCCCGCCGGTACGACGACCGGCCCCACTGACACGCGCACCAACCGTTCCCGCATCCCGGTCACGCCTCGGCACGCGGACGTCGACCTCCAACGGACGGTGACCGGTTCCAGCCCCACTTCAGCCGGCTCCACGGACACCCGTACCGACCCTGCCCACACCACGGCCGCCCCCGGGCCTTCCGGGCTCACCGTCCAACGGGCGGCGACCGGTTCCAGCCGTACTGCGGCGAACACCAACCCCACCGCAGCAGCGGACGGCGCTCACGCAGCGTCCGCCATCCCCGGTGGCACGGCGCCCGGAACCGGCGACGCGACGGCTGACGCCCGACCGTCCAGGGCCGCTCTCGGCAACCCGGCGGTCGCCACGCCCCGGACATCGACGACTCCCGGCACGACCCCCAGCGGCCCTGCCGCACGGGCCCCCATCCCCGGCACCCCGTCCGTCGACGTTCAGCGCTCGGCGACCGGCCCCACGGGCGCACCGGCCACACCCGGCGCCGGCAACCCTGCCCACCCGCGTTCGGCCCCCGGGGCAACGGCGCCCGCCTCCGGGCCCGCCGCGACCGGGCCCTCCGGCGTGCGGCCAGTGACGGCCGTCCCCAGCCGTACGGCAGCCACGCCACCCGGAGTCGGCGCCTCGGCTCCACACGATCGCAGTGCAACGGCAACCGACCTCGGCGGCACGGCAGTTGGCCCGTCGGTAGCACCCTCCGCGACCGCTGCCGCCCCGCCCACCCGCAGCGCGGCCGACACCGTCCAACGGACAACGGCCAGCCCCCGTGGCGCGGCCCCCACCCCCCCCCCCGGCCCGACGCACGGCGCCAGCCCAACCCCCGCCGACGCCGCTACCAACCCCTCACCCGGCTCCGGCGCCCGTACGGGTACGGGTACCGACTCCGGTACCCCCGGCAGCTCCGCGCAGCCACAGCGGACCGCGTCCAGCCCCAACCAACCCCCCGTGCAGCGGAGCACCTCCGCCAGCACGCGGCGCATGGGCCTCGGCACCCCCACCTCCGGCCCCGTGCCGCCCACCACACCCGCATCCCCGG
>NZ_JAVRFJ010000059.1:0-47187 GCF_031845845.1 Streptomyces gottesmaniae
CCCTGAAGAAGGCCGCCGAGGGCACGGACAACGTCCTCTACCCGATGCGCGAGGCGCTGAAGGCCCGCGCGACGGTCGGCGAGGTGTGCAACGCGCTGCGGGAGGTCTGGGGGACGTACATCCCCAGTGACGCCTTCTGACCGCTCGCGTTCGGCCCGCGACCGGCTTCCGCTCGACCTGTAGCCGCTTGCGCTCGGCCCGCAGCCGCGCTCGGCCGATCACGGTCGTCAGCGGGCCGCGCTCGTCCGTTTCCGGATGCCCTTTCGTCGCACTTCCGACAGGCATGTCGTGATGTCGGACCCCCGTGCGACACTCCTTTCCATGTTCGGTGTCATCGACCTCCCCACCTACCTGGCCGGCCTCGTCCTGATCGTGCTCCTGCCCGGGCCCAACTCCCTCTACGTACTGTCCGTGGCCGCCCGGCGCGGGATACGGACCGGGTATCGGGCCGCCGCCGGAGTGTGGGTCGGGGACACCGTGCTGATGACGTTGTCGGCGGCGGGGGTGGCCTCGCTGTTGCAGGCCAACGCCGTGCTGTTCGGGATCGTGAAGTACGCGGGCGCCGGCTATCTGTCATGGCTGGCCATCGGGATGCTGCGGGCCGCGTGGGGGATGTGGCGGAGCCGGCGCGAGCGGGTCGTGGAAGGGCCGGGCGAGGAGGCGGCGGAGGGGGAGCGGCCGTTCCGGCGGGCCTTGGTGATCAGTCTGCTGAACCCGAAGGCGATCCTGTTCTTCGTCGCCTTCTTCGTGCAGTTCGTGGACCCGGGGTACGCCTACCCGGCGCTCTCCTTCGTGGTCCTCGGCGCCTTCGCCCAGCTCGCCAGCTTCCTCTACCTGAGCGCGCTGATATTCAGCGGCACCAGACTGGCCGCCACCTTCCGCCGTCGCAGGCGGTTGTCGGCGGGGGCCACCTCGGCGGCGGGCGCGTTGTTCCTGGGGTTCGCGGTCAAGCTGTCGCTGGCGAGCGGCGCCTGAACGGCGTCTGACATCCGACGCCCCGAAGGCAAACGTGGCCCCGGTCGTCGTGACCCCGCGGCGAGACCGACCCCTGGCGGTGACGCCGCCTGCCCCGGCGCAGGCGGCGTCATCATGACCGCGATCGGTCGAGCACTCGGCGCAGCCGTGGCGTCAACGGCTTCTCCACGTACCGGTAGAGCAGCCAGGCCAGCAGCAGCATCGTCAGGATCGTCAGGGCGAAGGTCGCCGCCGACGGCAGACCGGTGCCACGGTGCAGGGCCTGGACCGCCACCCATCCCAGGTGCTCGTGGACCAGGTAGAACGGGTACGTGAGGGCGCCCGCCACCGTCAGCCAGGGCCAGTTGATCCGGTTGAGCCAGCCGAGGGCGATCGCCCCCACCATCACGAAACCCAGGGTGACGACGAGGATGATGCCGAACGAGGTGCGGTAGGAGAAGAACTCCGGGTTCGGGGCGTGCCACAGTCCTCGGACCGCGTAGTGCTGGCCGAGCAGCCAGCTCACCGCCACGATCCCCCACGCGTACGCGTCACGCCGGTCGCGGTGGACCAGGTAGAGACCGATCCCGCCGATGAAGAACGGCGCGTACTCCGGCATCAGCACGACGTCCAGCAGGGGCTCGTTCGCCGACTGCGCGATCACCGCCGCCAGGGTCCAGCACGCGCAGAACATGATCACGCGCTGGCGGGTCGCCCCGGGCAGGACGACACAGAGGGCGAACAGCGCGTAGAAGCGGACCTCCGCCCACAGCGTCCAGCAGACGCCCAGCACACGGTCCACCCCCAGCGGCTGCTGCATCATCGTCAGGTTCACGAGCACGTCGCTCGGTGACACCGCCTCGTACGCGACCGCGGGCAGTGCGAAGACCGCCGTCACCAGGATCACCGCCGCCCAGTACGCGGGCAGCAGCCGGGTGGCGCGGGAGACGAAGAAGGACCGCAAGGGGCGGCCCCAGCCGCTCATGCAGATCACGAAGCCGCTGATCACGAAGAAGACCTGCACGCCCAGGCAGCCGTAGGCGAACCATTCGTGCAGCGTGGGGAACTGCTGCCGGGGCGAGGTGCCCCACGCCTCGGCGATCTCGCCGTCCCGGCCGCCGTAGTGGTAGGCGGCGACCATCAGCGCGGCGAGCAGCCGCAGCCCGTCGAGCGCGCGCAGGCGTGGGGCGGGGGCCCGGGGGACGGGGCGGGGTGGGACGAGGACGGTCTCCGGCCCCGCTCCCTGTGGGGGATCTCCCGGCCGGATGCCCGGCAGGGCGACCCCCACGGGGGTCGCCTGTGCGGACGTGGTCGTGGGTGCTGTCTTCGCGGGTGAGTTCATCGGATCAGCCGAGTGTCGCCCTCTTGAGTGACCGTGCCCGCCGCGCGACTCTTCGCACGGTCGCGTTACGCGGAATGAACGCGAGCTGCACCGGGATACCTCCGGGCAACCCCAGTGAGGTCAACCGCCGCCGCTTGAAGTACCGCAGCGTGTGCGTGCTCAGGTGCCGCGTCAGATACGCCTCGGTCTCCGCCCGCAGTGACGGATAGATCTTCGACTGCATCGCGAACCCCACCGCCCGGACCAGGCCGTTGAGGTCGGACACCGCCGCGCCCGGCCGCTGCGAGGCGACCGCCGCCGCGTCGCCCAGCTCCGGCAGCAGCGCGTCCACGATCGTGACGGGCACCCGGTTGCTGTTCTCGTACGGCGCGAGCCGGTCCAGCAGCGTTCCCGTGCCGACGCGGGCGACGGGGAGGCCGTACAGCGAGGAGGCGGTGAGCAGGGCCGTCGAGAAGCAGCCGACGACCAGGGCCGGACGCATCCGCTGGTAGAGCACCTCGGCGAGGACCGGCGTGTCCAGCACGGTCAGGTCGGCGCCGAGCCGCTCCGCCTCCTTCTCCAGACCGCGCGACCAGCGGGCGGGGGCGCTGGGGTGCGGCTTGAACACGACGGTGGTGTGGCCGAGCGCGACCGCGCCCCTCAGCATCCGTACGTGGAGGTCTTCCTCCTCCTCGGCCGTGAGAATGCCGAGCGCGGAGAGGTACTGGCCGAGCAGCAGCGCCGGCTCCTCGGTCGCGGGCAACTCGTCGCCCGTGTCCACGAGTTCGGCCAGCACCTTCACAAAGGCGTCCGTCGGCACGATCTCCGCCTCGACCCCGAACTCGGTGAGCAGCAGGGGCTTGAGGTCCGGTACGAGGTCCAGGTGCAGCAGACGGTCGATACGGGTGCCGACCAGCGGATCGATCTTGTTGCGGGTGGGGCCGTAGCTCATCAGGCCGTCGGCGTACACGGTCACGGGCGCGCCGGTGAAGATCTGGGCGAAGCCGAGCGCCGGGTGGACCTGGATGGACTCCACGGCCAGCTCGACGTCGTCGTCGCCCAGGTTCCACAGCAGCCGCAGATGCCGCTCCCACAGCGGAACGTCGTCCAGGCGGGGGGACCAACCGCCGGGGTGGAAGGGGGAGATGGTCTCGTTCCAGGAGATCACCTCGTCGAAGCGGGAGCGCAGCCGCTCGAAGCCGGGCATCTCGTCCGGGCCGGGGGCCGTCTCCGGCGTCGCCGCGTTGTTGGAGACCAGCAGGATGCGCCGGGAGGCGGGGCGGAAGCACTCGGTGTCCAGGGCGGCGGCCAGTGTGGCCACGCCGTACAGCGTGGACGCCATGAAGATCTGCGTGGTCATGCGGCGACCCCCGTGGCGGCGGGACGGCGGCGCAGCCGACGCAGCCGGGTGGCGCGCTGGACGTCCATGGAATCGAGGGCATCGTCGAGGACGTCCTGCGGCATTCGGCGCAGCGCGACCGCGCTCATCGACTTGAGTTTCCGTGCCACCGCCGGCTCGAACCTTTCGATGGATCCCAAATGGTGGGAGATGATCGCGCAATAGGTGCGCACGGCCTTGGGGAGAAGTCTGTCCGCGTCCCGGTCCTGCGCGGTCTCCGCGATGACCTGGTCGAATGCGCGAATGAAATCGAGCTGCCGTACGTCACCGATCTGGGTCAGCGAAGAAGCCACACCACGCCGGTAGAAGACGCCCAGCAGCCCCACCGTGGCGAACGAATCGGCCTCCCGGTGGAGCTTCCAGATCCACGGCCGGTCCTCGGCCGTGCGCAGCCCGTGGGTGAAGTGCAGCACGCCCTTGTCGACCAGCCGGCGGTGGTAGATGCCCGCCCAGGCGTACGCGTAGTCGACGGAGGTCGAGCGGTCGGCGGGCAGGATCGCGTCGCGCGGGTTCATCACCACGCCCCGCCGCCCGTTGGGCACCCGGTGGATCGAGCGGGCCCGCGCCGTGCACTGGACATGGTCCGTGCGGACGAAGTCGCAGCCCAAGTCCTCGATGGCGCCGAGCAGTTGGTGGTAGTAGCCGGGGGCGAGCCAGTCGTCCCCGTCGAGGAACGTCAGGTACTCGCCACGGGCCTTGTCGATGCCCGTGTTGCGCGCGGTCGCCAGTCCTCCGTTCTTCTCGTGTCTGACGTACACCGCCCCCGGCAGCTCGCGCTCCGCGCGCGCGAGAATGTCCGGTGTCTCGTCGCGAGAACAGTCGTCGACGAGAATGAATTCGAAGTCCTCACGAGCGTTGGCTCCGAGGCTCTTCAGGGTGTCGGGCGCGTATTGCTGCACGTTGTAGAACGGCACGATGACGGAGAGCTTGACCACCCCCGTGACGTTAGGCGGCCCTCCGGCATTCGTCTTGACCACCTGCTTGATGTCAGGTGAACGACGCGTGGCGGTACCGTGAACCAGGCACTTTCCCCTGCTTTTCGCGCCCCGATTCGCCGTTCGGCGATGTGCTGTTAACCCTTTGTTGCATTCAGGTTGGGCCGTTCAACGGAATCGCTTCCTAGCGTCTTCGATGTGCCAGCAAGTGCTACGAACAGCCTGCGAGTCGCCGTACTCGCGGATTCCGACACCCGGTGGAAATGGGGCGCGCTCACCGCGAAGCGCCTCGCTCCGGAGGATGCGGACATCCGCCTGGACGGCTTCCTCCTGCGCGGCCGTGCCACCCCCACCGCCCGCCAGCTCCAGGAGGTCGGCGTCCGCGCCGACTCCCTGCGCGAGGTGACCGGCCTCGAATTCCTGCGCGCCATGAAGGAGGCCACGGAGAAGGACACCGGCGAGGACGCGTACGACGTCATCGTGCTCTCCCTCGTCGGCGGGGGCGTCCAGGCGATGCTGCACGGCCTGCGCCGGGCCTGGACCGGGCGCGGGAAACGGCCCGTGGTCGTCACCGGCTACGTCGGTGTCGTCTACGAGAAGCTCGCCGACGGTCTGCTGCTGCGGCACGGCGCGGACCTCGTCCTCGCCAACTCCCGCCAGGACGCGGACCGTTTCCGGGCCGTGTACGAGGGCGTGGGCGCCGACGCCTCCTCGGTCACCGAGGTCGCCCTGCCCTTCCTGGGCGGCAGGCCGTACGCCGGCAACGAGGACCCCTCTGCGGAGCAAGGGCGCAGGCCCTACACGGTCGTCTTCGCCGTACAGCCGTCCGTCCCGGACAACCGCAGGGACCGCACGTATCTGCTGAACCGTCTCGTCCAGCACGCGAGGCTGCACCCCGACCGCGAGGTGCTGCTGAAGCTGCGCTCCAAGCCGGGCGAGCACACCACGCACATCGAGGAACTGCCGTACCAGAAGCTGGTGCAGCGGCTCCCCGGCGGCGCGCCCGCCAACTTCCGGCTGGTGTACGGGAACATGGGCGAGGTCCTCGACACCACCGACCTGCTGGTCACCATCAGCTCCACGGCCGCCCTGGAGTCGCTGCACCGCCGGATCCCCACCGTCGTCCTCACCGACCTCGGGATCCGCGAGACCCTCGGCAACCACCACTTCGTGGGCTCCGGCTGCCTCGCCTCCTGGGACCAGCTGGACGCCGGGTACGAGCCGGCGCCGGACCCGGAGTGGGTGGCCCGCCAGGGCGTGGTCGCGGACGGCTCGTACGCCACCGCCTTCGACGCGGCCCGCACCCGCATCGCGAAGCTGGTCGCGGCGCCCGAACTGCCGCCTCTCGCGCCGTACTACACACCCGTCACCGCGCCCGGCTACCTCCCCGGCATCCTCGCCCGCCACCACCTCGGCCCCGACGGCGCACCGCTGCCCGGAGCCCCCGGCGCCGACCGGCAGGCCGGGCCCGTACGGCAGATCGTGCGCCGGGCCGCGCGCGGCGCCTACCGCCACGGAGTGCAGCGCGTGGCGCCCGTCATCCGCCGGATGGGGGAGCTGTGAGCCGCCGCCCGACGCCTTCGCACGCACCGCAAGGAGTTCACCCCATGTCCAACCCGGAAGCGGGAACGGCGACCTCCGCCCGCCGCGTCCTCGCCGTGATCCCCGCGCGGGGCGGCTCCAAGGGCGTCCCCGCGAAGAACCTCGCCCCCGTCGGCGGCGTTCCGCTGGTGGCCCGCGCGGTCCGCGAGTGCCTCGCCGCCCGGCTGGTGACGGACGTCGTCGTCTCCACCGACGACCACGCCATCGCCGCCGCCGCCCGTGAGTCCGGTGCCGAGGTCGTCCTGCGTCCCGCCGCCATCGCCGGCGACACCGCCACCTCCGAGGCCGCCGTCCTGCACGCCCTGGACGTCCACGAGTCCCGGCACGGCGCCCCGGTCGACGTCGTCCTCCTCGTCCAGTGCACCAGCCCGTTCATCCTCCGCGAGGACATCGACGGCGTGGCCCGGGCCGTCGTCGAACACGGCGCCGACACCTCCCTCACGGTCGCCCCGTTCCACGGCTTCATCTGGCGGGACACCGCGGACGAGTTCACCGACGGCGAGGCCCGCACCGCCACCGGGCCGGAAGCCCTCTCTCCGGGCACCGCCGCCGAGGCCGGCCAGGACTTCGCCCCGGTCGGCGACGCCCCCACCGCCGGCGGCTACGGCGTCAACCACGACAAGGCGTTCCGCCCCCGCCGCCAGGACCGCCCCCAGGACCTGCTGGAGACCGGCGCCGCCTACGCCATGGACGCGGCCGGCCTGCGCAAGCACCAGCACCGCTTCTTCGGCCGTACGGAACTCGTCCGCACCGACCCCGCCCGGGTCCTGGAGATCGACGACCCGCACGACCTCGCCCGCGCCCAGGCCCTCGCGCCGCTCTTCGACGCGAACCGGCCGGGCGCCCTCCCCACCTACGACGACATCGACGCCGTAGTCCTCGACTTCGACGGCACCCAGACCGACGACCGGGTGCTGATCGACTCCGACGGACGGGAGTTCGTCTCCGTGCACCGCGGCGACGGACTCGGCATCGCGGCCCTCCGCAGGAGCGGCCTGAAGATGCTCATCCTGTCCACGGAACAGAACCCGGTCGTCGCCGCACGGGCCCGGAAGCTGCAGATCCCGGTCCTCCACGGCATCGACCGGAAAGACCTCGCACTGAAGCAGTGGTGCGAGGAGCAGGGCATCGCGCCGGAGCGCGTGCTCTACGTCGGCAACGACGTCAACGACCTCCCGTGCTTCGCCCTCGTGGGCTGGCCCGTGGCGGTCGGCAGCGCCCACGACGTCGTACGCGGCGCCGCACGCGCGGTCACCACCGTCCCCGGCGGTGAAGGCGCGATCCGGGAGATCGCCGGCTGGATCCTCGGTCCCTCTCTCGACTCTCTCGACCCCCTCGACAAGTAAGGAACTGGTCCCACCATGAGCACCAACTCCCGTCTGCGCACGTTCGGTTCGAAGACCGCCGGCCCGGGTCACCCCGTGTACGTCGTCGGCGAGATCGGCATCAACCACAACGGTGAGCTGGAGAACGCCTTCAAGCTGATCGACGCCGCGGCCGAGGCCGGCTGCGACGCCGTCAAGTTCCAGAAGCGCACCCCCGAGATCTGCACCCCCCGCGACCAGTGGGACATCGAGCGCGACACCCCCTGGGGCCGCATGACCTACATCGACTACCGCCACCGCGTGGAGTTCGGTGAGGACGAGTACCGCCAGATCGACGAGTACTCCAAGGAGAAGGGCATCGACTGGTTCGCCTCCCCGTGGGACACCGAGGCCGTCGCCTTCCTGGAGAAGTTCGACGTCCCCGCCCACAAGGTGGCCTCCGCCTCCCTGACCGACGACGAGCTGCTGCGCGCCCTGCGCGCCACCGGCCGCACGGTCATCCTCTCCACCGGTATGTCGACCCCGAAGCAGATCCGCCACGCGGTCGAGGTCCTCGGCTCCGACAACATCCTGCTCTGCCACGCCACCTCGACGTACCCGGCCAAGGCCGAGGAGCTCAACCTCCGCGTCATCAACACCCTCCAGGCCGAGTACCCGAACGTCCCGATCGGCTACTCCGGCCACGAGACGGGCCTGCAGACCACGCTCGCCGCCGTCGCCCTCGGCGCCACCTTCGTCGAGCGCCACATCACCCTCGACCGCGCCATGTGGGGCTCCGACCAGGCCGCCTCCGTCGAGCCCCAGGGCCTCACGCGCCTGGTCCGCGACATCCGCACCATCGAGGCCTCCCTCGGCGACGGCGTCAAGAAGGTCTACGACTCCGAGCTCGGCCCCATGAAGAAGCTGCGCCGTGTCACCGGCGTCGTCGCCGAGGCGGAGATCGCGGTGGCGGCGGGCGAGCCGGTCGGCGTCTGACACCCGACCCCAGTAGATCCGTAACTCACGGAAGCGACGGACATACGTCGATGAGCCCCCGCGCCGGAACCGCAGGTCCCCACACTCTCGCCTTCGTCGAGAGCCCGGTACAGCTCCTGAACGTGCTGGAGTGGGCGCACACCCACTCCCTCGGCACCCCCGAGGACCCCGGTGCGGGGCCCTTCCGTTCCGGCGGCGCGGGGCTCACCCTGGTCGTCCTGTCGCCCAACGACCCCATGACCCGCGGCCAGTTGCGCCGGATGGCGGAGCTGGCCCGGGACGAGGGCCACGACGTGCGCTGGGAGGAGGCGCGCGGCGGCACCGCCGCCCCCTTCCGCACCGTCGCCGGCCTCGCCCCGCTGCTGCGCGCCGCGAGCCGCATCGTGCTGGGCGACCCCTTCTCCCGTTACGTCCAGCTGCTGCTGACCATCACCCGGGCGGCGGACGTGGTCGTCGTCGACGACGGCACCGCGACCATGGAGTTCGTCTCCCAGCTGGCCCGGGGCGAACGCCTCGTGCGCTGGCACCGCAAGGGCGGCCGCCCCGGCCCCCGCGACCTGATCTTCGCCCCGGTCTCCTCCAAGGCCCGCAAACGCCTCACCCCGACCGCCGGCCGACGCGTCGAGGTCTTCTCCTCCATGCCGATCGACGAGACCCCCGAGGGCGTCTTCGTCACCGCCAACGACTTCGCCTGGACCCGTTCCCGCTTCGGCCCGCCCCGCATCACCAAGGGCGCGGACCTCGTGGGCACCTCCCTCGTGGAGACCGGAGTGGTGGACGGCGACCGCTACCTCGAAGCCGTCCGCTCCCTCGCGAAGGTCCACGGCGCCACCCGCTACTTCGCCCACCGCCGCGAGAGCGCCGAGAAACTCCACACCCTCGGCGCGGAGACCGGCCTGGAGATCGTCCGCCCCGACCTCCCCCTGGAACTCATCGCCCGCCGCGGCCCCATCGGCCGGACGATCCTGAGCTTCCCGTCGACGGTCGTCCACACCCTGCCCCTGGCCCTGGCCGGGACGGACGTACGTGTCGCCGTCTGCGACATCGACCCCAGCTGGCTCACCGAGAACGCCTCCCCCCGCGCCCAGGGCTTCCTGTCCGGCGTCACGGGCACGGCCCGGGACGTCCACCGGCTGTCATCGGTGGCCTCGGCCTAGGGCGGCGCGGTCCCGCCGCGCCCGTGATCCCCGTCACCCTCGGCCCGCGTACACCACCCGGTCGATCCTCTCGTCGCCCGCACCCCCGCGTGCCCCCACAACCGCAGGCCAGCGCCCTCGTCCCGCCTCCTCGCAGCGGTGCTCCGGCGGAACCCTCGAACACATGGCGTAGCGGACCTGTCGCACACTGGTGACGGTCCCGGCGCCGTAGGACGGCGGATACGTGGTAAGGGTGGAGTGAGGGAATCGTCCGGGCACCCCCGGACGTTTGGACGATGGGATTCGCGGGCAAACCCGGCGCTCCTGTCTCCGAGGGTCACCCGCACCGAAAGACGGGCGGGTATACCCATCTCTGCCAATACGTATGCGGTGTGCGGCCGGAAAACTTCCCCTTACAGGCTGATTTTTTGTTGATCGAGGGTGAGAAGGTCGCCCGATCGCCCTACCCTTCAGAGGGTGAACCAACTGATGTCCCGAGAGTCCGAGGCCGATCTGCCAGGGGAAGCCGAAGCGTCGCTCCCCGGCACCTTGCCGGAAGCCCTGCGTGCCGAACTCGTCGCGTTCCGACGTGACTTGCACATGCACCCGGAGCTCGGCAACCAGGAGTTCCGTACGACCGCCGCGATCAAGGCCCGCCTGGAGAAGGCAGGGCTCAGGCCGCGCGTGCTCGAGAGCGGAACCGGACTCATCTGTGACATCGGCGACTGGAGCGGCGCCGACCACTCCGCTCTCGCCCTGCGCGCCGACATCGACGCCCTCCCCATCCCGGACACCAAGGTGGACTGCGACTACCGCTCCACCGTCCCGGACCGCGCCCACGCCTGCGGCCACGACGTGCACACGACCGTCGTCCTCGGCGCCGGCCTCGTCCTCGCCGACCTGCACCGCAGGGGGGAGCTGCCCCGCCCCGTCCGGCTGATCTTCCAGCCCGCCGAGGAGGTGCTGCCGGGCGGCGCCGCGGACGTGATCAGGACCGGCTCGCTCGAAGGCGTCGGCCGGATCATCGCCGTCCACTGCGACCCTCGTGTCGACGCGGGCCGCATCGGGCTGCGCCACGGCCCCATCACCTCGGCCTGCGACCGGCTGGAGCTCTCCCTGGACGGTCCGGGCGGCCACACCGCGCGCCCGCACCTCACCACCGACCTCGTCACCGCCGCCGCCCGGGTCGTCACCGACGTGCCGGCGCTGGTCGCCCGCCGGTTCGACGCCCGCGCCGGGCTCGTCGTGACCTGGGGCCGCATCGAGTCGGGCCACGCGCCGAACGTCATCCCGCAGCACGCCGAGCTCT
Organism: Streptomyces gottesmaniae; assembly: GCF_031845845.1. Taxonomy (NCBI): domain Bacteria; kingdom Bacillati; phylum Actinomycetota; class Actinomycetes; order Kitasatosporales; family Streptomycetaceae; genus Streptomyces; species Streptomyces gottesmaniae. Next base: position 10,957 of record NZ_JAVRFJ010000059.1, read on the forward strand.
CCGGCACCGTCCGCTGCCTGGACATCAACGCCTGGCGGCAGGCACCCGACCTGATCCACGAGGCGGTCCAGGAGGTCGCGGTCATGCACCGGGCCAAGCCCGAGATCAACTACATCCGGGGCGTCCCGCCGGTCGTCAACGACCCCGTCGTCACCGAACTGCTCCACGACTCGATGGTGGCCCGCCGCGGCGTCAAGTCCGTCGAGGACACCGAGCAGAGCCTCGGCGGCGAGGACTTCTCCTGGTACCTGGAGCACGTCCCCGGCGCCATGGCCCGCCTCGGCGTCCGCCGTCCGGGCGACCTCACCGTCCGCGACCTCCACCAGGGCGACTTCGACGCCGACGAACACGCCATCACCGTGGGCGTCGAGCTCTTCACCGCCGCCGCCCTCCTCGACGCCCGCATGCGCGTCCTCGACGCGGCCGGCCGGTAACCCTCCCGGACGCCTCGGCTTGCGCCCCGCACACCCTCGCGGCAGCCTGGTGCGCGTGTCCGTACGACCCCCGTACGGGCCGCGCACCTTCACGCTGGAGTCACCCCCCGTACACGGATCGCGAGGGCCGGGGCGAGCGCCGTGCCCGACACGTCCCTTTCGATCCCCTGGTTCACGAGGGCGTAACGGCCACCGGCACGAATGGATAACGGCCTGTCGAAACCCCGTTCCCAGGAGGGTCTACGCGCGTTAATGTGCGCCGAACTGAGCACCCGGCTGCGGGGCTTTGGAGAAGATGGGGAACTTCAAGATGCGTCGGATTTCCAAACTGACCCGCGTCGCGGTGGGGGTCGCGTCGCTGGCGCTGGCCGCCACGGCCTGTGGTGGCACGAGCAGCGAGAGCGGCAACGGCGACAGCGAGACCACGAAGGGCGAAAAGGGCCTCGCGATCGCGTACGACATCGGCGGCAAGGGCGACCAGTCCTTCAACGACGCCGCGTACGCGGGCCTGGAGAAGGCTCAGAAGGAGTTCGGTTACCAGACCGAGGACATCGAGCCCACCGAGGGCGAGACGGACGCCGACAAGCAGCAGCGTCTGGAGTCCCTGGCCAAGCAGGGCTACAACCCGGTCATCGGTGTCGGCTTCGCCTACGGCCCCGCGATGGAGGCCGCGTCCAAGCAGTACCCGGACACCACCTTCGGCATCGTCGACTCGGTCGTCGAGGGCGACAACGTCGCGTCCCTCGTCTTCGCCGAGCAGGAGGCCTCCTACCTCGCCGGTGTCGCGGCCGCCAAGGCCACCAAGACGAACACCGTGGGCTTCGTGGGTGGCGTCGACATCCCGCTCATCCACAAGTTCGAGGCCGGCTACAAGCAGGGCGTCGAGGACACCAGCGGCGGCAAGGTCAAGGTCATCTCGCAGTACCTGACCCAGACGGCCGAAGAGGGCGGCTTCTCCAGCCCCGACAAGGGCAAGGCCGCCGCCGAGGGCCAGATCGAGAAGAACGCCGACGTCGTCTACCAGGCCGCCGGCCTCTCCGGCCAGGGCGTCATCGAGGCCGCCGCCAAGGCCAAGGTCTGGGCGATCGGTGTCGACTCCGACCAGTACGAGCAGGAGGCCCTGGCCCCCTACAAGGACTACATCCTCACCTCCGCCCTCAAGGACGTCGGCGGCGCGGTCTACGCCCTCGCCAAGTCCGTCGAGGACGACAAGCCCCTCACCGGCGTCCAGACCTTCGACCTGAAGGTCGACGGCGTGGGCCTGGCCGACTCCAACCCGAAGATGGCCGAGATCGCCGGCCTCACGGACGCGGTCGCCAAGGCCAAGGAGGAGATCATCGACGGCACCATCAAGGTGAAGACCGAGTAACGGTCCCCCTGGTGCGAGCGTGCTGAGGCGGGGCGGGTGTACACGTACACCCGCCCCGCCTCATTCGTGGTCGCCGGCGAACGGCGGCGGACCCCAAGGGGCGCGAGGAACCGCGCGACCAGCCACGACGCACCCGCGGCCGCGACTCGGCCGGAACCACCCCCACCACGCGCCCCCTCAACCCCCGGGCCCCCTTGCAACACGGCCCCATAACAACGTGGTCCACCGGTCTTCACCCGGAGGGTCTACGCGCGTTACTCTGCGGCGAAAGCCATATGAGGCGCCGACGCTGTGCAGCACTACTGACCAGTACCCTCCGGCGCTGTACGACAGGAGCACCACAACATGCGCCGGGTTTCCCGCCTCGCGGTCGCAGGCGCAGCGACCGCCTCCCTCGCCCTCACCCTCTCCGCCTGCGGCGGTACGTCGACGGACGCCTCGTCCTCCGCCGACTCCAAGGGCGACCTGGGCCTCGCGATCGCGTACGACGTCGGCGGCAAGGGCGACCAGTCCTTCAACGACGCGGCCTACGCGGGCCTGGAGCAGGCGAAGAAGGAGTTCGGCTACAAGACGCAGGACATCGAGCCCACCGAGGGCGAGACGGACGCCGACAAGGAGCAGCGCCTGGTCTCCCTGGCGAAGCAGGGCTACAACCCCGTCGTCGGTGTCGGTTACGCCTACGCGACGGCCGTCAAGGCCGCAGCCGAGCAGTACCCGGACACCACCTTCGGCATCGTGGACGACTCCACGGTCCAGCTGGACAACGTCGCGGACCTGGTCTTCTCCGAGGAGCAGGCCTCGTACCTCGCCGGTGTCGCGGCCGCGAAGGTCACCGAGACCGACACGGTCGGCTTCGTCGGCGGCGTGGACATCCCGCTGATCCACAAGTTCCAGGCGGGCTTCGAGCAGGGCGTCAAGGACACCAACCCCAAGGCCAAGGTGCTCACCCAGTACCTGACCCAGACGGCCGAGGAGGGCGGCTTCTCCAGCCCGGACAAGGGCAAGACCGCCGCCGAGGGCCAGATCGAGAAGAAGGCCGACGTCGTCTACGCGGCGGCCGGTCTGTCCGGCCAGGGCGTGATCGAGGCCGCCGCCGCGAACAAGATCTGGGCGATCGGCGTCGACTCCGACCAGTACAGGCAGGAAGCCCTCGCGAAGTACAAGGACTCCATCCTGACCTCGGCGACGAAGGACGTCGCCAAGGCGGTGTACAACCTGGCGAAGTCGGTCGAGGACGGCAAGCCCGCGACCGGTATCGTCAGGGGCGATCTGAAGACCGGCGAGGTCGGCCTCGCCGACTCCAACCCGAAGTTCAAGAGCGACACCGAGCTCCAGGAGGCCATCGCCACGGCCAAGGAGAAGATCATCAGCGGCGAGATCAAGGTCAGGACCAGCTGAGCGAGGTCGACACCGACCGACCCCAGCCACACCACGAGCAGCCGGGCGACTCGGGGGAGTCTCGGACACCACCGAGGCCCTCCCGGAGCCTCCAGTAACCGCGGGGTTACGTCCGCTCAACGGGGTACGGGGAGTATCGCTCCCTGTATCCCGTTGTCCCGGTGCGTCGCCGCCCATTTTCGATGCCGTAGGGGCGCTACGCGCGTAGACGACCCCCCTTTCCCAGGAGAGTGCGCCATCAACGCGTCCAGCAGCCCTCCGGCCGACGCGGCGGTCAACGACTCGGTGACCGCCGTCGAACTTGCCGGGATCACCAAGCGATTCCCCGGCGTCGTGGCCAACCACGACATCCACCTCACCGTCCGCAAGGGCACCGTCCACGCCCTCGTCGGGGAGAACGGCGCCGGCAAGTCCACCCTGATGAAGATCCTCTATGGCATGCAGAAGCCGGACGAGGGCACCATCGCGGTCGACGGCGAGCAGGTCTCGTTCTCCTCCCCGGCCGACGCCATCGCGCGCGGCATCGGCATGGTGCACCAGCACTTCATGCTCGCCGACAACCTCACGGTCCTGGAGAACGTGGTCCTCGGCAGCGAGAAGCTCCACGGCATCGGCGCCAAGGCCCGCCGCAAGATCAAGGAGATCTCCGAGCGGTACGGCTTCGGGGTCCGCCCCGACGTCCTGGTCGAGGAACTGGGCGTCGCCGAGCGTCAGCGCGTGGAGATCCTCAAGGTCCTCTACCGGGGCGCCCGCACCCTGATCCTCGACGAGCCGACCGCCGTCCTGGTGCCCCAGGAGGTCGACTCCCTCTTCGCCAACCTGCGCGAACTCAAGGCGCAGGGCCTCGCGGTCATCTTCATCTCCCACAAGCTGGGCGAGGTGCTGTCCGTCGCCGACGAGATCACCGTCATCCGGCGCGGCACGACCGTCGGCACGGCCGTGCCCGCCGAGACCACCCCGCGCCAGCTCGCCGAGCTGATGGTCGGCAGCGAACTGCCCACCCCCGAGACGGCCGAGTCCACGGTCACCGACCGCCCCGTCCTCACCGTCAAGGACCTCCGCCTGGAGGCCGTCGGCGGCAAGGCCCTGCTCGACGACATCAGCTTCACCATCCACGCGGGCGAGGTCCTCGGCCTGGCCGGCGTCGAGGGCAACGGCCAGACCGAACTGGTCGACGCCCTGATCGGCCTGAAGTCCGCCGACTCCGGCACGATCTCGCTCGCCGACGAGGAGATCACCACCTGGGCCACCCGCAGGCGCCGCGAGCAGGGCGTCGGCTACATCCCCGAGGACCGCCACCGGCACGGTCTGCTCCTGGAGGCCCCCCTCTGGGAGAACCGTATCCTCGGCCATGTGACCGAGCGGCCCAACGCCAAGGGCGTCTGGCTCGACCCGAAGGCCGCCCAGGAGGACACCCGCCGGATCGTCGCCGAGTACGACGTCCGCACCCCCGGCATCGACGTCACCGCCGCCTCCCTCTCCGGCGGCAACCAGCAGAAGCTGATCGTCGGCCGCGAGATGAGCCACAAGCCGCGCTTCCTGATCGCCGCCCACCCCACCCGTGGTGTGGACGTCGGCGCGCAGGCCCAGATCTGGGACCAGATCCGCGAGGCCCGCCGCGAGGGCCTGGCCGTGCTGCTGATCTCCGCCGACCTCGACGAGCTGATCGGCCTGTCCGACACCCTGCGGGTGATCTACAACGGCAAGCTGGTCGCCGACGCGGACCCGGCCACCATCACCCCCGAGGAGCTGGGCTCGGCCATGACCGGCGCCGTCACCGGCCACCTCGAACACGAAGAGACCCCCAAGACCTCGGGCAAGGCCCCCGAGTCCCCGCAGACCCCGGCCGACGGTCCGTCGAAGACCCAGGACGCCCCGGAAGACGAGGCCCGCTGATGAAGAAGTTCGACAAGGAGCGCGTGCTCCTCGCGGTGGCCGGACCGGTCCTCGCGCTCGCCGTGGCCTTCGCGCTGACCGCGATCGTGCTGCTGGCCTCCGGCAAGAACCCGGTCGAGCCGTTCACGATCATGTTCGAACAGGCCTCGTTCTCCGACATCCAGGTCCGGATCATCAACCAGGCCTCGCTGTACTACATCGCGGCCCTCGCGGTGGCCATCGGCTTCCGGATGAACCTGTTCAACATCGGCGTCGACGGCCAGTACCTCCTCGGTGCCATGATCACCGCGATCGTCGGCGCCCACGTCGACCTGCCCGCGTTCCTCCAGATCCCGCTGCTGATGCTCACCGCGATCTGCACCGGCGCGTTCTGGGCCTCCATCGTCGGTGTCCTCAAGGTCACCCGCGGCGTCAGCGAGGTCGTCTCCTCGATCATGCTGAACGCGATCGCGACCTCCGTCATCGGGTACCTCTGGCTGCCGAACGTCTTCGGCGTCAAGGTCGGCAACAACAACACCACCGGCGAGATGGCCGAGTCGGGCTGGGTGCCCGGCATCGACATGGGCAAGGCCGGCGAGATCTACGGCCTGGTGCTCCTCGCCGTCCTCCTCGGCGTCGGCTACTGGATCGTCATCAACCGCACCCGCTTCGGCTTCGACCTGCGGGCCTCCGGCGCCTCGGAGTCGGCCGCCGCGGCCAGCGGTGTCGACCCCAAGCGCATGATCCTCACCGCCATGCTGATCTCCGGCGGTGTCGCGGGCCTCGCGGGCCTGCCGATCCTGCTCGGCGACACCCACACCTACAGCCTCAACTTCCCCACCGGTATCGGCTTCCTCGGTATCGGCATCGCCCTCCTCGGCCGTAACAGCCCCGTCGGCATCGCCTTCGCCGCCCTGCTGTGGGCCTGGCTCGACAAGGCCTCCCCCGAGCTGGACTTCCACGGCTACGACAAGGAGATCGCGGTCATCATGCAGGGCCTGATCGTGCTCTCGGTCGTCGTCTCCTACGAGACCGTCCGCGAGTGGGGCCTGCGCCGCCAGCAGCGCCGCGTCGGCGCCGAGCTCGCCGCCGGGAACGTCCTCGGCGCCGACAACAACACCACGAAGGAGGTGGCTGGCCGATGACCACGAGCACCACCGCGACCGACCTCAACCAGCCCTCACTGGAGCCGACCGCCCCCACCGGGCGCAGGATGTCGCTGCCCGTGCTGCTGCTGGTCATCGCCGGCGTCCTGGCACTCACCTCGATCGTCCGCATCATCACCGGCGCGGACGGCATCACCAACGTCAGCCAGATGTCCACCGCGCTGGAGCTGGCCGTCCCGATCGGCCTCGCCGGTCTCGGCGGTCTGTGGGCCGAGCGCGCGGGCGTCGTCAACATCGGCCTCGAAGGCATGATGATCCTCGGCACCTGGTTCGGTGCCTGGGCCGGCTTCCAGTACGGCCCCTGGACCGGTGTCCTGGTCGGCATCGCCGGCGGCGCGATCGGCGGTCTGCTGCACGCCTTCGTCACCGTCACCTTCAACGTCAACCACATCGTCTCCGGTGTGGCCATCAACATCCTCGCCCTCGGCGCCACCCGCTACCTGGCCCCCCTCGCCTTCGAGGGCCACCAGGGCGGCTCGGCCAAGCAGTCCCCGCCGGTCGAGTCCATCGGTGACTTCACCATCCCGGGCCTGTCGGACGCGCTGACCGAACTCAACTCCAAGGGCTGGTTCTTCGTCTCCGACCTCGCCGGCCTGCTCGGCGGCCTGGTCACCAACGTCTCGTGGCTGACCCTCGTCGCCGTCGCACTGATCCCCGCCACCTGGTGGATCCTGTGGCGCAGCGCCTTCGGTCTGCGGCTGCGCTCCTGCGGTGAGAACCCGGTCGCCGCCGAGTCCCTCGGCGTCAACGTCTACAAGTACAAGTACCTCGCCGTGATCATCTCCGGCGGTCTGGCCGGTCTCGGCGGAGCCTTCCTCTCCATCGTCGCCAACCCCTTCTACCTGGAGGGCCAGACCAGCGGCCGCGGCTTCATCGGTCTCGCCGCGATGATCTTCGGCAACTGGATGCCGGGCGGCCTCGCCCTCGGCGCCGGCCTCTTCGGCTACACCGACAGCCTCAACCTGCGCGGCGGCTCCGAGAACGTCCACGCCCTGCTGCTCCTCGGTGCCCTCCTGCTGGTCATCGGCGCGATCTGGCAGGCCGTGCGCAAGAAGTACGTCCCGGCCGTGATCACCTTCGTCGTCGGCGCCCTGGTCTTCACCTGGTACGCGACCACCAACGAGGTCCCGAACCAGGTCGTCGCCGCCACGCCGTACGTCATCACCCTGGTCGTCCTCGCGCTCTCCGCCCAACGGCTGCGGATGCCGAAGGCCGACGGGCTGCCCTACCGGAAGGGGCAGGGCAAGTGACCGCCCCGACCGCCGTCGACTGGGAGCAGCTGCGCACGGTGGCCCGGGACGCCATGTCCCGGGCGTACGCCCCGTACTCCGGCTACCCGGTCGGCGTGGCCGCCCTCGTCGACGACGGCCGGATCGTCTCCGGCTGCAACGTCGAGAACGCCTCGTACGGCCTCGGCCTGTGCGCGGAGTGCGGTCTCGTCTCAGAGCTGCAGAACAGCGGCGGCGGCCGTCTCACCCACTTCACCTGCGTGGACGGCAACGGCGCGATCCTCGTCCCGTGCGGCCGCTGCCGACAGCTGCTGTACGAGTTCGGCGGCCCGGATCTCCTGCTGGAGACCCCGGCGGGAATCCTGCCCCTCTCGGAGATGCTGCCCCAGGCCTTCGGCCCGGACCATCTCACCAAGTGACTCCCGTGCGGCCCCTCCTGACGAACGGTCGGAGGGGCCGCACACTTTTCCGATCCGCGGCGCCGCACCGGATCGCTTTCGGAAACCCTCGAAAGGAACGCCATGACGTCCGTCTCCATGGATGCCGTCTCCGTCATCCGCACCAAGCGGGACCGCGGCGAACTCAGCGACGAACAGATCGACTGGGTCATCGACGCGTACACCCGCGGCGAGGTCGCCGACTACCAGATGGCCGCCCTCAACATGGCGATCCTCCTCAACGGCATGGACCGCCGCGAGATCGCCCGCTGGACGGCCGCGATGATCGCCTCCGGCGAGCGCATGGACTTCTCGTCCCTGTCCCGTCCCACCGCCGACAAGCACTCCACGGGCGGCGTCGGCGACAAGATCACGCTGCCCCTGGCGCCGCTGGTGGCGGCCTGCGGCGCCGCGGTGCCGCAACTCTCCGGCCGGGGCCTCGGCCACACCGGCGGCACCCTGGACAAGCTGGAGTCCATCCCCGGCTGGCGCGCCCTCCTCTCCAACGAGGAGATGCTGCACGTCCTCGACGAGGTCGGCGCGGTCATCTGCGCGGCGGGCGACGGCCTGGCCCCGGCGGACAAGAAGCTCTACGCGCTCCGCGACGTCACCGGCACGGTCGAGGCGATCCCCCTGATCGCCTCCTCCATCATGTCCAAGAAGATCGCCGAGGGGACCGGCTCGCTGGTCCTGGACGTGAAGGTGGGCACGGGCGCCTTCATGAAGACGCTGGAGGACGCCCGCGAGCTGGCCTCCACGATGGTGGGCCTCGGCACCGACCACGGCGTGAAGACGGTCGCCCTCCTGACGGACATGTCCACCCCCCTCGGCCTGACCGCCGGCAACGCCCTCGAAGTCCGCGAGTCGGTCGAGGTCCTGGCGGGCGGCGGCCCGGCGGACGTCGTGGAACTGACCCTCGCCCTGGCCCGCGAGATGCTCGACGCGGCCGGAGTGAAGGACGCCGACCCGGCGAAGGCGCTGGCCGACGGCTCGGCGATGGACGCCTGGCGCCGCATGATCGCCGCTCAGGGCGGCGACCCGGACGCCCCGCTGCCGACCTCGCGCGAGCAGCACGTGGTGAAGGCGACCGCCTCCGGCGTCCTGACCCGCCTCGACGCCTACGACATCGGCATCGCCGCCTGGCGCCTCGGCGCCGGACGCGCCCGCAAGGAGGACCCGGTCCAGGCCGCCGCGGGCGTCGAACTGCACGCCAAGCCCGGCGACACGGTGACCGAGGGCCAGCCCCTCCTCACCCTGCACACGGACACCCCGGAGCGCTTCGCATACGCCCTGCAGGCCGTGCAGGGCTCCTACGACATCGGGGCGCCGGGCACCGGGTTCACGGCGTCGCCGGTGGTGCTGGAACGTATCGCCTGACCTGCGCTTCTCCCGATCGGGTGAACGGGATCGGTGGACCGGCGCCGGTCCCGTTCGGCATGCTGTAGTCGGTGACGCACCGATTGGAGAACCGCCATGAGGGCACTCACTGTCGACCACGACCCCGAGCAGAGCTGGGACGACCTCGTCCGGTTCTGGGAGGAGATGGAGTGGCCCGAGGGCAGCAAGGTGGAGATCATCGAGGGGATCATCACCGTGTCACCTGCTCCCGCGTACCGCCACAACGTGATCGCGGAACGAATCCAGCGTCGCCTCTACTCCGTGATCCCCGAGGACTGGGGGATCTTCCAGACACTGGCCATCGCCGTACCCTCGCGCTTGGGCATGCTCATGCCTGACCTCGTTGTGGTCCCGGCGTGGGAGGACACGGACACCGACACCCATATCCCGGCCGCCCTTGCTGAACTCGGCGTGGAGGTGACTTCACGGTCCAACGCCCGCCACGACCGGGTCAGCAAGCTCGCCGCCTATGCCACCGCCGGCATCCCGCTGTACCTCCTCGTCGACCGCTGGGGCCCCGACGGCCCCACGGCAACGCTCTACGGCGAACCGAAAGGCAGCGTCTACCGGCCACTGAGCACCGTCAAGTTCGGCGAGGCCATCGAGATCCCTGCCCCCTTTGACGTCACCATCGACACCAGCGTCTTCCCCGACAAGTAGGGGCAGGACAGCTCATCCGCCCGCGCGGCGGCACGCTCGCCGATGAATTCGGCGGCTCCTCGCGGTCTACAGATCGTGGACGCGACGACACCCGCCGTACTCGTGCTGCCAGGCCCCGTCACCCGGGACGAGACGCCTCGGCTCTGTGCCGAGGTACGAGCGCGACTGGAGGGGACCGGGGGCGGGATCGTGGTGTGCGATGTCGCCGGTATCGGCCCACCGGGCCTGGCCGCCGTAGACGTACTGGCCCGCATGCAGCTCACCGCCCGCCGGGCCGGGGGCCGGATACGGCTGCGGGACCCCGACCCGGCGCTGCGCGCGCTACTGGGCCTGGTCGGGCTTGCCTTCGAGGTGGAGGGGCAGGCCGAAGAGGGGGAACCACCGGGCGGTGTCGAGGAAGCAGTGGAATCCGGCGATCCGGCCCTCTGAGATCTCCAGCGCCTGCACGGCCCACGCGCTGAAGCCGCCCTTCTCGGGGTCCGGCTTGTACTGCGCGAAGCCCGGCAGCCCGTTGACCGCGACCGGTACGAGGTGTGATCCGGCGCAGGGCGCGCCGAGTGTGGTCATGAACCCGGTGATGTCGCCGGTGCCGGTCAGCCACAGGTCGAACGGCGGCATCGTCATGACCGCGTCCTCGTGCAGCAGGGCCGTCAGCGCCGCCATGTCGTACCCCTCGAAGGCGGCCACATAGCGCTCCAGCAGCTTCTGCTGGTCGTCGTCGAGCGGGTCGGAGACATCGGCCGCCGCGATCTTCCCGTCGCCCTCGGCGAGGGTCGCCCGGGCCCGCTGGAGGGCGCTGTTCACCGAGGCGACGGACGTGTCGAGCAGCTCGGCGACCTCGCTGGCCTTCCACGCGAGGACCTCACGCAGGATGAGCACCGCCCGCTGCTTGGACGGCAGCTTCTGCAGCGCCGCCACGAACGCCAGCCGCACGGACTCCTTGGCCACGGCGGCCTCCGCCGGATCGTCGGTGGTCGGCAGCACCCGGGCGTCCGGCACCGGCTCCAGCCAGGTGTTGTCGGGGCGGGGGGAGAGGGCGGCCTGCGCGAGGGGCGTCGAGTCGGTGAGATCCATGGGTCGCGCCCGCTTGTTCCCCGCGTTCAGCATGTCGAGACAGACGTTCGTGGCGATGCGGTAGAGCCACGAGCGCAGAGAGGATCGACCCTCGAACCTCTCGTAACTCCGCCAGGCCCTGATCATCGTGTCCTGAACGGCGTCCTCGGCCTCGAAGGACGACCCCAGCATCCGATAGCAGTACCCGGTCAGCTCGACCCGGTGTTTCTCCAGCCGGACGTCCAGTTCCGCCGTCGCCGTACCGTCACTCATGGCCAACCCACCCCTGTGGCTCACTCCGTCGCACGCACCCTTGCGCATCACCTCGGAAGCTACCGCAGCCCACTGACAATGGCCTGGCGAAGAGAAGAAGGGGCAGGTCAGAGAGGTCGCGAGCGCCCCGCGTCGCCTTTCGGGGCGAGCGGCGAGACGGAGCTCAGCGCACCGGCAACGGCGTCCGCCGAGCCGCACGGGATCCCACCACGGTGATTGCCACCACGCCCAGCACCGCCAGCAGCCCCAGCGCGACCGTGCCGCCCCAGCCGCCGGCGTGGAAGGCCACCGCCCCCAGCGTGCTGCCCGCGCTGGAACCCGCGTAGTACGCCGACTGGTACAGCGCCGACGCCTGCGCCCGGCCCTCCTTCGCCGTGTGGCTCACCGACGACGACGCGGCGGCGTGGCCCGCGAAGAAGCCGGCGGTGATGAGGACGAGGCCGAGCAGGACCAGCGGGAGTGAGTCGGAGAGCGAGACCAGCAGACCGGCGGTCGTGGTGCCGCCCGCCAGGTACAACGTGCCCCGGCGTCCCAGCCGCCCCACCAGCGTCCCGGCGGTGGACGCCGACACCGTACCCACCAGATACACGAGGAAGATCGACCCGATGACCCCCTGCGGCAGGGAGAAGGGCGCGTCGGCGAGCCGGTAACCGATCACCGTGTACACGGCGCCGAAGACCGTCATGAACAGCGCGCCGATCGCGTACAGCCGACGCAGCAGCGGATCGGCGAGGTGCGCCCGGACCGTACGGCCCAGCACCCGGGGTCGCAGCGACCCGGCCACGAAGTGCTTCGGCGCGGGGAGCAGCATCCGGAAGGCCACCGCGCACCCGACCGCGATCACCCCGAGCACGCCCAGCGCGACGCGCCAGCCCCACTCCTGGGCGATCCACCCCGTGAGGACCCGACCGCTCATGCCACCGACGCTGTTGCCGGCGACGAAGAGACCGATCGCGGTGATGAGCGCCTCGGGCCGCACCTCCTCGGCGAGGTAGGCGGTCGCCGAGGCCGGCACCCCGGCCAGCGCGGCACCCTGCACGGCTCGCAGCACCACCAGTGCACCCAGCGAGGGCGCGAAGGGGATCAGCAGTCCGACCGTCACCGCGACGGCCAGCGACGCGGTCATCACCGTACGCCGCCCGAACCGCTCCGAGAGCGCGCTCATCGGCAGCACGAACAGCGCCAGCGCGCCCGTCGCCGCCGACACCGTCCAACTGGCCGCGCTCGCCGTCGTTCCGAAACCGTCCGAGATCAACGGCAGCAGCGCCTGTGTGGAGTACAGGAGAGCGAAGGTCGCGACACCCGCGAGGAACAGCGCGAGGCTCATCCGCCGGTAGCCGGGCCCGCCCGGGGCCACACGGGAATCGACGGTGCGGGCGGCGGGGTCCGAGGGCTCGGCGGAGATGACGGCTGATCCGGCGCCCACCCTGGTGGACGCCTCGGTACTCGCGGAAGGCATGCCTCGAAACTACGTACGGCGTCATTCATCCGTCCAATGCATGGAACCCCCATAATCGTTCCTGTGATGCATCAGCAGAGGTCAGAGACCCGGCTGTCACCGTCCGGTGACACAGAAGACATCGAGCACATCGAAGACATCGTGCTGCGCCTGGCCCCCCGCCTCGCCTACTTCGCCGGGGTCGCCCGCACCGAGCACGTCACCCGTGCCGCACAGGAGATGCAGGTCCCGCAGTCGACGCTGTCGCGGGCGATGGTCCGGCTGGAGCAGGATCTGGGCGTCGACCTGTTCGCCCGCCGGGGGCGCACGGTCTCCCTCACCCACGCCGGCCGCACCTTCCACGCCTCCGTCGAGCGCGCCCTCACCGAGATCGAACGCGCCGCCGACGAGGTCCGCGCCGACGCCGACCCCGCCACCGGCAAGGTCGCCTTCGGCTTCCTGCACACCATGGGCGCCGAGACCGTCCCCGGCCTCCTCCAGGCCTTCCGCGCCGAGCACCCCCGTGTCCGCTTCAGCCTGGTCCAGAACTACGGCGAGGCCATGCTCGAACGACTCCGTGCCGGTGAACTCGACCTCTGCCTCACCTCCCCCGTCCCGGACGCCCCCGACCTGGTGGCCCGCCGCCTCGACGAACAGAAGCTCCGCCTCGTCGTCCCCGCCGACCACCGCCTCGCCGCCCGCAAACGCGTCCGCCTCGCCGAGGCCGCCGACGAAACCTTCGTCACCCTCGAACCCGGCTACGGCATGCGCCGCATCACCGACGACCTCTGCAAGGAGGCCGGCTTCAAACCCCGTATCGCCTTCGAGGGAGAGGAGGCGGAGACGCTACGGGGCCTGGTGGCGGCGGGACTCGGCGTGGCCCTCCTCCCGCCCCCGGCAGTCCCCCGGCCGGGAGTGGTGGAACTGACGGTCACGGCCCCGAGAGCGGCCAGGGAGATCGGCGTCGCCTGGCTCGACGGCCACCCGGACACACCCCCGGTGGCGGCCTTCAAGAAGTTCCTGCTCTCCAGAAGAGGCCGCCTCCTCCACGACTGACCCGAGCCGCGGCCGGCCCCGAGGACAGGGGCGCGGGGAAGCGGGCGAGAGATCCCACCGGATCGGCGGCCGCTGTACGGCCCTCAACCAGCCCGCTGGGAGCGAGCGATCCCGAAGCCGGAGGCGAGCGGCATCCGCAGTCCCAACGGCGGCGGAGCGGCCAACGCATCCTCGACGGGCCGCGCGAACGCCCTCCCGAACAGCACCCCCATCACGAAGTCCGAGGCCAACGCGTGCACCTCGTCCCGGTACTGCGTCAACCCGTGCCGGTCCGCGTGCACCTCGAACCGGCAGATGTCGGGGTTGGTCTTCTTCGCCCGCGCCGCGAACCGGAACGACAACTCGGGATCCACCCGCTCGTCGTTGGTCCCGTGCACGATCAGCACTCGCCGCCCGGCCAGCTGTTTCACCGGTTCGGGCGGCGCCGCCACATCCTCCTCGGGCAACCAGGGAGCGATGGCCAGCACGGAGTTGACGGCCTCGTGCCCACCCGCGTGCAGCGCGGCCCGCGCCCCCATGTGGAGCCCGGCCAGACACACCGGGACGTCCCCGTAACGCCGGACGACCTCGTCCGCGGCCCATTCGGCGTCCCGCGCCAGCCGTGCCTCCGAGCCGTTCCAGCCCCGGTAGCGGTAGTGCACGACATGCGCGGCCAGCCCCTCCGTACGGCCCGCGCGGGCGAGCCGGCGGCCGAGGGAGCGCACGGATGCCGTGGCCATCACGGGGGAGGGTCTGCGGGTGGATGCCTCGTCGCCGGCCGGGAGCAGGAGGACGACCCCGCTGACCGTGCTCGGCTCCGGGCCGATCGTCCGCCCAAGTCGGGGCGTACGTACCGGCATTGCTTGCTGCGCCATGACAGAACAGTGTCAGAAGACATGGTGTACGCCACCCGTCCTGTGGGTCACCGTTGGGTATCGACAGGACCGCCCAACAGGCGCTCTACGCGCGTAGGCGTTATCGTGCGAAAATGACGAACCAGACCGACCCGACCGGTAACACCCCGGACTCGGACCAGATCCGCCGGGCGCCCAAGGTTCTGCTGCACGACCACCTCGACGGCGGCCTGCGCCCCGGAACCATCGTCGAACTCGCCCGCGACACCGGGTACTCCCACCTCCCCGAGACCGACGCCGACCGACTCGGCGCCTGGTTCCGCGAGGCCGCCGACTCCGGCTCGCTGGAGCGGTACCTGGAGACCTTCTCCCACACCGTCGCCGTCATGCAGACCCGCGACGCGCTCTTCCGTGTCGCCGCCGAGTGCGCCGAGGACCTCGCCGCCGACGGCGTCGTCTACGCCGAGGTCCGCTACGCCCCCGAACAGCACCTCGAGGGCGGGCTCACCCTCGAACAGGTCGTCGAGGCCGTCAACGAGGGCTTCCGCGAAGGCGAGCGGCGGGCGAAGGCCGGCGGTCACCGCATCCGCGTCGGCGCGCTGCTCACCGCCATGCGGCACGCGGCCCGCGCCCTGGAGATCGCCGAACTCGCCAACCGCTACCGCGACCTGGGCGTCGCCGGCTTCGACATCGCGGGTGCCGAGGCCGGTTACCCGCCCACCCGCCACCTCGACGCCTTCGAGTACCTCAAGCGCGAGAACAACCACTTCACCATCCACGCCGGTGAGGCCTTCGGACTCCCCTCCATCTGGCAGGCCCTGCAGTGGTGCGGCGCCGACCGGCTCGGTCACGGCGTCCGCATCATCGACGACATCCAGGTGCACGCGGACGGCTCCGTGAAGCTCGGCCGCCTCGCCTCCTACGTCCGCGACAAGCGCATCCCGCTGGAACTGTGCCCCAGCTCCAACCTCCAGACAGGCGCCGCCCGTTCGTACGCCGAGCACCCCATCGGGCTGCTGCGACGACTGCACTTCCGGGCCACCGTGAACACCGACAACCGGCTGATGTCCCACACCAGCATGAGCCGCGAATTCGAGCACCTTGTCGACGCTTTCGGCTACACGCTCGACGACATGCAGTGGTTCTCGGTCAATGCTATGAAGTCAGCATTCATTCCTTTCGATGAACGACTGGCCATGATCAATGACGTGATCAAGCCCGGATATGCCGAGTTGAAATCCGAATGGCTGTTCCGCCAGACGGCCTCCACCAGCGGTTCTGTCGACGAACAGGGCTGAACAGCGGCCTCGGGAAGCGGTCACGCCGACGGCGACGCGGCCGCTTTTCGATGTTTGCCTCCGGCGGGACTTTGGTGTTTACGTTTCGGCACCGCTCACCACCCGTCAAACGCATTCCAAGGACGCATTCAACATGAAGCAGTCTGCTGCCAAGACCCTCGGTGTCGCCGTCGTCGGTGCCGCCATCGCCGCTGCGGGCGCGGGCGCCGCGAACGCCGCGCCGGCTGCCCCCGACGCTTCCCAGGCCCTGGGCACCGTCACCCAGGCACTGCCCGTGGAGAACGTCTCGAAGGTGCTGCCGACCGCCTCCGGCGCCCTCGCCCAGGGTCAGAGCGCGCTCGGTGCCGGCCTCGAAGCCGCCCAGCCCGCCGTCACCAACGTCCTTGCCGAGGGCCCCACCGCCCCCGTCGCCGGGCTGCTCGGCGGTCTCGCCGTCGGCAAGACCCTCCCCGCCAAGGGCCTCGGCGTCAACGGCCTGCCCCTCGGCGGCGGCCCCGCCGCCTGAGGCGCATCGTGACAGCCGTACGGGGCGCACCCACGAAGGGTGCGCCCCGCCGGTGTGCGTGTCACCAGGCCGCGCGGGCCTTGCCCTCGGTGGGGAACAGGATCCACAAGGCTATGTACAGCAGGAACTGCGGGCCCGGAAGCAGACACGACACCAGGAAGATCACGCGCATCGTGGTCGCGGAGGTGCCGAAGCGCCGTGCCAGCGCGGCACACACTCCGCCGATCATCCGGCCTTCGGTGGGGCGGGCAAGGCGGCTCATGGGGGCTCCTTCGTCAGCGTAGGACGTCGACCGCGGGCCGACGGTGGGACGGGGCCTCGAACCGGCCACCGCTCTCTTTTCCACACCTTCGACGCTACGGTGACGAAGCGGACGAAGCCTCCCTCTACGGAGCCATCCCGACCCTGGGAATCGTCGGGGTCCGACCCTGAGACAACTCCTCAGGTCGCTGCCTGGCCGTCCGCACCCGGGTCTCGGCCCTCCGCCGCAACGCCGACCTGATCGCCGGTACGACCGCGAGGTGGGCCAGGCCCACACCGACCGCGTTCAGCAGGATCGAGTCGATGTCGACGACCTGCCCCGGCACCCCGGTCTGCAGCAGCTCGATGGCCAGCGACAACAGCGCCCCGGCCGCGACCGACCGGGCCAGCGAGGCGAGCGGCGACCCGGCGATCCTGCCGTGCAGCATCGGCAGCAGGACGCCCAGCGGAGCGAGCAGCGCCAGCCCCTCACCGATCCGGTGGGCCGCCTGCGGCCACCCGAGCGCCAGATCCGCTCTGATCCCCGCGAACGGCCGCAGATTCGCGGGACTCATCCAGGTGACGTCCAGCGGGCGCAGCGTGATCCAGGCAACGACCGCGAGATGCGCGGCGAGGAGGACACCCCCCGCCACGCGGACACGGACCCCGGCGCTACCGCCGTTCGTACCTTGAGGCTGCACGCCCCCCAAGACGCGGCCCCCGGCACGATCGGTTGCACCGTCTTTTTTGTGGCTCGGTTCGCCTCCGGGGCGCAGAAGCCCGTTTCGAGCGGGGCGACCCTGTCGCAGTTGCCCTGGCAGGGGCCTCGGCGTGCCTCGCTGGGCGGGGTCAGGAAGTCCCGACCTCCGTCGACGGGGGGTTTCCCTTGCCCGGGGCCGACTGGATCTCCGGGGTGCACTCGTAGCGCCTCAGCGAGTCGGCGCTGGTGCTGCCCAGGACGACCGAGCCGTTGTCGCCGGCGGCCGCCGAGTCGGCGAAGGTGCAGACGATCTGGGCCAGGGCGTACCGGGGGAGGGCGTCGGGGGCGGTGGACAGACGCAGGGCGTCCTCGGGGTCGCCGGGGGCGGGGCCCGTCACGCCGAGGCCGGGAGGGACGGCGGTGCTGTAGCCGGCCTCGTTCTCCACGTCGCTGGGGTCGCCGGCCAGGGCGTCCAGCAGGCCCTGCGCGACGACGACGCGCCGCTGGGCCTCGTCGGCGCTCTCGGCCACCTGCACCGAGCGGTTGACCCTGACGAGCGCCCCGGAGCAGAGCAGGAACACCTCGACCGGCATACCGGAGGGGGTCGCCTGGGTCGCGAGGTCCGTCGCCGACAACTCGCACGGGACCATCGACGGTGCCGGACCGAAGTCCGTCGGCACCTGGGTGGCGCGGATGCCGCAGCCCGCGAGGAGGCCGGCGAGTGCCCCGGTCGCGGCCAGGACCCGTACGCGTCGCGCGCGTGGGCCCCGTACGCGTATGTCCGGCACGCGCACGCTTTGGGGCGCGGCGTCCTCTCGTCCTCGTGTGCTTCGTATCGTCACTGCCCGTCTCCCTCGGTGCCCTGCGTGCCGCCGTCGCCCTCGGCGTCCCCTTCCTCCGCGAGCAGGGAGGACGCGTCGCGGGGCAGGCGGAGGGTGAAGATCGCGCCGCCCTTGGGGGAGTTGGCGGCGGTGATCTCGCCGCCGTGGATGTGGGCGTTCTCCAGGGCGATGGACAGGCCGAGGCCACTGCCCTCGGAGCGCGGGCGGGAGGCGCTCGCCTTGTAGAAGCGGTCGAAGACGTGCGGGAGGACGTCCTCGGGGATGCCGGGGCCGTGGTCCTGCACCTCGATCAGCAGGTTCTCGCCCTCCGTGCGCACCGAGACGCGCACCGGGGAGCCGCCGTGCTTGAGCGCGTTGCCGATCAGGTTCGCCAGGATCACGTCCAGGCGGCGCGGGTCCAGGTTGGTGATGATGCCGCGCTCGGCGTCCAGTTCCACCGCGTCCAGCCAGGCGCGGGCGTCGATGCAGGCGGTGATCTGGTCGGCGATGTCCACGTCGTCGAGGACGAGCCGGGCCGTCCCCGCGTCGAAGCGGGTGACCTCCATCAGGTTCTCGACCAGGTCGTTGAGACGGCGGGTCTCGCTGACGACGAGCCGCACCGCCGGTTCGATCATGGGGTCGAGGCTGCCCGTGTCGGCGTCCAGCTCCTCCTCCAGCACCTCCGTGACGGCGGTGATCGCCGTCAGCGGCGTCCGGAGCTCGTGGGACATGTCGGCGACGAAGCGGCGGGACGCCTCCTCCCGGGCGCTCATGTCGTCGACCTTCTTCTCCAGGGACTCCGCCGCGAGGTTGAACGTGCGGGAGAGGTCGGCCAGTTCGTCCGTGCCGGAGACGCGCAGCCGGGTGTCGAGCTTGCCCTCGCCGAGACGCCGGGCGGCCACACCGAGGCGCTGCACCGGCTTCAGCACGGTCGTCGCGGCGGCCTGCGCGAGCAGCGCCGAGCCGATCAGCGACAGGCCCGTGGCGATGCCGAGCGACCAGGCGAGGGAGTTGAGGTCCTTCGCCTCCTCCGCGAGGGACTTGCGCATATAGCCGGTCGGGCCGCCGCCGATCATCTTCGCGCCGCCCACCAGATACGGGGTGTCGCCGTCGATGACCCGCTGCCAGTACACGTGGTACGCGTGCTTGTTGCCCGAGGTGAGCTTCTGCCGCTTGTTGACGGCCTTCTGCAGGGACGCGGGCACGTCCTCCAGCGAGAAGCCGGTGAGCGCGTTGTCGGTCGAGGATCCGGAGACGGTCCCGCCGTCGGCGCCCTCGGCGATCAGCAGCACGCTGGAGCGCTCGCCGCCGTCCGCCATCTTCCGCGCCGCGACGCGCAGTTGGTCCTGCGTCGGATTCGGGCGCAGGGTGCTCACATGGCTCTGCATCTCGCGCTCGAAGTCGTTGAGCGCGGCGTCCTGCGCACGCGTCTGCACGGCCTCGCGGTTGAGCCAGTAGGCGATACCGGACGCCGACACGGCGGCCGTGAGCGCCACCAGGCCGAAGACGACCACCAGACGCAGCCGCAGACTGGTGAAACGGATCCGGGACTGCACTTTCCTGCGAGCCGCGGCCCAGCCGCGGATCCCCCCTCGGGCCTTCGTCACTGAGGCGTGTCCAACCGGTAGCCCACGCCGCGCACGGTACGGATCAGGGTCGGCGACGACGGTACGTCCTCGACCTTGGCGCGCAGCCGCTGCACACACGCGTCCACCAGGCGGGAGTCGCCCAGGTAGTCGTGCTCCCACACCAGACGCAGCAACTGCTGCCGGGACAGGGCCTGTCCCGGGCGGCGGCTCAGCTCCAGGAGCAGCCGCAGCTCGGTGGGGGTCAGCTGGAGGTCCTCGCCGTTCTTCGTCACGGTCATCGCCGCGCGGTCGATCACGAGGGAGCCGAAGGTCGCCGCGTCGTTGGCCTCGCGCTCACCGCGTCGCAGCACGGCGCGGATCCGGGCGTCCAGCACCCGGCCCTGCACGGGCTTGACCACGTAGTCGTCCGCACCCGACTCCAGGCCCACCACGACGTCGATGTCGTCGCTGCGCGCGGTGAGCAGGATGATCGGCAGCTGGTCGGTGCGCCGGATCCGCCGGCACACCTCGAAGCCGTCGATGCCGGGCAGCATCACGTCCAAAACGATCAGATCCGGCCGCTGTTCGCGCAGCAGCTTGAGACCATCCTCGCCGGTGGCGGCGGTGGCGACACGGTGCCCCTGGCGCGTCAGTGAGAGCTCCAGGGCCGTGCGGATGGCGTCGTCGTCCTCGATCAGCAACAGGGAAGGCACGGGCTCATTCTGGCCCATGGCATGGCGCCGAATCGACCGTTGGAGCGCTCCCACCCGACACCCGCACACGATCGTGCCGTTCGCGTAGTCGTACGACTCTTCTCTGTGAGCGACCTGTGCCCCGTCTGGGCCGCGCCCATGGGTCCGACCCCTGTGACAGGTCTGTGACAGTCGGCGGACAGAGCCATGAAGGTGAACCGGCAATCTTCTCGGCACAGGCAAGAAAGCAAGCCGAAGACCGGAACTCCACGACGGGGGGCGCGAGATGAACACGCTGCACAGCACCAGCACTAGCGCAGTTGTCACGCGGCTCCACGACGTCGTCCGGAACGCGGAGAAGTCCGGTGCCGTGAGCGGGCGGGGGTGCGCTCGCGGCACCGGGCGTCAACACACCACGTACATGTCGGTGGTTGACGCGCATGTGGGGGGAAGCACCACGGGGGCGACGGGGGTCGCCCACGGGGGAACGGGGACCGCGTACGGGGAGGGCACGGGGGAACGCCGGTCTGTGTCGGAGGCGGAGTTCACCGCCTACGTCCAGGAGCGTCGTGCCTCCCTGTACGCAACCGCCTACCACCTGACCGGAGACCGCTTCGAGGCCGAGGACCTGCTGCAGAGCGCGCTGTTCTCGACCTACCGGGCGTGGGACCGGATCAGTGACAAGGCCGCGGTCGGGGGCTACCTCCGCCGCACCATGACCAATCTGCACATCAGCGCGTGGCGCCGCCGCAAGCTGAACGAGTACCCGACCGAGGAACTGCCGGAGACCGCCGGCGACACGGACGCGATGCGCGGCACCGAACTGCGCGCCGTCCTGTGGCAGGCGCTCGCCCGGCTGCCCGAACTCCAGCGGACGATGCTGGTCCTCCGTTACTACGAGGGCCGTACCGACCCGGAGATCGCGGAGATCCTCGACATCAGTGTCGGCACGGTGAAGTCCAGCATCTGGCGGTCCCTCCGCCGGCTGCGTGAGGACGAGGTCCTCAGCTTCGGCCGTGACGAGGAGGAGTCCTTCGGGGAGCTTGTCGCCTGAGGGTCTGTGGGGGGGGGTAAGTAACGGGGGAAAAGCGGGGGGAGTACGGGGGAGCACGGGGGAACGGGGAACGTCACGGTGGCGCGGGGGAGCGCCGGTGTGACGAGTGGGGGGCACGGGGGAAGCGGGACTGGAGGGCCGGGGGGTCCGTCCAGTCCCGTTTTCATGTCCGCCTCACGTCCACCGTCGGGTCCGACGCCGGGTCCGACGCCGGGGCCGGGTCCGTGTGCAGGTGCGGGCTCAGGCCGGCGCCTTCGCGACCCGGCCCGCGGCGGCCGCCGCCAGACGGCCCAGAGCCTCGTCGCGGTCGCACGGGTGGGCGCCCAACTGCGTCTGGCGAGCCACGATCGAACGCTCCAGCCGCATCAACCGCCAGCCGCGGCGCAGCAGGAACGGCACCGACTTGCGGCCCTCCCTGAGGTCGCGCAGGAAGCGGCGGCGGAAGGTCTTCACCGGACCACGGGTCAGGCACAGCGCGTCCGCCAGCAGGCCGAGTTCGCGGCAGCGCCCGACGATCTCGGCGGCGAAGATCCCTTCGGCGATGAACACGGGCGACCGCCCGATGTGCAGGGCCTCCGCGCCGGTCCGGGCGCTGAGGGAGATGTCGTACGTCGGGACGGTCGTCCGGGCCGTGCGGCACAGTTCCTCGATCGCCGCGACGGCGGTGTCCGCGTCCCACGACAGCGGGTGGTCCCAGTCGATGTCCGTGCTGCCCTGCACCTGCGGCAGCGTCGGGTCGTCGCCCTCCTTGTAGAAGTCGTCGAGCCGCAGCACGGGCAGGCCGGAGCGGGCGGCGAGGAGAGACTTGCCCGAGCCGGACGGACCGGACAGCAGGACGACTCGGGTCGGTATCGGGGGATGCGAACTCACGAGAGTCCAGTGTGAGGCATCACGCGGCTCCCGCCGAGACGGCGGGTCGCCCTTGGAGCGCACATCACACCTCAACTACCTTACGTGTTGCCATGATTACTTTCCGGAGCGGGAAGTGGTCGTAGAACAGAGAAGGTGACAACGCTGATGGCTCGACACTCGGCTCCCCTGAACTCCACCGCCCGACGCGCGTTGCTGGCCGCCGCCACAGCCGGGGTCGCGCTCGGCGCGGGCGCGGGTACGGCCGCCGCGGCGGACGACGCGGCCCCGGTCGTCGACGTACTGCGCACCCGGCCCACCTCGCTGGGGAAGATCGACCCGCAGGCGGGCCTGCAGGCCCTGACCGGCACGATCGGTTATGTCACCGGCCCGGTCGCGGGGCTCAAGCCCAACCCGCTGGCCGGGACGGGCGTCGATCCCCTCGACAACGGGGTGGGCACCCAGCTCGCCGACTTCAAGCCGCTGCAGTCGACGGCTCTGACCGGCCCGCTGGCGCAGGCGCCGTCGATCGGGAGCATTCCGCTGGTGGGTCAGCTGGTGAGCGGGTTGCGATGACCGCCCCGTGAGAGGCGAGGGGGACCGCCCCACCGGCCGCGGACGGTGCGCGCCGTCCCGGCGGGGGGCGGTTCCCCGGCGCTCGTCTCAGTACGCCGAACCCGACGCGCCCAGCGACCCCGTCGGGTGCCAGACCGTCTTCGTCTCCAGGAACGCCGTCATGCGGTCGATGCCGGGCGTGGCCGACCAGTCGTCCACAGGCTGTGGACGCAGGACGCGCTTGAGGTTGTCGGCCGCGGCGATCTCCAGCTCCTTCGCCAGGACGTCGTCGGCGCCGGCCAGGTCGATCGCGTTGACGTCCTGGTGGGCGGCCAGGGGCGTCGCGATCTCCGACGTACGGCCCGAGAGGACGTTGACCACGCCGCCGGGGACGTCGGAGGTGGCCAGGACCTCGCCGAGGGAGAGGGCCGGGAGAGGGGACTTCTCGCTCGCCACCACGACCGCGGTGTTGCCGGTCGCGATCACGGGGGCCAGCACCGAGACCAGGCCCAGGAACGACGACTCCTGGGGGGCCAGGACCGCGACCACGCCGGTCGGTTCGGGGGAGGAGAGGTTGAAGTACGGCCCCGCGACCGGGTTTCCGCCGCCGACCACCTGGGCGATCTTGTCGGTCCAGCCCGCGTACCAGACCCAGCGGTCGATCGTGGCCTCCACCTGGGCGGCAGCCTTCGACTTCGACAGGCCCTCGGCATCGGCCACCTCGTGCACGAACTGGCTCCTGCGGCCCTCCAGCATCTCGGCGACGCGGTAGAGGACCTGGCCGCGGTTGTACGCCGTCGCGCCGGACCAGGCCCCGAACGCCTTGCGGGCCGCGACGACCGCGTCACGGGCGTCCTTGCGGGAGGAGAGCGGCGCGTTGGCCAGCCACTTGTCCTTCGAGTCCGTCACCTCGTACACCCGGCCGCTCTCGGAACGCGGGAACTTCCCGCCGACGTACAGCTTGTAGGTCTTGAAGACAGTCAAGCGGTCAGACATCGAGGTACGCCTCCAGGCCGTGACGACCGCCCTCGCGGCCGAAGCCCGACTCCTTGTAGCCGCCGAACGGCGACGTCGGGTCGAACTTGTTGAACGTGTTGGACCAGACGACGCCCGCGCGCAGCTTGTTCGCGACGGCCAGGATCCGGGAGCCCTTCTCGGTCCAGATGCCCGCCGAGAGGCCGTACTGGGTGTTGTTGGCCTTGGCGACCGCCTCGTCCGGGGTGCGGAAGGTGAGGACGGAGAGGACCGGGCCGAAGATCTCGTCACGGGCGATGGTGTGCGCCTGCGTGACGTTCGTGAAGAGCGTCGGGGCGAACCAGTAGCCGGAGGTGGGCAGTTCGCAGGCCGGGGACCAGCGTTCGGCGCCCTCCGACTCGCCGCGCTCGACGAGCGAGGTGATCCGGGTGAGCTGCTCCTCGGAGTTGATCGCGCCGATGTCCGTGTTCTTGTCCAGCGGGTCGCCGAGGCGGAGCGTCGACAGACGGCGCTTCAGGGAGTCGAGCAGCTCGTCCTGGATCGACTCCTGGACCAGGAGCCGGGAGCCCGCGCAGCAGACCTGGCCCTGGTTGAAGAAGATGCCGTTCACGATGCCCTCGACGGCCTGGTCGATGGGGGCGTCGTCGAAGACGATGTTCGCGCCCTTGCCGCCCAGCTCCAGGGTCAGCTTCTTGCGGGTGCCGGCGACCGTCTTCGCGATCTGCTTGCCGACCGCCGTGGAGCCCGTGAACGCGACCTTGTTCACGTCTGGGTGCGCGACCAGGGCCGCGCCCGCGTCGCCGTATCCGGGGAGGATGTTCACGACGCCCTTCGGGAGGCCGGCCTGGCGGCAGACGTCCGCGAAGAAGAGGGCAGAGAGGGGAGTCGTCTCGGCGGGCTTGAGGACCACCGTGTTGCCCGTCGCCAGGGCCGGGGCGATCTTCCACGCCAGCATCAGGAGCGGGAAGTTCCAGGGGATGACCTGGCCCGCCACGCCGAGGGGCCGGGGGTTCGCGCCGTAGCCGGCGTGGTCGAGCTTGTCGGCCCAGCCCGCGTAGTAGAAGAAGTGCGCGGCGACCAGGGGGAGGTCGGCGTCGCGGGTCTCCTTGATCGGCTTGCCGTTGTCGAGGGTCTCGAGGACGGCGAGCTCGCGGGAGCGTTCCTGGACGATGCGGGCGATGCGGAAGAGGTACTTCGCGCGCTCCGTGCCGGGCAGGGCCGACCACTTCTCGAACGCCCTGCGGGCGGCCTGTACGGCGCGGTCCACGTCCGCCTCGCCCGCCTGGGCGACCTCGGAGAGAACCTCCTCGGAGGCGGGGCTGACCGTCTTGAAGACCTTGCCGTCGGCGGCCTCGGTGAACTCGCCGTCGATGAACAGGCCGTAGGAGGGGGCGATGTCGACGATCGCCCGGGACTCGGGGGCCGGTGCGTATTCGAATGCGGAAGCCATGGGGATCAGTCCACCGTCACGTAGTCGGGGCCGGAGTAGCGGCCGGTGGCCAGCTTCTGGCGCTGCATCAGCAGGTCGTTGAGGAGCGAGGACGCGCCGAAGCGGAACCAGTGGTTGTCCAGCCAGTCCTCGCCGACGGTCTCGTTGACCAGGACCAGGAACTTGATCGCGTCCTTGGTGGTGCGGATGCCGCCGGCGGGCTTCACACCGATCTGGACACCGGTCTGGGCGCGGAAGTCGCGGACGGCCTCCAGCATGAGGAGGGTGTTGGCGGGGGTGGCGTTCACCGCGACCTTGCCGGTGGAGGTCTTGATGAAGTCCGCGCCCGCGAGCATGCCGAGCCAGCTGGCCCGGCGGATGTTGTCGTAGGTCGAGAGTTCGCCCGTCTCGAAGATGACCTTCAGGCGGGCCGACGCTCCGCAGGCCTCCTTCACCGCGGTGATCTCCTCGTGGACCTTGAGGTAGTCGCCCGCCAGGAACGCGCCGCGGTCGATGACCATGTCGATCTCGTCGGCGCCGGCGGAGACGGCCTCGCGGACGTCCGCCAGCTTCACGGCGAGCGCGGCGCGGCCGGCCGGGAAGGCGGTGGCCACGGAGGCGACCTTGACGGTGGAGCCGGCGACGGCGGCCTTGGCGGCCGGCACCATGTCGGGGTAGACGCAGACCGCGGCCGTGGCGGGCGTGGTGCGGTCGGTCGGGTCGGGGAGGACCGCCTTGGCGCCGAGGGACCGGACCTTGCCGGGGGTGTCCGCGCCTTCCAGGGTCGTCAGGTCGACCATGGAGATGGCCAGGTCGATGGCGTACGCCTTGGCGGTCGTCTTGATGGAACGGGTGCCGAGCGAGGCGGCGCGCGCCTCCAGGCCGACCGGGTCGACGCCGGGCAGCCCGTGGAGGAAGCGGCGCAGCGTGCTGTCGGACGCGGTGACGTCGGCGAGAGCGTGGGGTGCAGCTGTGGACATGGTCACCAGACGAGCATATCTACGCGCGTAGCGGGTGTACAGCCCTCGGATCGGAAGCAGCGGGTTCCGCGGGCGTTCGTTCACGGCCCTCCTCGGCGGTGTGCTCGGGCCCGCGCGCGTCCGCGCGGACTCCCGCTCGTGGTCGGCCCGGCGTCGGGGCGGGCGGGGCGTCGGGCAGAATCGGACGTATGAGCACCTCGGATCAATCGTCACCCGAGTCGGAACCGGTTCGGAAGCGTGCGGAGGCTGTGGCGGCTTCGGAGAACCCGAAGGCCGGGCAGGCTCCGGTGGCCGCGGCCCCCGCGTCGAAGCCCGACAAGCCCGTGTACAAGGACCGGGTGTACCGGTCGCCCGCCGGGCTGGTCGGCGGGGTGTCGCTGCTCGGGCTGTTCGCCTGGCTCGGCGGGGACGCGGTGGTGTCGGGGGAGGGGCGCACGCCCTGGCTGGCGCTGGCCTCGTTGCTGGTGGCCGTGCCGGTCGTGGTCGCGTTCTCGGTTCGGCCGGCGGTGTTCGCCAACGACGACCGGCTGCGGGTGCGGAACCCGTTCCGGGTGATCGAGCTGCCCTGGGCGAGCGTGGTCTCGCTGCGGTCCGGTTACACCAACGAGGTGATCGACGAGAGCGGCGCCAAGTACCAGCTCTGGGCGATTCCCGTCTCGCTGCGGGGGCGCAAGAAGGCCCATCGCCAGCAGGCCCGGGAGGCCCATCGGGCGGCCAAGGGGGGCGGTGGTTCCGCGCAGGCCGCGCGGACCGTGCGGGCGGAGACCGATCAGGTCATGGCCGATCTGCGGGACCTGTGCGAGGCGCGGGCGAAGGCGGCCGGGTCGCAGGGCGAGCCGAGTGTGCGGTGGGCCTGGGAGATCGTGGCGCCGGCGGCGGCCGGGGCCGTGCTGCTGGCGGTCCTGATCGCCGTGGGGTGACCTCGGTCCGGCGCGGTGAGTGTGACATAGGGCTCCGGGTGCCGGTTCGGCGGAGGAACTCCGGACGTCTGTTCTAAGGTGGCGCTGCTCGTGTGTCCCGCCTTCACAGCCTGGTCCGCTCGGATCGTGTCGGACCGCGCGGCGCAACCACGACGGCGGCCGGAGTGTCCACAGAACGATGAGTACCGAGCTTGAGTCCCAGTCCCCGCCCAGGGTCCTCCCACCGCCGCGTCCGCTGCCCGCGTCCGCCGTGCCCGAGGGCTGCGTCGCCTGGAGCGGGGAGAGGACGGACGTCTGGGCGCGGACCCGGCCGCCCCTGTGGGTGCCGGCGCGGACGCGGCCCCTGCACCTGCTCGCCGTGGTCCCGGGCGGCCTGATCGTCGGCTTCTGGCTGGCGAACTTCGTGGAGCTGCCCGCCGCCCTCGCCGCACTGGTCCCGCTGCAGCTGGTGTGGACCCTGGTCAGGCCCGAGGTCGTACGGTTCTCGGCGCCGCTTCTGCTGCTCCTGCTGGCCTGGTTCGGGGGCTCGCACGACGTACCGACCCTGGTGGGGCTCCTCGCCGCGACCTTGACCTGGGCCATGGCCGAGATCCGGCTGGGCAAGCGCCGGCTGCAGCGGCAGTGGGCCCTGGTGGCCACCGAGGGGGCCACCGCCACGGTGCCGGACGAGGTCGGGCCGCTGCGGCGCGGCCGGTTCCTCATGGGGTTCGGGTGCGTGCTGACCCTGGTCGGAGCGGGGGCGCTCTCCGCCGTCTCCGGCTGGGACGTCGCCACCGACCGGCACGAGGTCACGCTCGTCGGCTGGTTCGTGGTCGGCTGGGGACTCACCTCGTCGCTCTCCGGGGTGCTGGGACGCCGCCGGTCCGCCGCGCTGCGGGGCGCTCCCGTGCCGGTGCTGCGGGTGCTCGTCCGCGACGGTGCCGACGGGGACGCCGAGGTCTTCGCCGCCGACGACGTGGACGCGCTGCGGCCGTTGTTCACCGTCGCCACCGAGGAGTGGTACGGCGACGCCGAAGAGGACGACGAGGACGACGAGGACGAGGAGGCAGAGGAGCGGGACGGCCGGGACGAGCGCGACGCGCTCCTCGACGCCGTCGAGAGCGTCGACGATGACGACGACCAGCCCGGTCCCCTGCGCGAGGCCGTCCTGTACGGCCTGCCCCACGACGGCGCCGAGATCGTGCTCGTCAGCGCGGCGGAGGCGCCGGAGGCAGCGCAGGGGACCGCGGAACCGGTGGACCCGCGGAAGCCGACGGAGCGGGCAGGCACGGAGGCCGCCGAGGGCGGTGCGCCCGCGGAACTGGTCGTCGAGTCGTCCAGCGGTCCGGTGCGGCCCCTGTCCGACCGGACCGCACGGCACCGAGCCGCCGGGCAGCGGGCCAGGGCGAAGCGGCACACGGTCCACGAGGAACTGCGGGCCACGGCCGTCACGGAGAGCCGGGCGCGGCTGGGCGACGAGCCGGTGTCCGTACGGCGCTGGCGGGCGGGCTGGCCGGACTGGGCCGCCGCCCTGTTCCTGATCGTCGCGATCGCCGCCGTCGGGCTGTACCCGAACGGGCTGAAGCAGTACGTCCTCGGTGCTGTCGTCGGTGTCTTCGGCGTCCTGACGCTGCCCCAGATGCTCACCTGGCGGATCACGGCCGACCGTTCGGGGCTGTGGCTCAGCGGCTGGGGCCGGCCCCGGCACGTCGAGTGGGACGACCTCACGACCGTCCGGTGCGCCGGTGCCGTGCTGACGGTCGACAGCCGCCGGGCGTCGTTCCCGCTCTGGAGCGTCCGCGCGGAGCGCTGGCGCTGGCTGGAGCGGAAGCTGCGGCTCGTGCACCCCTACGAGAGGACCGCCGCCGAGATCACCGCCATGTGGCGGGATCCCTCGCTGCGGCCCGTAGGGGAGTACCGGGGCCGGAGGCTGCCCCTGTGGCCGCTGAGTGTGGTGCTCGCCGTGGTGTGGGTGGCGGTGTTGGTCCTGGTGCCGTAGGGCTGTGCCCCGGCTCGTGCCGGCCTGGATGTGGCGGGGGCCCGGCCGGTGATCCGGCCGGGCCCCCGTGCGCGTGGGGAGCGGGGCGTGTCAGATGCCCGCTGCCGCCGAGAGGTCCCGCTTGATGCCGGCCAGCAGGTCCGTCGCCTTCGCGCGGGCCGCCGGGAGGGCCGTCAGGTCGGCGACAGGCACCACGACCTCCAGGTAGCACTTGAGCTTGGGCTCCGTGCCGCTGGGGCGGACGATGACACGGGCGCCGTCGAGCGTGTAGCGCAGACCGTCCGTGGGCGGGAGCCTGTCGGTGCCCCGGGTCAGGTCCTCGGCCCTGGTGATGGGCAGGCCGGCGAGAGCGGTCGGCGGCTGCTCGCGGAGCCGCTCCATCGCGTCGGCGATGAGCGAGAGGTCCTGGACGCGGACCGAGAGCTGGTCGGTGGCGTGCAGGCCGTGCTCGACGGCGATGTCGTCCAGCAGGTCGAGGAGGGTGCGGCCCTCCTCCTTCAGCCGCGAGGCGAGTTCCGTGATGAGCAGGGCCGCGGTGATGCCGTCCTTGTCGCGGACGCCCTCGGGGTCGACGCAGTAGCCGAGAGCCTCCTCGTAGCCGTAGCGCAGGCCCTCGACGCGGGCGATCCACTTGAAGCCGGTGAGGGTCTCCTCGTAGGGCAGGCCCGCCTTCTCGGCGATACGGCCGAGGAGGGAGGAGGAGACGATCGACTCGGCGAAGGTGCCCTGGACGCCGCGCGCGACCAGGTGGGTGGCGAGGAGCGCGCCGACCTCGTCGCCGCGCAGCATGCGCCAGTCGGTCCCGTCCTTGACCGCGACGGCACAGCGGTCGGCGTCGGGGTCGTTCGCGACGATCAGGTCGGGGTCCGTGTCGCGGGCCACGGCGAAGGCGAGGTCCATCGCGCCGGGCTCTTCCGGGTTGGGGAAGGCGACCGTCGGGAAGTCCGGGTCCGGCTCCGCCTGCTCGGCCACGAGGACGGGCTCCGGGAAGCCGGCCCGGGCGAAGGCCGCGAGCAGGGTGTCCTTGCCGACGCCGTGCATGGCCGTGTAGACCGTGCGGGCGGTCCGGGGGGAGCCGGGCGCCAGGACCGCGTCCGTACGGGCCAGATAGGCGTCCAGGACGCTGTCGTCGAGAGTGTCCCAGCCGGTGTCGGGGCGGGGCACGTCGTCGAGGGACCGCACGGCGTCGATCTCGGCCGCGATCCGGGCGTCGGCCGGGGGCACGATCTGGGAGCCGTCGCCCAGGTAGACCTTGTAGCCGTTGTCGCGCGGCGGGTTGTGGCTGGCCGTGACCTCCACGCCGGCGACCGCGCCCAGGTGCCTTATGGCGAAGGCCAGGACGGGCGTGGGGAGCGGGCGGGGGAGGACGGCCGCGCGCAGGCCCGCGCCGGTCATCACGGCGGCCGTGTCGCGGGCGAAGTCGGCGGACTTGTGGCGGGCGTCGTAGCCGATGACGACGAGGCCGCCGCCGGCGCCCTGCTTGTTCAGGTACGCGGCGAGACCGGCGGCCGCGCGGATGACGACCGAGCGGTTCATACGCATGGGGCCGGCGCCGAGTTCGCCCCGGAGGCCGGCTGTGCCGAACTGGAGGGTGCCGGAGAAGCGGGTGGTCAGTTCCGCCGTGTCCGCCGCGTCGATCAGCCTGCCGAGCTCGTCCCGGGTCTCCGGGTCGGGGTCCTCGGCCAGCCACGCCTTGGCGCGGGCGATCAGGTCGTCGTGCACGGGGGTCAACCTCTCGTTCTTTGTTTGTGTGTCGCTTCGATTGTGCTCGCCCCCGCCGCCCCTGCCCGTCTCGTCCGCCACGGGCTGCCGCCCCTTCCACCCCGCGTTCGGCGGTTCCTCGGGTGCGGGTGGACGGGGCCGCTCGCGCGGGTCCCCGGCTTCAGGGGCGCGGGGAACGGCGCGAGAGGCCCACCGAGCCGCGGGCCGCGAACGCGCCTGCCCGCCGGAGCCCCGGGCTACAGCCGGTTCAGGACCTGCGTCAGCAGCGCGCCCATGCGGGTCGCCGAGTCGCGGCCCGCCTGGAGGACCTCTTCGTGGTTGAGGGGCTCGCCCGTCATACCGGCCGCCAGGTTGGTCACGAGGGAGATGCCCAGGATCTCGGCACCCGCCTCGCGCGCGGCGATGGCCTCCAGGACCGTGGACATGCCGACCAGGTCCGCACCGATCACGCGGGCCATCCGGATCTCCGCCGGCGTCTCGTAGTGGGGGCCCGTGAACTGCGCGTAGACGCCCTCCTCCAGCGAAGGGTCGATCTCCTTGCACAGGGCGCGCAGGCGCGGGGAGTACAGGTCCGTCAGGTCGACGAAGTTCGCGCCGACGATCGGCGAGGTCGCCGTGAGGTTGAGATGGTCGCTGATCAGCACCGGCTGGCCGGGGCGCATGCCCGCGCGGAGACCGCCACAGCCGTTGGTGAGGACGATCGTCTTCACACCGGCGGCGACGGCCGTACGGACGCCGTGCGCGACGGCGGCCACACCGCGGCCCTCGTAGTAGTGGGTGCGGCCCAGGAAGACGAGCGCGCGCTTGTTCCCGATCCTGTACGAGCGGACCTTGCCGCCGTGGCCCTCGACCGCCGGCGGCGGGAAGCCGGGCAGCTCGGTGACCCGGAACTCGGACTCGGGGGCGCCCAGCGCGTCCACGGCCGGGGCCCAGCCGGAGCCCATCACAAGCGCGACGTCGTGGGTCTCGGCGCCCGTCAGCTCGCGCAGGCGCGCGGCGGCGGCGTCGGCGGCGGCGTACGGGTCGCCCTGGATGTCGTCCGGAAGAAGAGATGCGTTCACGCGACGAGGGTATCCGGTTCGAGCCTACGCGCGTAGATGAGGAGGCTCACCGGATCGGGATCGTTGTCTTGTCGTTTCCAACCACAGAGTGCGGGCGTGGGTCGTGCTCGCCGCCCCCTCGGCCGGCCCCTCAGCAGGGGCGTTTGCGCAGTTCCATCACATAGTCGTGGGGCGCGCCCGCCGACTCCGCCGCGTCCGCCACTTCGCCCAGGTAGCGGGCCGACGGCAGACCGCCCTCGTAGCCGTTGAGGACGTAGACCCAGGCCGGTTCCTCACCGTCCAGCGTGTGGACGCGGACCCGCATCCGGCGGTATATGTCCAGGCCGACGCCGACCCAGCGGTCCATGGCGTCCTCGTCCTTGGGGGCGATGTCGTACAGGGCCACGAAGACCTGGGAGCGGGGCGCCTCCACGACCGTGGCCAGGGCGCCCTCCCAGCCCATGTGCTCGCCGCCGAAGGTCAGCCGCCAGTCGTTCAGCCAGCCGGTTGCGCGCAGCGGGGAGTGGGGGGCTCGGCGGGACATCAGGCGCGAGTCCAGGTTGCCGGCGTAGGCGGCGTAGAGCGACATGGGGAGAGGGTACGGGAGCGCTCCGCGAGGGGGGTGCCGGGCGCCCGCGTAGGCGGTGGGGACCGTCGTGCGGCGGGTGCCGGTGCGTCGTGGCAGGTCGCGCCGGGTCCGCGCCGCCCCCGGTGACGGCGCCGCGGGCCGGTCGCCCCCTCCCCGTACCCCCGACTCGTTGCCACCCGTGCGCGTACGGGACAATGGGGCATGTGACTCGGATCGTGATCATCGGTGGCGGACCCGGCGGATATGAAGCGGCGCTGGTGGCCGCGCAGCTCGGCGCGGAGGTGACCGTCGTCGACTGCGACGGTCTGGGCGGGGCGTCGGTGCTGACCGACTGCGTGCCGTCGAAGACCCTCATCGCGACGGCCGAGGTGATGACGACCTTCGACTCCTCCTACGAGGAGCTGGGGATCATCGTCGCCGACGACACCCCGCACATCGACACGCCCGCGCGTGTCGTCGGCGTGGACCTCGGCAAGGTCAACCGGCGTGTGAAGCGGCTCGCGCTGGCGCAGTCGCACGACATCACCGCCTCCGTGACGCGCGCCGGCGCGCGGGTCATGCGCGGGCGCGGGCGGCTGGCGGGTCAGCAGGATCTCGACGGGTCGCGCAAGGTCGTGGTGCGGGCGGCGGACGGGTCCGAGGAGACCCTGACCGCCGACGCCGTGCTCATCGCCACCGGCGGACATCCGCGTGAGCTGCCCGACGCGCAGCCGGACGGCGAGCGCATCCTCAACTGGACGCAGGTCTACGACCTGGACGAGCTGCCGGAAGAGCTGATCGTCGTCGGGTCGGGTGTCACCGGTGCCGAGTTCGCCGGCGCCTATCAGGCGCTCGGGTCGCGCGTCACGCTCGTGTCCAGCCGTGACCGCGTGCTGCCGGGTGAGGACCCGGACGCCGCCGCCGTCCTGGAGGACGTGTTCCGGCGGCGCGGGATGAACGTCATGGCGCGGTCCCGGGCCCAGTCCGCCAAACGGGTCGGTGACCGGGTCGAGGTGACGCTCGCGGACGGTCGGGTCATCACCGGCTCGCACTGTCTGATGGCCGTCGGCGCCGTCCCCAACAGTGCCGGGATGGGTTTGGAGGAGGCCGGGGTCAAGGTCAAGGAGTCCGGGCACATCTGGACGGACAAGGTGTCGCGAACCACCGCTCCCGGCGTGTACGCGGCCGGCGACGTCACCGGGGTCTTCGCCCTGGCGTCCGTCGCCGCCATGCAGGGCCGTATCGCCATGTACCACTTCCTCGGCGACGCCGTGGCCCCGCTCAACCTGAAGACCGTGTCGTCCAACGTCTTCACCGACCCCGAGATCGCCACCGTCGGCTACACCCAGGCCGACCTGGACGCCGGGGTCATCGACGCCGTCGGGGTGAAGCTGCCGCTGCTGCGCAACCCGCGCGCCAAGATGCAGGGCATCCGGGACGGCTTCGTCAAGATCTTCTGCCGGCCGGGCACCGGCATCGTCGTGGGCGGCGTCGTGGTCTCCCCGCGTGCCTCCGAGCTGATCCACCCGATCTCGATCGCGGTCGACAACAATCTGACCGTCGAGCAGATCGCGAACGCCTTCACCGTGTACCCGTCGCTGTCCGGCTCGATCGCCGAGGTCGCGCGCCAGCTGCACACGCGCAAGTCGGGCGGCGGGGTCTGAGGTTCTGACCGATATGTGACGGGTTCCGTCCGGGATAGTCCCTATATCACTTCTCGCCCCACCCTGCGAACAACTTCTGCTATTCGGCGCAAACTGCTGAAAGCAGATGGTCGTTGGCGTTACTGTCAGTTTCGTGTTCGCTGCAGAACGTCGTCAATTGATCCTCGAAATGGTGCGGGCCAATGGAGCCGTGTCGCTCCGTGAGCTCGCCCGCGTCGTCCAGACCTCCGAAGTGACCGTACGGCGGGACGTGCGCGCTCTGGAGGCAGAAGGACTCCTCGACCGCCGACACGGCGGTGCGGTATTGCCGGGCGGGTTCACGCGGGAGTCCGGCTTTCCGCAGAAGTCTCATCTCGCGACCGCCGAGAAGACGGCCATCGCCGACCTCGCCGCGAGCCTCGTCGAAGAGGGCGAGGCCATCGTGGTCGGGGCGGGGACCACCACGCAGGAGCTGGCACGCCGGCTCGCGCGGGTCCCCGGGCTGACCGTCGTCACCAACTCCCTGTTGGTGGCCCAGGCGTTGGCCCACGCCAACCGTGTGGAGGTCGTGATGACCGGCGGCACCCTGCGCGGTTCCAACTACGCCCTGGTCGGCTCCGGAGCCGAGCAGTCCCTCCAAGGGCTGCGCGTCTCCAAGGCCTTCCTCTCCGGGAGCGGACTGACCGCCGAGCGCGGCCTGTCCACGTCCAACATGCTGTCGGCGTCCGTCGACCGCGCGCTGGTCCAGGCCGCCGCCGAGGTCGTCGTGCTCGCCGACCACACCAAGCTCGGCACCGACACGATGTTCCAGACGGTGCCGACGG
This sequence comes from Streptomyces gottesmaniae, assembly GCF_031845845.1. Taxonomy (NCBI): domain Bacteria; kingdom Bacillati; phylum Actinomycetota; class Actinomycetes; order Kitasatosporales; family Streptomycetaceae; genus Streptomyces; species Streptomyces gottesmaniae. The sequence continues at coordinate 45,937 of NZ_JAVRFJ010000059.1, forward strand.
ATGTGATAACCCGGCTGGTCACCGACGATCCGCCCGGGCACGACGACCGCGCGGTCCCCGAGTTGCAGGCGCTGGCCGATCAGGGTGTGCAGATCTCCGTGGCCGGGGCGTCGGGCGGCGGTGGTACGGGAGGCGATCCCGTCCCGGCGCGCCCCTCGCGCCGGGACATGCCCCTTCCGGGGCCCCGTCGCAACCAGGTCCACGGCACCGCGCCCCAGTTGCGCACCGCCACGGTCCTCGGGGACCAGCCGCCCGCCGGTGAACGGGAGCGGGAGCGCGCCGCCCGGGTCGCGGATCTGCGGCGTAGGTAGGGCGCGCGGGCCGAGCCACGTGGGCTCGGTCCGGCGGTCACGGCTTCAGGCCGCGCAAGGTCAGCGTCAGCAGGCGGTCGGCCAACTCCGGATCGTCCGGGGTTTCCTCGGCCGCCAGCGCGATCGCGTGGGTGAGCTGGAGCAGATCGCCGATGGACACGTCGTCACGTACGGCGCGCGCGTGTTGCGCCCGCCGGAGAAGGGCGGTGCCCGCCTCCCGGATGGGGGCGCAGCACCGGGCCAGGTCCGAGGGGTTCTCGGCCATCGCGCGGGAGTCCGCGTACGAGACCGTCATCAGGGCCTGCGCCAGACCTCGGTACTCACCCGCGTGGGTGATGATGTCGCGCAGCCAGGCGACGAGCGCCGTGCACGGTCGGTCCGCGTGCAGATGTGCCTGGGCGCGGGCCAGCAGGTCGGAGACCGCTTCCTCGAAGACCGCGCTCAGGAGGGCCTGGCGGTTGGGGAAGTGGCGGTACAGGGTGCCGATGCCCACGTCCGCTCGGCGGGCGATGTCTTCGAGCGAGGCGGTCGTGCCGTGGGCCGCGAAGGCGAGGCGGGCCTCGGTGAGCAGGCGGTCGTGGTTGCGGCGGGCGTCGGCCCGCATGGGACGCCCTGCCGGCCGCTGGGCCGGGGTGAGGCTCACTGAGGTGTTCACCTGCTCTCTGCCGCTGGGGGTGCCCAGCCTAAGAGCTCGGGTGAGGGGGGTCGTTGCGCGGGTGCCGGTGAGTGCCGGTTTCTCGTGCGTGTCCCCGCGCCCCTGAAGCGTGGGGCGCGGGGATGCGGTTGTCCGGTTGTGCGGGTCAGTCCTTGATTTCGCAGATGACGGCGCCGGAGGTGAGGGCGGCGCCGACTTCGGCGGTGAGGCCCTTGATGGTGCCGGAGCGGTGGGCGTTGAGGGGCTGTTCCATCTTCATGGCTTCCAGGACGACGACGAGGTCGC
>NZ_JAVRFJ010000005.1:0-299069 GCF_031845845.1 Streptomyces gottesmaniae
CCGGGGAGATTTTCACCCCCGCCGCCCCTGCCCCTCACCCGCCGCCCCTACCCGTCCCGTCCCGTGCCGTGCCCGCGGGGCTGCGCCCCTAGCGGCACGGGTGCGGTCGGCTCAGCTCTTCTTGGCCGTCGCCCATGCGTGCTGCGCCGTCACGTCACGCTTGATGTCCGCCAGTTGGACCGCCACCGCGCTCGGGGCCGTGCCTCCCCGGCCGTTGCGGGAGGCCAGGGCGCCCGGGACGTTCAGGACACTGCGGACCTCGGGCGTGAGGTGGGACGAGATCTTGGCGAACTGCTCGTCCGTCAGGTCGTTCAGCTCCTTGTCCTCGGCCTCGGCGGCCTTGACGCACTCGCCGGCGACCTCGTGCGCGACCCGGAAGGGGACGCCCTGCTTGACGAGCCACTCGGCGACGTCGGTGGCGAGGGAGAAACCGGCCGGGGCCAGCTCCTCCATGCGCTCGCGGTGCACGGTGAGGGTGGCCATCATGCCGGTGAACGCGGGGAGCAGGACCTCCAGCTGGTCGATGGAGTCGAAGACCGGCTCCTTGTCCTCCTGCAGGTCGCGGTTGTAGGCGAGCGGCAGGGCCTTGAGGGTCGCCATCAGTCCGGTGAGGTTGCCGATGAGACGGCCGCTCTTGCCGCGCGCCAGCTCCGCGATGTCCGGGTTCTTCTTCTGCGGCATGATCGACGAGCCCGTCGAGAACGCGTCGTGGAGGGTCACGAAGGAGAACTCCTTCGTGTTCCAGATGATGACCTCCTCGGCGATCCGGGAGAGGTTCACACCGATCATCGCGGTGACGAAGGCGAACTCGGCGACGAAGTCGCGGGACGCGGTGCCGTCGATGGAGTTCGCCGAGCTGCCGTGCTCGAAGCCCAGGTCCTTGGCCACCGCCTCCGGGTCCAGGCCGAGGCTGCTGCCCGCGAGAGCGCCGGAGCCGTAAGGGGAGACGGCGGTGCGCTCGTCCCACTGGCGCAGCCGCTCGGCGTCCCGGGAGAGGGACTGGACGTGGGCGAGGACGTGGTGGGCGAAGAGGACCGGCTGGGCGTGCTGGAGGTGGGTGCGGCCGGGCATGGCCACGTCCGGGTGGGCCTCGGCCAGGCCGATCAGCGCGTCCTGGAGCTCGGCGATCAGACCGCCGATCGTGCGGGCGTGGTCCCGCAGGTACATCCGGAAGAGGGTCGCGACCTGGTCGTTCCGGGACCGGCCGGCGCGCAGCTTGCCACCCAGGTCCGGGCCGAGGCGCTCCAGGAGACCGCGCTCCAGGGCGGTGTGCACGTCCTCGTCGGCGACGGTGCCGACGAACGCGCCCGACGCCACGTCCGCTTCGAGCTGGTCCAGGCCCGCGGTCATCCGGGACAGCTCGTCCTCGGTGAGCAGACCCGCCTTGTGCAGCACGCGCGCGTGGGCGCGGGAGCCCGCGATGTCGTACGGGGCCAGCCGCCAGTCGAAGTGGACGGACGCGGACAGCTTCGCCAGGGCCTCGGCGGGGCCGTCGGCGAAACGGGCGCCCCAGAGCCGTACGTCACCGCTGTTGCTGCTCACTCGCGTTGCTCCTAGATCTCCGCCTGCTGCGTTCACTGCCATGCATGAGTATGCAGAACTCTGCATGAATCGTCAATCTGAGAGAACTTTGAGAGACGCCGAGAAAGGTTTGAACAAACGAAACCGCTTTCCCGTAACTCACACCGAACGCAGGCGCCGCGTTTGCAAACACCGACCACACCTGACCCGAGTGAGGCATCCGCATGTCCAGGGCTCTTCCGAAGTACAACAAGCGTCGCGTAGGGATCATCGGCGGCGCCGCCGCGGTCGTGCTCTCCGGAGCGGTCATCGCGGGTTCCGCCCTCGCCGGCGAGGGTGCCAACAACGAGGACGCCGCGGGGAACGCCTCCCCCGGCACCATTTCCTGCCCGTCCGTCGAGGGCAGCCTCCCGGCCGTCCCCGCCTCCGCGCAGGCCGAGGTCGACCGCAACCTCGCCCTCCTCGACACGCAGATCCAGGAAGCCAACCAGCGCCTCATCGACACCGTCGGCCAGGGCGGCGCCAACTTCGTCCAGAACGCCATCCTCGGCCCGCTGGAGGACAAGCGCATCGCCACGCTCAACCGCATCGAGACCGCCATCGGCCGCGCCGCCGCCAAGCCCGAGGGCCTCGAAGCCCTCGCACCCTGCCAGCTCAACCAGGGCGGCGCCGCGGGCGCCGGTGAAGAAGCGGACGCCGGTGCGGGTGCCGGAGCCGGAGCGGGCGAAGGCGCCGAGGACGCGGGCAACGCCGGTGCCGCCGGCACCATCACCTGCCCCGAGGTCGAAGGCGAACTCCCCGCGATCCCCGCCTCCGCCCAGGCCGAGGTCGACCGCAACCTCGCCCTCCTCGACACGCAGATCCAGGAAGCCAACCAGCGCCTCATCGACACCGTCGGCCAGGGCGGCCCGAACTTCGTCCAGAACGCCATCCTCGGCCCGCTGGAGGACAAGCGCGTCGCCGCGCTGAACCGCATCGAGACCGCCATCGGCCGCGCCGCCGCCAAGCCCGAGGGCCTGGAGGCGCTCGCGCCCTGCCAGCTCAACCAGTAGTCCGGCCGTGCCGTCGGCCCGCCACGCCGGTGGCCCGGAGGTCCGCCGGTCGCGTGAGAGCTGACGGGCGGTCCGACTGAGGGGCCGGTCGCGATGAGCCGTCCGCGACGGGCCCCCTCGTTCGGCGAGTGACCTCCTGAGCCCTCATGGGCGACAGGGGCCGTGTCCGCCCCGCGCGCCGGCCGGGGCGGACACGGAGGACCTGGTTCCGGGTGGACCCCACAGCGGGGTCCACCCGGAATTCGCGTTCCCGGCGCCAAGTCGTTAGACAGGCAAAGCGTTTCCGTCGATAATTGTTAGACATGGGAAAGACTTATGAGCGCATCGACGGCCGCCTGCGTACGTTCATCGAGGCACAGCCGCTGTTCTTCACCGCTACGGCGCCCCTGTCCGCCGACGGCACGATCAACCTCTCCCCCAAGGGCCTCAAGGGCTCGTTCGTCGTCCTCGACGAACGAGCCGTCGCCTACCTGGACTTCGCCGGCTCCCACGCGGAGACGATCGCGCACCTGCGCGAGAACGGCCGGATCACCCTGATGTGGTGCGCCTTCCAGGGACCGCCCACCATCGTCCGCGTGCACGGCACGGGTGAGCCCGTCTTCCGCGACGACCCACGCTTCGCCGGACTCCTCGCCCGATTCCCCGACATCGACCCCACCCCGCACGGCCTGCGCGCGATCATCGTGGTCCGCGCCGACCACATCCGCGACAGCTGCGGCTACGCCGTGCCGTTCATGGCGTACGAGGAGGAGCGCGACCTCCACGGCCGCCGCTTCGCGCGCGAGGACGACGACTCGCTCAGCGCCTACTTCAGCTCCAAGGAACACATCGCGACCAGCATGGACGGGCTCCCGGGGCTGCCGCTGCCGCTGCCGCCGTCCAGCGCCTGACGGTGTGGGAGGCGGGGGCGCCCTCCGGTACCGATGGTTCCGCAAGGCAGTTGTCCACACGGTTGAACACACGGCACTCCCAGCACGTACGTGTGGGCCAAGGGTCCAGCCCACCACGGAGGAACCGTGTCCACGATCGCCGGAGGTCGCGCCGCGCGCCGCCAGACGATGCGCCGCATCCGACCTCGCCGCTCCCCCGCAGTCCCGCTGCTGATCGTTTTCTTTGCGGGCGTGGCCGCGGTCGTCTGGCTGTGGTGGGACAACACGCCGTCCATCGCGGACCAGGGCAGCAAGATGGTCAACGCCGGCCGGATCACCGGTCTGCTCGGCGGCTACATGATGGCCCTGGTGGTGCTCCAGATGGCCCGGGTGCCCGCGCTGGAACGCCGGGTCGGCTCCGACCGGGTCGCCCGCTGGCACGCGATGACCGGCCGCTACACGCTCTGCCTGGTCGTCGCGCACGTCGTCCTCACGATGTACGGATACGCGCTGCAGGCCGGTCTCACCCACACCGCGATCCTGCAGCAGACCATCGACTCCATCAACCAGCTGCCGGACATGGGCAAGGCCGCCATCGGCACCGGTCTGCTGGTGCTCATCGGGCTGATGTCGATCGGTCCGGTGCGCAAGCGGATCCCTTACGACTTCTGGTACCACACCCACCTGCTGACCTACGCGGCCACGTTCCTGACGTTCTGGCACCAGATCTCCACCGGCAACGAGTTCGCCGTCACGCCCGCCGCGAAGACCGGCTGGTACGCGCTGTACGGGTCGGTGACCGCGCTGGTGCTCTGGTACCGGATCATCACCCCGATCCGGCTCAACATGCGGCACCGGCTGCGGGTCGAGGCGGTCATCGAGGAATCGCCCGGGATCGTCTCCGTGCTGATGAGCGGGCGCAAGCTGCACCGGATGGGCGCCGAGGCCGGGCAGTTCTTCCGCTGGCGGTTCCTCGCGCCCGGCATGCGCTTCAGCTCGCACCCGTACTCGCTGTCGGCGGCGCCCCGCCCCAACATGCTGCGCATCACGGTCAAGGCGATCGGCGACCACAGCTCGGCCCTGCGCGACCTGGAGCCCGGCACCCGGGTGTGGGCCGAGGGCCCGTACGGGGCGCTCACGGCAGGCAAGCGCAGCCGGGGCAAGGTGCTGCTGGTGGCCGGCGGTGTGGGCATCACGCCGATGCGGGCCCTGTTCGAGACGCTGCCCGGCGCGGCCGGTGACCTGACCCTGCTCTACCGGGCCAACAGCACCCAGGACCTGGCGCTGTGGGACGAGTTGGCGCAGATCGCGGAGGAGCGCGGGGCGCGGCTGATGTACGCGGTGAACAGCCCGGACGGCGAACGCCCGGACATCTCGCCGGACTCCCTGCGCCGCAAGATCCCGGACATCGAACGCCACGACGTCTTCCTGTGCGGGCCGCCCGGTTTCGCCCAGGGGGTGTACGAGGCCCTGCGCGGCGCGGGCGTCCCGACCCGGCGCATCCACCACGAGTCGTTCGAGATGTGAGCGACGGGCCCCCTTCCCCGGGGGTCCCACCCGACCGACCGTTTCCAGCCGTAGGTCACCACGACCTGCCCCACCCCGACTTCTGGCCAAGGGTTCCCGCGGTTCGCCCCGGGTCTCCCCCGCGAGACTTCACACTTCAGGAGCTGAAGGAGCGATGAAGAAGAGCCACCCCATCCGGCGGACCCTGCTCGCCACCGCCGCCACCGTGTCCGGCGTCGTGCTGCTGCTGTCGCTGAAGCCGGCCTCCGACCCGGCCGGCTCGGTCCAGGCGGGAGCGGCAGGGGGCGCTCCATCGGCACAGGGCGGGGTGGCGGCCGGCGCGCAGACCCTCACCGGCACCGCCGTCCAGACCGACTACGGACCGGTGCAGGTCCGGATCACCGTCAACGGCGGCAAGATCACAGGCGCCGAGACGGTCCAGCAGCCCAGCGGCGGGCGCTCCACCCAGATCAGCGCCGACGCGATCCCCAAGCTCAACCAGGCGGCCGTGGCCGCGGGCAGCGCCGAGATCGACGCCGTCTCCGGCGCCACCTACACCAGCGCCGGCTACAAGGAGTCCCTCCAGTCCGCGCTGGACCAGGCCGGCAAGGCGCAGGACTCGGGCGCGCAGGTGCTCACGGGGACCACCGTGCAGACCGACTACGGGCCGGTCCAGGTCCGGATCACGGTCAGCGGCGGCAAGATCACGGGCGCGGAGGCGATCCAGGCGCCGAGCGGTGGGCGCTCCACCCAGATCACCGGCGACTCGGTGCCGAAGCTCAACCAGGCGGCGGTGGCGGCCGGCAGCGCCGAGATCGACGCCGTCTCGGGTGCCACGTACACCAGCGCCGGCTACAAGGAGTCCCTCCAGTCCGCGCTGGACCAGGCCGGTAACGCACAGGGCTCCGAGGTCGAGGCGGGCGGCTCGCAGGACGCGGGCGGCGGCGCCGAGGACGGCGGGGACTCCGGGGCCGGGGCGGGGGCCGGGCAGGCGACGGGCACCCAGGTGCTCACCGGTTCCGCCATCCAGACGGACTACGGTCCGGTCCAGGTCCGGGTCACGGTCACCGACGGCAAGATCACAGGCGCCGAGGCGCTGCAGCAGCCCAGCGGCGGCCGTTCGACCCAGATCAGCGGCACCGCCATCCCCCAGCTCAACCAGAACGCCGTCTCGGCAGGGAGCGCTGACATCGATGCTGTCTCAGGCGCCACGTACACCAGCGGTGGCTACAAGCAGTCCCTCCAGTCCGCACTGGACCAGGCCGGCTGATCCCGTGGCCGAACCCGGCGGGGCCGCCGCGCCCGCCCAGCTGCGGCACGTCGAGGAGGTCATGGGCACCGTCTTCTCCTTCGACGTCCGGGGAGGCGAGCCGCGGGCGGTCAAGGCCGCGCTGGAGGAGGCGGTGGCCGGACTCCACGCCGTGGACGAGGTGTTCAGCACCTACCGCGAGCACAGCCAGATCTCCCGGCTCGCCCGGGGTGAGGCGACGATCGAGGAGTGCGATGCCGAGGTCGCCGAGGTGCTCGAACTGTGCGCCGAGGCCGAGAGGTCGAGCGACGGCTGGTTCAGCGCGACCTACCAGGGCCGCTTCGATCCGACCGGCCTCGTGAAGGGCTGGGCCACCGAGCGGGCCGCGCTGCGACTGGTCGAGGCCGGCGCGGTCGGGGTGAGCGTGAACGGGGGCGGCGACGTGCAGCTGTGCGGTGTGCCCGGACCGGACCGGCCGTGGCGCGTGGGGGTCGCGGATCCCCTCCGACCCGGAGGACTGGCCGCGGTCGTCACGGCCGCCGGTGCGGACCGGCTGGCGGTGGCCACCTCGGGTACGGCCGAGCGGGGCGCCCATATCGTCGACCCCCGCACGGGCAAGTCCGCCGTCACGGACCTCGTCTCGGTGACGGTGGTCGCCCCTCGCCTGACGTGGGCGGACTGCTGGGCCACGGCCGCCTTCGCGATGGGCTCCCGGGAGGGCCTGGCGTGGCTGGAGTCCCTGGAGGACACGGAGGCCCTGCTGATCACCGCGGGCGACGAGGTCCGCTGCACGGGGGGTCTGGCCAGGCGGCTGGGGTGAGCCGGGGGCGCGTTGAGCGCGGACGGTGCTTGGCGGGGTGGGTCGGCCGTGCGTGGACGGGGCGTGCGCTGGGCCGTGCCCGGGAGCACGTCCGGGGCGGCGCGAGAGGCTGAGCTGGGCTGACCAGGCTGGAAAGGGCGCAGCCCCTTTCCAGGGGCGCGGGGAACCGCGCGACCGGCCACGACGGACCCGCGGTCGGCGCCCCACCCCAGGCGCCCCCTTCGATGGACGCTCTGCTCCCCGCCGACGCACCGCCCCTCGCAGTCGCCGCTCGGCTCCCGCAGTCACCCCTCGGCCCCCGCCGAACGGCCCCTCAGTGCCCGTTCTGGGCCAACCGCAGCAGATGGTCGGCCAACGCCTGGCCCCCCACCGGATCGCGGCTGATCAGAAGCAGCGTGTCGTCGCCCGCGATCGTGCCCAGGATGTCGTGCAGTTCCGCCTGGTCGATGGCCGAGGCGAGGAACTGGGCCGCGCCCGGCGGGGTGCGCAGGACGACCAGGTTGGCGGAGGCCTCGGCGGAGATCAGCAGCTCCGCGGAGAGCCGCCGCATCCGCTCCTCCTTCGCCGACTCCCCCAGCGGAGCCCGAGGCGTACGGAAACCCCCCTCGCTCGGCACCGCGTAGATGAGGTCGCCGTCGGTGTTGCGGATCTTCACCGCGTTCAGCTCGTCCAGATCCCGGCTGAGCGTCGCCTGCGTGACGCTCAGCCCGTCGTCGGACAGCAGCTTCGCCAACTGGCTCTGCGACCGCACCGGTTGCCGGTTGAGGATGTCCACGATCCGCCGGTGGCGGGCGGTACGGGTCTGCGGCACCGCGGGCCCCGCCTGGTCGTGCTCCTGCGCCTGGCTCATCGTCGTCTCATTCCCCGGCTCGTCCGTCCCCATTGGCTTCGTGCGCCGCCCGCGCCGCGTCGAGGATGCCGGGCAGTGCCTGGAGCAGGGCGTCCACCTCGGCGTCACCGATGTTGAGCGCCGGCATCAGCCGTACGACATCGGGGGCGGGCGCGTTCACCAGGAAACCGGCGTCCTGAGCGGCCTGTTGCGCCAGGGGCGCGAGCGGCTCGGTGAGCACGATACCCAGCAGGAGACCCGCGCCACGGACATGGTCGATCATCGGGTCGCCCAGGGACTCGATTCCGTCGCGCAGCTTCTCGCTCTGCCGCTTGACGTTCTCCAGCAGGCCCTCGGCCCGGATGGTCTCCAGGACGGCGAGCCCGGCGGCGCAGGCGACCGGGTTGCCGCCGAAGGTGGTCCCGTGCTGGCCGGGCTGGAGCAGTTCGGCGGCCCGCCCGAACGCGACGGTCGCGCCGAGCGGCAGTCCGCCGCCGAGGCCCTTGGCGAGGGTGACGACGTCCGGCAGGACGCCCTCGTGGGCCTGGTACTCGAACCAGTGCCCGGTCCGGCCGACGCCGGTCTGCACCTCGTCGAGGACCAGGAGCGAGCCGGTGGCGGCCGTGATGGCCCGCGCGGCCTTGAGATAGCCGGCCGGCGGGACGACGACGCCCTTCTCGCCCTGGACGGGTTCGATGATGACGAGGGCCGTCTCCTCGGTGACCGCCGCGGCCAGGGCCTGCGCGTCGCCGTAGGGGACGTGGGTGACGTCACCGGGCAGCGGGTGGAAACCGGTCTGCTTGCCGAGCTGGCCGGTGAGGGCGAGAGCGCCCATGGTCCGGCCGTGGAAGCCGCCCTCGGTGGCGACCATGTGGGTCCGCCCGGTCAGCCGGCCGATCTTGAACGCGCCCTCGTTGGCCTCGGCACCCGAGTTGCAGAAGAAGACCTTGCCGTCGCGGCCGAAGTGCTCCAGGAGCCGTTCGGCGAGCGCGACGGGCGGCTCGGCGACGAACAGGTTGGAGACATGGCCGAGGGAGGCGATCTGGTCACTGACGGCCTCGACGATCGCCGGGTGGGCGTGGCCGAGCGCGTTGACCGCGATACCGCCGACGTAGTCGACGTACTCGTTGCCGTCGGCGTCCCACACCCTGGTGCCCGCGCCGCGGACCAGGGAGAGCTTCGGGGTGCCGTAGTTGTTCATGAGCGAGCCCCGCCACCGCTGGGTCAGCTCCTCGTTGGCGGTCATTCGGCGTCCCCCTGTTCCGCATCCGGCACGACCATCGTGCCGATGCCCTCGTCGGTGAAGATCTCCAGCAGGATCGAGTGCTGGACCCGGCCGTCGATGACGCGCGCGGTCTGGACGCCGCCCCGTACGGCGTGCAGGCAGCCCTGCATCTTCGGCACCATGCCGGAGGACAACTCCGGCAGCAGCTTCTCCAGTTGGGAAGCCGTGAGGCGGCTGATCACCTCGTCGCTGTTCGGCCAGTCCTCGTAGAGGCCCTCGACGTCCGTGAGGACCATGAGGGTCTCGGCGCCCAGAGCAGCAGCGAGTGCCGCAGCCGCCGTATCAGCATTGACGTTGTAGACATGACCGTCGTCCTGGCTACGGGCGATCGACGAGACGACCGGGATGCGGCCGTCGGCGAGGAGTGCCTCGATCGCGCCCGTGTCGATCGCGGTGATCTCGCCCACCCGCCCGATGTCGACCGGTTCCCCGTCGATCTCGGGCTGGTGCTTGGTGGCGGTGATGGTGTGCGCGTCCTCGCCGGTCAGTCCGACGGCGAGCGGTCCGTGCTGGTTGAGCAGCCCGACCAGCTCGCGCTGCACCTGTCCGGCGAGCACCATGCGTACGACGTCCATGGCCTCCTCGGTGGTGACGCGCAGGCCGGCCTTGAACTCGCTGACGATGCCGTGCCGGTCGAGGGCGGCGCTGATCTGCGGACCGCCGCCGTGGACGACGACCGGCTTGATGCCGGCATGGTGCAGGAAGACGACGTCCTGGGCGAACGCGGCCTTCAGGTCCTCGTCGATCATGGCGTTGCCGCCGAACTTGATGACGACGGTCCTGCCGTTGTGCCGGACCAGCCAGGGCAGCGCCTCGATGAGGATCTGGGCCTTGGGAAGCGCGGTGTGTTTCCGCGCGGGTGTGTTGCTCATGAGGAGTACGCGCTGTTCTCGTGGACGTAGTCGGCGGTGAGGTCGTTGGTCCAGATCGTGGCGGTCTCGGAACCGGCCGCGAGGTCGGCGACGATGTGCACCTCGCGGTAGCGCATGTCGACGTTGTCGCGGTCCTCGCCCACGCCGCCGTTCTTGCAGACCCAGACGCCGTTGATGGCGACGTTGAGACGGTCCGGCTCGAAGGCCGCGGAGGTGGTGCCGATGGCGGACAGGACACGGCCCCAGTTGGGGTCCTCGCCGTGGATGGCGCACTTGAGGAGGTTGTTGCGGGCGATGGAGCGCCCCACCTCGACGGCGTCGTCCTCGGTCGCCGCGTTCACGACCTCGACCTTGATGTCCTTGCTGGCGCCCTCGGCGTCCCGGATGAGCTGCTGACCGAGGTCGTCGCAGACCTGGCGTACCGCTTCGGCGAACTCCGCGTACTCGGGGGTGACTTCGGCGGCGCCGGAGGCGAGCAGCAGGACGGTGTCGTTGGTGGACATGCAGCCGTCGGAGTCGACCCGGTCGAAGGTCGTCCGGGTGGCGGCGCGCAGCGCCCTGTCGAGTACGTCGCTCTCCAGGTCCGCGTCGGTGGTGAGCACGACGAGCATGGTGGCGAGGCCGGGGGCGAGCATGCCCGCGCCCTTGGCCATGCCGCCGACGGTCCAGCCGTCCTTGGTCACGACGGACGTCTTGTGCACGGTGTCGGTGGTCTTGATGGCGATGGCGGCCTTCTCACCGCCGTGCGGGCTGAGCTGGGCGACGGCCTTGTCGACGCCCCGCTTCAGCTTGTCCATGGGCAGGAGGACGCCGATGAGACCGGTGGAGCAGACCGCGACCATGCCGGGCGCGTGACCGCCCAGGTCGTCGAGCCCCGCCGAGTTGAGGGAGTCGGCCACCTTCTCGGCGGTCGCGTGCGTGTCCTGGAAGCCCTTCGGGCCCGTACAGGCGTTGGCGCCACCGGAGTTGAGGACGACCGCGGAGACCTCGCCGCCCTTCAGTACCTGCTCGGACCAGAGCACCGGTGCGGCCTTCACCCGGTTGGAGGTGAAGACGCCCGCGGCGGCGAGGCGGGGCCCGGTGTTGACCACGAGGGCCAGGTCCGGGTTGCCGTTCTCCTTGATCCCGGCGGCGATGCCCGCCGCCGTGAACCCCTTGGCTGCCGTCACGCTCACGGTGCGACTCCGATCGTGGAAAGCCCCGTCGTCTCGTGGAGTCCGAGGGCGATGTTCATGCTCTGGAGGGCGCCGCCGGCGGTGCCCTTGGTGAGGTTGTCGATGGCGCTGATCGCGATGATGCGGCCCGCGGCCCCGTCGTACGCGACCTGCACCTGAACGGCGTTGGAACCGTAGACGGACGCCGTGGCCGGCCACTGTCCCTCGGGGAGCAGATGGACGAACGGCTCGTCGGCGAAGGCCTTCTCGTACGCGGCGCGCACGGCCTCGGCGGTGACGCCGGGCCTCGCCTTCGCGCTGCACGTGGCGAGGATGCCGCGGGGCATCGGCGCGAGGGTCGGTGTGAAGGACACGGTGACCGGCTCGCCCGCGACACCGCCGAGGTTCTGCATCACCTCGGGTGTGTGCCGGTGGCCGCCGCCGACGCCGTACGGGGTCATCGACCCCATGACCTCGCTGCCCAGCAGATGCGCCTTGGGCGCCTTGCCCGCGCCGGAGGTGCCGGACGCGGCGACGATCACGGCCTCGTTCTCGGCGAGACCCGCCGCGTAGGCCGGGAACAGGGCCAGCGTGACGGCGGTGGGGTAGCAACCGGGTACCGCGATGCGCTTGGACCCCTCCAGCGCGGCGCGGGCACCCGGTAGTTCGGGGAGGCCGTAGGGCCAGGTACCGGCGTGGGGCGAGCCGTAGAACCTCTCCCAGTCGGCCGCGTCCTTGAGCCGGAAGTCGGCGCCCATGTCGACCACGAGGACCTCGGGGCCGAGCTGCTCGGCCACGGCCGCGGACTGCCCGTGCGGGAGCGCGAGGAAGACCACGTCATGGCCTGTCAGCACCTCGGCGGTCGTCTCCTGGAGCACCCGGTCGGCCAGCGGCAGCAGGTGCGGCTGCAGCGCGCCCAGGCGCTGGCCCGCGTTGGAGTTGCCGGTCAGTGCACCGATCTCGACCTCGGGGTGGGCGAGCAGCAGGCGCAGCGCTTCGCCGCCCGCATAACCACTCGCTCCCGCCACCGCCACGCGTACCGCCATGGAACCCTCCTCTTGGATGGCATGACTATACGTTTCGCTGCACGTTTATGCAATCTTCCCTCGGTCGCGCGCGCGAGGCCCGGCGGAGCGGACGCATAAGATCACCGGCATGGCGCTGCGACCCGTACAGGTGAACATCAAGGCTCTCGACGCCGGGGCGGTCGGCCGGTTCTGGGCCGAGGCGCTCGGCTGGACCGCCTACAGCCCCGGCGTGACCACCTACGTCGGACCCGCCGGCGGCCTGGTCTGGCCGGACCCGGTCGTCGTCGGTGTCGACGTCGTTCCCGTTCCCGAGGGCAAGACGGCCGTCAAGAATCGTACGCATCTCGATATCGCCACCACCTCCGAGGCGCATCGGGCGGAGCTGGTCGCGCGGCTGAGGGCGCTCGGCGCGACACCCGCCGACGTGGGCCAGGGCGACGTGCCGTGGACCGTTCTCGCCGACCCCGAGGGCAACGAGTTCTGTGTGCTGGAGCCCAGGGAGATCTACCGGGACACCGGGCCCATCGCCGCGGTGGTCGTCGACTGCGCGGATCCCCGGGCCATGGCCCGGTTCTGGGGCGAGGCCCTGGACTGGGCCCCGCACGAGGTGACCGACGATCAGGCCGTGCTGCGCTCGGCCACGGGAACCGGCCCCTACCTGGAGTTCCTCCGCTCGGCCGACGCCGTGACCGTGCCGGACCGCGTCCATCTCGATCTGCTGCCGTGTCCCGGTGACGACAAGGCGGCGGAGGTGGCCCGGCTGCGCGCCCTCGGCGCCACCGACCTCGACCTCGGCCAGGGCGACGTCCCGTGGACGTGCCTGGCCGACCCGGAGGGCCACGAGTTCTGCGTCCTCGCACCGTCCTGACGCGGGACCCACGGGCACCCCGGACCGCCGCCCCTACCGGTGAGCCCTGACCGCTCACCCGCCGGGGCCCCGGACGGATCGGGCCGCAGCGCCTCGACCGGCCGGTCTCCCGGCCGGTCCCTCTGTCGGTCTCCCGGCCGGCCCCTCTGTCGGTCTCCCGGCCGGCCCCTCTGTCGGTCTCCCGGCCGGCCCCTCTGTCGGTCTCGCGGCCGGCCCCTCTGTCGGTCTCGCGGCCGGTCTCCCTGCCGGTCTCGCGGTCAGCTCCTCCATCACGGCGAGCGGCAGGGACGGGTTGGCGGCCGCGGCCTCCGCCACCGGGTCGGCCGGGTCCGAGAGCAGCTCGACGACGACCGTCGGCGGGAGCGCCGGATGGCGGGCGGCGAGGGGGCGGGCCCGTTCGTCCGCCAGGCACGGCAGGAGCGCGGGGGCCGTCGCCCGGGGGTGCCGGGCGATCTCGCGGAGCGCCTTGCGTACCGGTGGCCGGTGTCGGGCCACGCGCTCCAGGAACGCCGGGGTCGCGTCCGGGTTGGCCGCCGCCCCGGTGAGGACCTGGACGCCGTGCCGGTCGACCATGGCGTGCAGCCGGGCCTCGGAGAGACCGGGGTGCGCGGCGACGGCCGTGACCACCTTGGCGTCGGGATCGTCGGCCAGCGCGTCACGGATGCCGGCCGGCAGATCACGCCGTCGGGCCGGCAGCACGCGTACGGCGGCGTGCGGGGACCGGGCCAGCTCCTCGACCTCGGCGGCCGTGGCGGAGGCGATCCGCGGCAACGGCGTGGCACCGATCCGGGTGGTGGCCACCAGCCCCGCGAGGACGTCGAGAGGCACCCGTGGGTTGTGCGCGAGCGCGCGCCGCACGTCGGGGGCGGTGTCGTCGGCCAGCGCGTGGATCAGGGCGTCGTCGATCCCGGGGTTCGCCGCGAGGTCCGCGCGCGTACCGGGCGTGCGGTCCGCGGCGAGCCGCGCGTACGCCTGCGGGGGCAGGCCGGGACGGGCGGCGACCGCCCGGCGCAGCAGCGCAGAGGGATGGTCGGCGAAACCCGCGGCCACCTCCGCCGGTGTGGCCGGGTTCTCCAGGCCCGCGCGCAGGATGTCCAGGGCGGTGGATTCGTGCGTGCCGTCGCAGGAGGAGCCCGGCCGCAGATCGCAGTCGAGCCGCGGACAGTCGGGGCCGTGTGCGAACGGCGGCTCCTCCCGGTCGCAGACCAGGCAGTGCCGGGCGGGAGGCAGATCCTCGCCGCCGACGAGGGCGGCCAGCACCTCCGGTGGCGTCGCCTCGTTGAGCGCCACCGCGCGGCGGACCTCGGCGTGCGGATGCCCGGCGAGCCGGGCGGCCACGTCCGGCTCGGCCCACAGGGCCAGTTCCACGACGACCCGTATGTCCGGGTCCGCGGCGAGGGTCTCGACCACATCCGGCGGCAGGCCGGGGCAGGCGGCCAGCCGCTCCCGGGTCTCGACGGCCACCGACGCGGCGAGGAGGCGAGCCCATGCCGGATCGCCGACGCCCTCGTCCAGCAGGGCGAGGGCGACGCGCGGCTGTGCCGTGGGATCGACGTCGCCGGCGGCCAGCACGCCCTCGTACGCCAGTCGCATCCCGTTGCCCACGTCCCGCGAGGCCAGCGTGATCGCCTGCGCCCGGGTGAGGCCGGCACGGTGGGCGAGTTCGTCGTCGACATCGGCGTCCGCGAGCGCGATCAGCCGGTCGACCAGCTCGGCGGGCAGGGCCGGATTGACGGCGAGCCCGCACAGGAGGGGATCCACGGGGGCATCCTGCCCCGGGCCCCTGCCGCGAGGCTCCTGATTTTCAGCGGGCGGCGGACGTAGGTGCTCCGGCCGGTCGCCGGTGCTCGGGCAGGCGGTCGCCGGTGCTCGGGCAGGCGGTCGCCGGTGGGTCGCCGAGGGCGCCCGGCAGGCGACGTCGGCCCGCCGGGGCGCTAGTGCCGCGGCACTAGCGTCGGTCGTCCGCCTGGGCCGCCCGCTCGGCGTTGCGCTTCTTGATGCGGGCGCCCTCCTTGCGGACCTCGGCCTGGGTGGCGCGCTCCTTGCGCAGCCACTCGGGGCTCTCCTGCTTCAGGGCCTCGATCTGCTCGGTGGTGAGGGCCTCGGTCACTCCACCGCGCGCGAGCCCCGCGATGGAGACGCCCAGCTTCTCGGCGACCACCGGGCGGGGGTGCGGGCCGTTGCGGCGCAGTTCCTCCAGCCAGGTCGGCGGATTCGTCTGGAGCGCGCTCAGTTCGGCGCGTGAGACGACACCCTCCTGGAACTCTGCGGGCGTGGCCTGGAGGTACACACCCAGCTTCTTCGCCGCGGTGGCGGGCTTCATGGTCTGGGTGGTCTGGTGCGACGTCATGAGGTCAAGGGTATCGAGCGCCTGCGCGACCGCCGACCACTCGGCTGCCCGGCGGCGATGACCGGGCCCCTCCACCCGCCCGTTAGCCTGGTCACGTGACAGGCTCGGAAGCATCGCCCTCGTTCCCCTCGTTCCGGCTCGCCTACGTCCCGGGAGTGACGCCCACCAAGTGGGTGCGGATCTGGAACGAGCGGTTGCCCGACGTTCCCCTGACCCTCCTCCAGGTGTCCGCCGCCGAGGCGTTCGGCGTACTGCGGGAGGGGGGTGCCGACGCCGGTTTCGTACGGCTGCCGGTGGACGACACCGACCTCAGCGCGATCCCCCTCTACACCGAGACCACGGTGGTCGTGGTCCCGAAGGACCACGTCGTCGCGGCGGTCGACGAGGTGACCACCGAGGACCTGGCGGACGAGGTCGTGCTGCACCCCCTGGACGACACCCTCGACTGGGAGCGCCCGCCGGGAGAACCGGCGTTCGAGCGTCCCGCCACCACGGCGGACGCGATCGAGCTGGTGGCGGCCGGGATCGGACTGCTCGTCGTGCCCCAGTCGCTGGCCCGGCTCCACCACCGCAAGGACCTCACCTACCGCCCGGTCACGGACGCCCCCGAGTCCCGTGTCGCCCTGTCCTGGCCCCAGGACGCGACCACCGACATGGTCGAGGACTTCATCGGCATCGTCCGGGGCCGCACGGTCAACAGCTCACGGGGCCGCGCCAAGCCCGCGGAGGAGAAGAAGCCGCAGCAGAAGCCCAAGCGGCCCGGCACGGGCAAGCCGACCGCCGCCGCCCGCAATCCCCGAGGCGGCTCGTCCGGCGGCAGGAACGCCAAGAGCGGCGGCAGGACCGGAAAGCCCCGCCGCCGCTCGTAGACCCCCTGGACGGACCGCGGGCCCGATCAGAGGCGCGGGGAACCGCGTGAACGGCCCCCGCACACCCGCACCCAGCTCACCAGGCCCAGGCGCCTGCCGCCTTCACCGCTTCTTGATCCTCAGGAAGGTCACGGAGTTCGCGGGAAACGTGTAGTTGAACTCCTCGGCCACCCCGCTGAACGTGGACTTCACCGGCGCCACCGGCGTGTCCGTCTCCGTGTTCACCGCGTCCGGCGCGGCCGTCAGCGTCGTCACGCGTGCCGTGGAGCGCACCTTCGCACCCCCGAGGTCGATCGCCGCACGCGCGGCCACGCCCTGCGCGTTGACGACCTTCAGGATCAGGTCGCCCGTCTTCGCGTCGCGCGTCACCACCTGCCGGAACGGCTCCGCCGGCTTGTCGTCGGTGAAGCTCCCCCACTCCTTGCCGTCCAGCAGCAGGGTCACCTGCCGGCCGCGCACCTTGACCTCGACGTCGTACGTACGGCCGGTCTCGATCGTGCCCGGCTTGGAGATCAGCGAGGACTTGCCGCCGTCGACGGCCTGTTCGACCGCGCTGGTGGTGTTGTTCCAGCCGCCGAGGTTCCACCAGTAGTAGTTCCCGGTGTCCTTGACGCCGAAGGCGACGAGGAAGCCCTCCTTGCCGGACTTCTTGGTGGCCTTCACCTTGAGGTCGTAGTCGTGCCAGGCGGGGTCACCGGCCGTGACCATGGTGTTCTCGGCGGCCACGTCGCTCTGCACGTACTGTCCGTCCTGGACGCTCCAGCTCCCGGCGCCGGTGTGGTTCCACTTCGACGCGTCCTGGCCGAAGTCGTCGGTGAACAGGGCCGAGCCGTCGGCCGAGGTCACCTTCACATCGTCGTACGCCGCCGTCGTGGCCCAGGTGGAGAGGCCCACGGCTCCGGTGATCGGTCCGGTCAGCGCCGGTGTGCCGGTGGCCGTCGAGGGCACCACACGGTCGCCGACGTTGTTCATGAAGAGCTTCTGCGCCTCGTAGCTGGCGGAGTTCCACGACGCGTGGTTGTTGAACCAGATCATGTCGGGGCGCCACTGCACGTAGTCCTCGTTGGCGAGGAGCGGCGCGTAGGAGGCCAGCTTCACGATGTCGGCGTTGCGCTCCAGGCCTGTCATGAACGCGGCTTCGGAGAGCGCGTTCTTGAAAGCGTTGCCCTGGGAGGCGTACTCACCGAGGAAGACCTTCGGGCCGCCGCGGTCGTAGGAGTCGTAGCGGTCGTTGTTCTGGAGGAACCACTGCGGGCTGTTGTAGTAGTGCTCGTCGACCATGTCGACGTCGGCCTCGCGGTTCAGCTTCCAGGCGGTGTCGAACGTGGTGCCGGTGTCGTCGGGGCCGGAGTTCGAGATCACCGTGATGTCCGGGTACTTCGCCTCGATGGCGGCCCGGAACTTCTGGAAGCGGGCGAAGAACTCGTTCGGCAGGTTCTCCTCGTTGCCGACGCCGAGGTGGGTGAGGCGGAAGGGCTTGGGGTGGCCCATCTGCGCCCGCTTCTTGCCCCAGGTGCTGGTCACGGGCCCGTTGGCGAACTCGATGAGGTCCAGTGTGTCCTGGATGTGCCGCTGGAGCAGGGCCTCGTCGTCGGTGGCCTTGTTCTGGCCGCAGCCGGTGACGAGGGCGGGCACCACGGGCAGCGGCATGGCTCCGATGTCCTCGGAGAACTGGAAGTACTCGTAGTAGCCGAGGCCGTAACTCTGGTTGTAGCCCCAGAAGTTGGCGTTGGTGGCGCGTTGCTCCACCGGGCCGATGGTGTCCTTCCACTGGTACGAGCGCTTGCGCTCCCAGTGGGAGGCCTCGCTGTAGTCCTGCATCGAGCCGGTGTTGACGAGGCAGCCGCCGGGGAAGCGGACGAAGCCCGGCTTCAGTGCGGCGATCTTCTCGGCGAGGTCCTTGCGCAGGCCGTTGCGGTGCCCCTTGTAGGTGTCGCGCGGGAACAGGGACACCTCGTCGAGGGCGACGGCGTCGGCGGAGGCGACGGTCAGACGGCCGTCGGAGCTGGTCCGCGTCGCCTTGAAGGAGGTCCGGTACTTGGCCCAGCCCCCCTTGACCGCCACCCGCCGGGCTTCGGCGAGCGTGCCGTCGGCGTCCTGGAGGGTGACGGTCAGCGCGGTGCGGCTGTCGGCGCGGGCCCACACCGAGAAGTCGTACTTCTTGCCCTCCTCGACGTGGACGCCGGTGTTGTAGCCCGCGTTGGTGACGGCCGAACCGGCGGTCAGCGAGAGGTAGTTGCGGTTGCGCTCATTGAGCCGGCCGGCGTCGTTCACGACCTGCGCGGCGCCGTCCACGGTCCACGAGGTGAGGGGGGTGTAGTCGCGGTTGTCGGCGGTCGAGTACTCGAAGGACCGGTTCTGCACGAGTTCGGCGTACAGACCGCCGTCGGCGGCCCGGTTGATGTCCTCGAAGAAGACGCCGTACATCGTGTCGTCGATCTTCGCGCCCCTCGCGGCCGGGTCGACGGTGATCGCGTAGTCGGTGACGTCCTCGGCGTGCGCGGGGGCCGGGACGGATGCGGCGGCCACCAGGAAGGCGGTGGCGGTGAGGCCGAGTCTCCAACGGGTGCGGGTACTGCGTGACATGGATACTCCGCGGCTCGGGGTGGGGGTCATGAGGTGCAGGGAGTTGCATGGCGTGCATGGCAGTCTGACTGTGGAGAATGTTCGAAATGCCAGACGATGATCAGCACTTCGAACGGCAAGATAGGGAGGTGACCGAGACAGCGTCAACGGGTCGCACAGCACCGAAAGTCTCGGAAAGGAAGGACGGATGAGCGGTTTCCTGCCAGTTCCCGATGTCCTCGCCCACCTCTTCGGGGCATGGCGGGTCCTGCGGTCCGTGCGGGATCTCGCGAGTGGCGCCCGGGGGGAGTTCCGCGGGACGACCGTTTTCAGCCCGCTGGACGACGGCGGCCTGCTGCACCGGGAAACCGGAAATTTCGTCTGGCAGGGCGTGCGTCGCCCCGCCGAACGCACGCTGCGCTTCCTGCCGGGGGCGTCGCCCGGCACGGCGGACGTCCGTTTCGCCGACGGCCGCCTCTTCCACGACCTGGATCTGACCACCGGCCGGTGGCGCGCGGCCCACCCCTGCGTCGCCGACCTCTACCGGGGCGAGTTCGAGGTGTACGACGAGGCCCGCTGGCGGACGATCTGGCGGGTCGGCGGCCCCACGAAGGACCAGCTCCTGATCACCGACTACACCCGTGACCCGCCGACCGGCGCCCCTCGGTCTACTGCGGCGCGCCCAACCGCAGGTTCCAGCGGCCCGCGTGACCCGCGACCGTGACCGTCGACAGGGGACGGATGTCCATGTTCCAGTACGACGACGGCGGGGCCTTCAGCGCGTAGACCAGGGCGGCGCGCAGCACGGACGGCTCGGCCACCGCGACGATACGGCCGCCCTCGCCCACCGGACGGGTCTCGAGCCAGCCGCCTATGCGGGAGATGAAGCCGACCAGCGACTCGCCGCCGTGCGGGGTGGCGTGCGGGTCGGCGAGCCAGGCGTCCACGGCCGAGGGCTCCCGCGCCATGGCCTCGCCCAGCGTGAAACCGCGCCAGCGGCCCATGTCGCAGTCCCGCAGCGCGGGCTGGGCCAGCGGCGCGTAGCCGAGGGCGTCCCCGGTGGCCCGGCTGCGGGGCGTGGGCGAGCAGTAGCGCAGCTCGGCCGCCGCCAGCGGCACCAGCTCATGGGCGGCGCGCTGCACTTCGTCCCAGCCCGCCTGGTCCAGCGGCCGGTCGTCCTCGAAACGCTCCGCGAGCAGCGAGGAGCAGCGCGCGGCGGCGACGAACGTGACCCGAAGATGCATGCGGCGATGGTGGAACGGGGTTCTGCGCTGGTCAAGAGGCGTTACTCAGGAGTTACCCGGGGCTCTCCGTCCCGCGTTGCGAGGTACTCCGTCCCGCGCTTTCGGGCCCTGGCCGCCGCCCCCGGGCCCCTCAGTCGAACATTAGCGCCATCCACTGGTCGGGCTTGGCGAGCGGCTCGAAGCCGAGCTTCGCGTAGACGCCGTGCGCGTCGTGCGTGGCGAGCAGGACGCGCCGCAACCCGTACGACCGCAGGTGCTCACGCACGGCCGCGACGAGCGCGGTGCCGAGCCCGTTCCCGCGCGCGGACGGGTCGACGTACACGTCGCAGAGCCAGGCGAACGTGGCCCGGTCGGTCACCACCCGCGCGTAGGCGACCTGCTCCCCCGAAGCCACCTCGTACGCCCCGAAGTTGAGTGATCCTCGGATCGCGCTCTCCTGCTTCTCGCGGGCGCGTCCGAGGGCCCAGTAGGCGTCGGTGGACAGCCAGTGGTGGACCCGTCCGACATCGATGCGTCCGGGATCGTCGGAGATCTCGTAGCCCTTCGGGGCGGCAGGGTTCGACTCGTCGCTCATGGCAGGACGTTCGCAGGCCGGCCGCCCGCTGTCGAACCGTTTACGGCCTCCTCCAGACGCCGCACCCCTTCCGCGATCTCGCCCCCGCCCGCGACCCCCGCGAAGCTCAACCGCAGGTGGCCGGCCGGGGGTTCGGCGCTGAAGTAGGGGCGGCCGGGGGTGACGGCGACACCGGCGCGGAGGGCGGCGGCGACCAGGGCGGGCTCGTCGGTGCCGTCGGGGAGGCGCAGCCACAGGTGGTAGCCGCCGGAGGGGACGTGAGGCAGGGCGAGTTGGGGGAGGCGCGACCGCAGCCCGGACGTGAGCGCGTCCCGCCGGAGCTTCAACTCCCTGGAGACCGACCGGAGATGGCGGGGCCAGGCGGGCGAGCCTACGAGTTCGAGTGCGGCCTCCTGAAGGGGGCGCGGCACGAAGAAGGTGTCGACGACCTGGATGGCGCGCAGCCGCTCCAGGACCGGGCCCCGTGCGGCCAGGGCACCCACCCGGAAGCTGGGCGAGGTCGCCTTGGTCAGCGAGGAGACGTGCACGACCACGCCGTCGGGATCGTCGGCCGCCAGGGGCCGCGGCAGGGGCCCCGCGTCCTCGTGCACGAGACGGCGTACGAAGTCGTCCTCCACGACGAACGCCCCCGCCTCGCGGGCGATCCGCAGCACCTCGCCCCTGCGGTCGGCCGACAGGGCGGCGCCGGTGGGGTTCTGGAAGAGCGGCTGGCAGACGAAGACCCGGGCGCCGGACGCCTTGAACGCGTCGGCGAGGAGGGCGGGCCTGACCCCGTCCGCGTCCACCGGCACCGGCACCGGCCGCAGCCCGGCCGCCCGGGCGATCGCCAGCATGCCGGGATACGTGGGCGATTCGACGAGCACGGGCGCCCCGGGCGGCGCGAGGGCGCGCAGCGCGGTGGTCAGGGCGGACTGCCCGCCCGCCGCGACGATCACCTCGGCCGCCGTGATCGCTCCGCCGATGCTCCGCGCGAACCACTCGCGCAGCTCCGGCACTCCCTCGACCGGCGGCCTCGCCCACACCCCGGGGCGACGCCCCGCCCTGGACAGGGCGGCGCCCATCGCCTGCTCCGGTTGCAGCGACGGGTGGAGATAGCCGCCGTTGAACTCGATCACACCGGGCGGCGGTGAGGCGAGCGAGACCAGCACCCCGGAGGCGTCCACCGTGCGGGGCGACGGCTCGGCGCTGCCGTCCGCGCTCAGCGCGACCTCCTGCCAGGAGGTGTCCCCCACCGGCGCCGTACCGCTCCGGCGCGGGGCGGCCCGGAAGGCGCCCGCCCCCGGCCGGGTCACCACGAGCCCCTCGGCGGCCAGGTGCGCGAGGGCCCGCGACACGGTCACCGGGCTCACCCGGAACCGCTCGACGAGGGCCCGGCTCGACGGCAGCTTTCCACCCACGGAGTAGCGGTCGAGCTCCTTCCGCAGTTGTTCCGCCAGTTCCGCGACACTGTTACGCTCATGCATGAGAGCAGAGAGTAGCGCTATCGCCGGTTCATCAGTAGCGGTGGACACCGACCGACGGCAGGACACCGAGCCGCGGCCGACCACCCCGGGCACCGACACCCGAGACACCGTCGCCGGTCAGGCCGCCCCCGTCGCGCTCCCGCGCCGTCACCGCTACAGCCTCCGCCACGGCCACCGCGTCGGCGGCACGCTCCAGGCAGCCCTGGGTGTCACCGCCTTCTCCCTCACCTTCCCCGCCACCGCCTGGGGCCTGGAGGGCTTCGGCGCCTGGTCACTGGTGGCCGTGCGCAGCGCCCTGGCCGCCGTCATCGCGGGTGTCTGTCTGCTGGTCCTGCGGGTGCCGCTGCCGGCCCGTCGACACTGGGCGGGCCTCGCGGTCGTGGCCGCCGGTGTCGTGCTGGGTTTCCCGATGCTGACCACGCTCGCGCTCCAGACCTCCACCACCGCGCACGCCGCCGTCGTGGTCGGTCTGCTCCCGCTGACGACCGCCCTGTTCTCGGCCCTGCGCATGGGCACCCGCCCCTCGCGCGCCTTCTGGACGGCCGCCGTCGCCGGAGCCGCCGCCGTACTCGCGTTCACCGTGACGCAGAGCGGCGGCTCCCTCACCACGGCCGACCTCTGTCTCTTCGGCGCCCTGCTGGTCTGCGCGGCCGGCTACACCGAGGGCGGCCGCCTGGCCGGGGTGATGCCCGGCTGGCAGGTCATCGGCTGGGCCCTGGTGTGCTGTCTGCCGCTGAGCGTGCCGGGCGCGCTGCTGGCCCTGGCGCACGAGCCGGCGCGGCTGACCGCGCACAGTGTGGCCGGTCTGCTGTGGGTGGCGGCCGGGTCGCAGTTCCTGGGGCTGGTCGTCTGGTACCGGGGCATGGCGGCCATCGGCATACCGAAGGCCAGCCAGTTGCAGCTGGCGCAGCCGCTGCTCACACTGGTGTGGTCGGTGCTGCTCCTCGGTGAGCAGCTCACCCCGGCCGCGCCCCTGACGGCCGCCGCGGTACTGGTCTGCATCGCGGTCACCCAGCGCTCGTCCACCCGAGAGCCCCTACGCGACCGGTCCGACCGGCGCACCCCGCAATAGACTGAGGTCACGCACCGCCACTCCCGTGCAAGACGAGGAGGCCCCCGATGCAGGCAGCCAAAGGCGACACCCTGTTGGTGCACGGCAGGACCGTCGGGCACCACGACCGGACCGCGGAGGTCCTGGAGGTGCTCGGCCAGAACGGGAATCCGCCCTACCGGGTCAGGTTCGACGACGGGCACGAGGCGCTGATGTCCCCGGGCCCCGACACCGTCGTCCGTCACCCCGGAGACGCCGAGTAGCGGCAGCCCCGGTACAGCGGTTCCGGCACCCCGGTCCCGTCAACCCCGGTTCCGTCGGCGCGGTGGTTCCGCGGGCCGCTGGTAATGGTCGGCGACCACGCGTGCCATCGCGCCGATCTTGTCGAGGCCGACCTCCTTGGCCGAGAAGAAGACGTGTCCGCGTGCCTCGGGGAAGTCGCGGGCCAGGGTGAGGTGTGCCGACAGCTCCGCCGGGTCCTGCCAGGCCGCGGGCTGGGCCGGGTCGCCCGCCTTGTAGAGGGCCTCGCCGAGGTACAGCCGCGTCCCGCTGCCCCGGGCGGTCTCCGCCCACCAGGGCACCAGCTTGGCGTAGTCGGCGGCGCTGAAGCCGATGTTCCAGTACAGCTGCGGGACGATGTAGTCGATCCAGTTCTCCTGGACCCATTTCCGGGTGTCCGCGTGCAGGTCGTCGTAGGTCTGCACGCCCGCCCGGGTGTCCGAGCCCCGGTCGTCGGTCGCGGCGTTGCGCCACACGCCGAAGGGGCTGATCCCGAACTGGGTGCCGGGCCGGACGGCCTTGATCTGGGCCGCCGTCTCCCGCACCAGCAGGTCGATGTTGTCGCGCCGCCAGGCCGCCCGGTTGGGGAAGCCCGCGCCGTACCGGTCGTAGGCCGCGTCGTCGTCGAAGACCTGGCCGGCCACCGGGTACGGATAGAAGTAGTCGTCGAAGTGCACGGCGTCCACGGCGTACCTGCGCACGGCGTCGAGCATGGCCTTCTCCACGAAGGCGCGGACGGCGGGGATGCCGGGGTTGTAGTAGAGCTTGCCGCCGTAGGGAACGACCCAGTCGGGGTTCTGCCGGGCCGGATGGGAAGCGACCAGCCGACTCGGGTCGGCGTGGACCGCGACCCGGTACGGGTTGAACCAGGCGTGCAGTTCGAGCCCCCGGGCGTGCGCCTCCTCGACGGCCGTGCCCAGCGGGTCCCAGCCGGGGTCCTTGCCCTGGGTGCCGGTGAGGTACTGCGACCAGGGCTCGTACGGGGAGGGCCAGAGGGCGTCGGCGCTGGGGCGGACCTGGAAGATCACCGCGTTGAGGCGACGGTCCACGGCGGTGTCGAGGTGGGCGAGGAGTTCGGCACGCTGTTCGGCGGCGGTCAGGCCGGACTTCGAGGGCCAGTCCCGATTGACGACGGTGGCCAGCCACATGCCGCGCAGCTCACCCTCGCCCGCCCTGCGGCGCGGGCTCGGTTCGCCGCCGGCGATGGCGGTGCCCGCCGCCACCCCTCCCGCCGCCACCAGGGTCGCCGCCGCGGTCGCCCAGAAGGCCCGCCGTGACATCCGTGGCTTGCGATGCATCCTCATTACCTCCGCCTACCGCGTCCCACCTGTCCGCCCGCGCGCGGACCGTTCCCGGCCAGCCTTCCACGGGGCACCCGGGATACTGATCAGTAGGCGTCGCGGGTAACGTGCAGGTTTGGCGCAGGCCTCCACCAGGGGTATCTGCCAGGCACGAAAAACAGTGAAAGGGACGATGTGACGGACATCCCGGCGGGAGACATTGCACGCGTCGGAGTCGTGGGCTGCGGCCAGATGGGAGCGGGCATCGCCGAGGTGTGCGCCCGCGCCGGACTGGACGTCAAGGTCGCCGAGACCACCGGCGAAGCCCTGGAGATCGGCCGCACCCGGCTGTTCAACTCCCTGTCCAAGGCCGCCGAGCGCGGCAAGATCACCGAGGCGGAGCGGGACGGGACCCAGGCACGCCTGAGCTTCACCACCGATCTCGGCGAGTTCGCCGACCGTGACCTCGTCATCGAGGCGGTCGTGGAGAACGAGCAGGTGAAGACGGAGATCTTCCAGGTGCTCGACCAGGTGGTGACCCGCCCGGACGCGATCCTCGCCTCCAACACCTCCTCGATCCCGCTGGTGAAGCTCGCGGTCGCCACCTCGCGGCCGGACCACGTCATCGGCATCCACTTCTTCAACCCGGCCCCGGTGCAGAAGCTCGTCGAGCTGATCCCGGCGCTGACCACCTCCGAGGGCACGCTCGGCCGGGCGCAGCTGTTCGCCGAGAAGGTGCTCGGCAAACACTCCGTGCGGGCCCAGGACCGCTCGGGCTTCGTCGTCAACGCGCTGCTGGTGCCGTACCTGCTCTCCGCGATCCGGATGTTCGAGTCGGGCATCGCGGGCCGCGAGGACATCGACAACGGCATGGAGCTGGGCTGCGCGCACCCGATGGGTCCGCTGAAGCTCTCCGACCTGATCGGCCTGGACACCATCGTCTCCATCGCCCATTCGATGTACGAGGAGTACAAGGAGCCGCTGTACGCCGCTCCCCCGCTGCTCCAGCGCATGGTGGACGCGGGGCGGCTCGGCCGGAAGACGGGTTCGGGGTTCTACTCGTACGCCTGATCCCCCCACAGTCCGACTACGCACGGTCAGTTCCCTTTCGTACACGGGCCCGGCACCCCATCAGGTGCCGGGCCCGTCGTATTCACACACCGTGTGCGCGGCGGACTCGCATATGCCGTTCGCACACTCTCCCCACGCGCCCACCAGGCGAGTTGACTTCAGGTGCGCATGCAAGGGATGGGATGACTACAGAAAGGAGCGGACTCGTGGCCATCGACCCCGAGCATCCGGTGCACCACGGCGAACTCGCAGAGTTACGTCGCCGCCTGGATGTGGCGCACACCCGCGTCGAAGGAGGGCTGACCCTGCTGAGCCATCGCGCCGAACAGAGCGCCAAGGAACTCGACGACCTCAACACGCGGGTCGTCACCCTGGAGCACGCCCGCTGGCCGCTGCCCGCGGTGGCGGCCCTCACGGCCCTGGGCGCCCTGGTGGTGTCCGTCTGGCAGGCGCTGGGCCGCTAGCCTCCCGGGCGGGACACGGCGGGGGATTCACGGCTTGGTGTCCTGTCCGAGCCGCAGATGGTGCAGCAGGAGCAGGGCGGCCGCCATGTTGGCGGCCGGGACCTCGCCGCGGGCGACCATGTCGGGGACGAGCTTGAGGGGAACCCATTCCCGACGGTCCGACTCGAAGTCGTCCACGGGGTGACCGACATACGCGCCCTCGTCGGCCCAGTAGACGTGGTGCCGGGCGTCGGTGAGCCCGTTGGAGGGCTCGACGCTCATCAGGTGGTGCAGGGGTCCCGGCCGCCATCCGGTCTCCTCCTCCAGTTCGCGGGCGGCCGCCTCGGCGATGGCTTCGCCGTCCTCGACGACGCCCGCCGCGAGCTCCCAGCCCCAGCTGTCGGTGATGAAGCGGTGCCGCCACAGGAGCAGCACCTCGTTCGCCTCGTTGACCACGGTGGCCACGGCGACAGGCCGCAGCCGTATCAGGAAGTGATCGAGGTGCCGCCCGTCCGGCAACGCCACATCCGCGAGATTGACGCTGAACCAGCGGTTCGAGTACACGATTTGTTCGCTCTGTTTCGTCCACTGCACGGTTCTGCCACCTTCCGCCGAGTAAGTGGCAATATCGCAGCAGGAGCTTGGTGACAGCAGGCGCACAGCCGGTGCATGGCCGCGCCCCCGGGACGGCGTCAGAGCGGTACGCGCAGTGCCCCGTCGATGAGTTCGGCGGCCTCGGAGGTCCCCGCGCAGTCGCTGCGCACGAGGTGTTCGCGTACCGCCCGCAATCTGTCACGCAGGCGCATGGACTCCATTCCGCGCGCCCGCTCGGCCATTTCGACGGCGGTGGCCACCGCCTTGTCCGCGTTGCCCTGCCGCAGTTCGATCTGGCTGAGCATCGCGAGCCGGTGCACCCGCCCCCGGTCGTGCGCCGGGGTGTCGACGGCCGCCGTGGCGTGCTCCGCCGCGGCCGTCAGGTCACCGAGGCTGAGCAGCGCCTCCGCCACCTGTACGTTCACCAGGCCGGGTTGGACATAGCCGGTTTCATCGGGTTCGTACCCGCGCCGGATGCGCTCGGCGGCCTGCTCCGCCCGCCGGATGCAGGACAGCGCGCTCGTGCCGTCGCCCAGGTGCGCGTACGCCTTCGCCTGCATCGCGTACAGGTCGGAGGCGAGCGCCGGAGTGATGTGCGGGCCGGCCGTGCGCAGCGCCGCCTCGGCGAAGGCGACGGCCTGGCGGTGCTCCCGCATGAACAGCGACTGGTTGACGAGGAGGGCGATCACATACGCCCCCAGCCCCCGGTCCCCGCTGGCCTTGGCCAGCCGCAGCGCCTGATGGAAGTAGCGCTGGGCCAGGCCGTGGGCGTCGGAGTCGTAGGCGCAGATCCCGGCGATCGCGACCAACCCCCCGGTGGCCCGGTGCAGTTGGCGGCCGGTGGCGTCGGTGTAGCTGCCCCGCAGCAGCGGCGCGGCCTCGGCGTTGAGGAACCCGACGATCCGGGTGCGGGTGGCGACGCCGCCGGCCTTGCGGTACATCTGCTCGTAGTGCGTCCGGGCCGCGCGCAGCATCTCGATGTCGGCCATGCTGACGCGATGCCGTCCGCCACGGGAGACGTCGACGTCCTCCGGCGGGTTCTCCCACTCCCAGACGGGCATCACGGCGGGCGTCCCGGTGACGGCGGGGGCGCCGAGGACATGCGGGCGCTGTTGCTCGTCGGAGCGCCACAGGGCGGTGGCGCGCTCGACGAAACCGGAGAGCCCGGCGCCGTGCGGGGAGGCGGCCTCGCCCGGCACGCCGAGTCCGATGTCGTCGAGGGTGACGGTCCGGCGCAGCCGCCCGGCGAGCACCTCGCAGATCAGGTCGGGCACCTGTCCGCGCGGCCGCTGCCCCTTCAACCACCGTGCCACGGCGGTGTGTTCGTATCTCAGCGCCAGTCCCCGGGCCCGTCCCGCCTGGTTGACGTGGGCGGCGAGACCGGCGTGGGAGATACCGGCCTCGTCGAGGATCGCGTCGAGCAGGGTGTTGGGCTGCATGGAGGCCCTCCGGTGGCTCGGTGCCGGCGAATCGCAGCGTAGCGCCTCCCTCTTCACACGGGGTGTGATGGGAACGCCCGAATTCGGACTGTGTGCGCGCTGTCGCAGAGAGTTTCGGACAGGTTGACTGGCATCCCTCGCCAAGAGGCCGACGGGCCGCCGGCTCCCCCTCGTACAGTGCGGTGGCCCGTCCGGGCGGAACGGGGGCGACTACGGGGTGGGGGCGACAGGTGGGGCGTCGGCTGCGGGTCGTTGGTGGCTGGTCGCGCCCCGCGGCGGAGCCGCAGATTCATGCAGCCCCGCGCCCCTGAAGACAAGTGGGCGGTCGTTGCGGAGTACCAGTATCGCGATGTCGTCCTTGGGCCTTCCCGCCGCGTGACGGAGGAGTTGCGTGAAGACGGCTCGGAGTACCGACTGGGGAGAGATGGGGCGGCCTCGTACGGCTTCCCTCAGCGCGTCCGCCAGAGGAAAGAAACGCCCTTGGCTGTCCCTCGCGTCCTCCACCCCGTCCGTGTGCAGGAACAGGGCCTCGCCCGGGAGGAGTTGGCCGCACGCCGTGACCGGCAGCTCCGCGGGCAGCGGGAAGAGGCCGAGCGGGGGCAGGGGGTCGGCGCGGGTGACGGGTGCCACTCGGCCGCCGCTGAGCAGATAGGGCCAGGGATGGCCGCAGTTCAGGGCGTGGAGTTCGCCGTCGGGGGTGATCTCCAGCAGGAGGACGGTGACGAAGTCCTCGGTGACCTCGGTGCGGGCGCGGTCCCGCAGATGCCGGGCGAGGGCACGGTCGAGACGGGCCAGGACGCCGACGAGTTCGACCTCGTCGTGGACGGCCTCACGGAAGCTGCCGAGGACGGCGGCGACGGTCCCGATCGCGGCGATACCGTGACCGCGTACGTCGCCCATCACCACCCGTACACCGTGCTCGGTGGCGATCACCTCGTACAGGTCGCCGCCGACGGTCGCACCCCGGTCGGCGGAGAGCTGGGCGGCGGCGGTGGCGAGCCCGTCGATCCGTGCGGGCAACGGCCTGAGCAGCACGCTCTGCGCGGCGCCCGCGACCGCGCGCGCCTGCCGCACTTCCCGCAGCATCACCTGCCTGACGTGCAGCATCAGCCCGGTGCCGGCTGCGAGGCACACGACGCCTCCGACCACCCGGGCACCGGCACGGACGGACCGCCGGCCGAACAGACCTCGCCCCCGGGACCATGTCCGGCGAGGAAGCCCAGCCCTGACTCGAATCATGCCGTTGGCCCCCCATCAGGCCCGGACAGCGTGTAAGGCCCAGAAAGGCCGGTCCGATTCTGTCCACAGGACGCCCGGATGGAGGCGATCACCCACATTTGTCACCCGAATGAGTGAGGTGACGCGGGAAAGCGATGGGGGCACAGGGGCGTGCCCCCATGCCCCCATGCCCCCATGCCCCCTGGGCGCCGGGGATTACCCCCACGCCCCCTTGAGCGCCCTAACTACGAAGCACCGCTCCCGTGCGCTCGCCCGCGAGGGAGACCGCCGCGTCCCGGGCCGCCGACGCCTCGTCCACGGTCAGCGTGCGATCCGCGGCCCGGAAGCGCAGCGCGTACGCCAGCGACTTCCGCCCGTCGCCCAGCTGCTCCGCGTTCTCGTACACGTCGAAGAGCCGGATGCCCTCCAGGAGTTCACCCGCGCCCTCACGCAGCGCGGCCTCCACATCGGCGTGCGGCACGAACGCGTCGACGACGAGCGCGACGTCCTGCGTGGCGACCGGGAAGGTGGAGATGCTCGGCGCCTGCGGGGCGCTGTCCCCCACCTGCTCCAGGGCGTCCAGGTCGATCTCCATCGCGGCGGTCCGGGCCGGCAGCCCGAGCGCCTTGAGGACGCGCGGGTGCAGTTCACCGGCGTGGCCCACGACCCGCTCGGTGCCGTCGGCGACGACCAGGAACTCGGCGCAGCGCCCGGGGTGCCAGGGGCCGTACTGGCCCTTGCGGACGACCAGTTCGGCACCGGCCTCGCGGGCGACCGCGCGACCGGCCTCGACGGTGTCGGCCCAGTCGGCCGGGCGGCCCTTG
The DNA here is from genome assembly GCF_031845845.1 of Streptomyces gottesmaniae. Lineage (NCBI taxonomy): Bacteria > Bacillati > Actinomycetota > Actinomycetes > Kitasatosporales > Streptomycetaceae > Streptomyces > Streptomyces gottesmaniae. Next base: position 30,318 of record NZ_JAVRFJ010000005.1, read on the forward strand.
CCCCACCAGCCGGCCTGCTCGCGGGCCCCGGCGACGACGACGGCGACGTGGCGCGGCTGCTCGGGCAGCGCGGCGTTCAGCGTCGCGATCTCCTCGTCGGTGGGCCGGCGGTCGACCGGCAGCGCGACGGCGACGCGCTGCTCCTCCCGGGGGAGGAAGACCAGGCCGGTCTCGAACAGGGCGAGGTCGTGCGTGCCCCGGCCGTCGTTGCGCCGCAGCGCGCCCAGCAGCCCCGGCAGCAGCGAGGTGCGCAGCGCGGGCTCCTCGTCGTTGAGCGGGTTGGTGAGCTTGACGACGCGGCGGGCCGGGTCGTCCGCCTCCAGCCCGAGCTGGTCGAAGACCTGCTCGCCGATGAAGGGGTAGTTGGGTGCCTCGACGTATCCGGCACCGGCCAGCGCCCGCCCGACCCGGCGGTGCAGCCGCTGCCGCTGGGTGAGGCCGCGCCCTGCCGGGGGCTTGGGCAGCGTGGAGGGCAGGTTCTCGTAGCCCTCGAGGCGGATGACCTCCTCCGCCAGATCGTTCGGGTCGGTGAGGTCGGGGCGCCAGGACGGCACGGTGACGATCAGCTCGTCCTGCCCGTAGACGTCGCAGCCGACCTCCTGGAGGCGGCGTACGACGGTCTCGCGGCCGTACTCGACGCCCGCGACCTTGTCCGGGTGGTCCGCCGGGATCGTGATCGTGCGGGGTGCCGACGGGGCGATCACCTCGGTGACGCCCGCGTCGGCGGTGCCGCCCGCGAGGAGCACGAGCAGGTCGACGGTGCGCTGGGCGGCGGCGGCCGCGGCCAGCGGGTCGACGCCACGCTCGAAGCGACGCGACGCCTCCGACGACAGCTTGTGCCGGCGGGCCGTGCGCGCGATGGCGACCTGGTCGAAGTGGGCGGCCTCGATGACGACGTCGCTGGAGGCGTTCACTCCGTCGGTGGCGTCGTGGTCGGCGATCTCCGTGTTGGCGCCGCCCATGACACCGGCGAGGCCGATGGGGCCGCGCTCGTCGGTGATCACCAGGTCCTCGGCATGCAGGGTGCGCGTGGTGCCGTCGAGGGTGACGATCTTCTCGCCCTCCTCGGCCCGGCGGACGCCGATGGTGCCCTGGACGAGGGAGCGGTCGTAGGCGTGCAGGGGCTGGCCGAGCTCCATCATCACGTAGTTGGTGATGTCGACGGCGAGGGAGATCGGACGCATGCCGACCTTCTGCAGCCGGCGCTTGAGCCAGATCGGGGAGCGCGCCTCGGGGTCGAGACCGGTGACGGTGCGAGCTGTGAAGCGGTCGCAGCCGAGCGGGTCGGACACCTGGACGGGGTGGCCGAACGCGTTCGGGCCGGGGACGTCGAGGAGTGCCGGGTCGCGCAGCGGCAGACCGTAGGCGATGGCGGTCTCGCGGGCGACGCCGCGGATCGACAGGCAGTAGCCGCGGTCGGGCGTGACGGCGATGTCCAGGACCTCGTCGACCAGTTCGAGGAGCTCGATGGCGTCCTTGCCGACCTCGGTCTCGGGCGGCAGCACGATGATGCCCTTGGTGCCGTCGTCGCCCATGCCCAGCTCGTCGCTGGAGCAGATCATGCCGTGCGAGTTGCGGCCGTACGTCTTGCGCGCGGAGATCGCGAAGCCGCCGGGCAGTTCGGCGCCCGGGAGGACGACGACGACCTTGTCGCCGACGGCGAAGTTGCGGGCGCCGCAGACGATCTCCTGGGGCTCGCCGGTGCCGTTGGCGGTGCCGACGTCGACGGTGCAGAAGCGGATGGGCTTCTTGAACTCCGTCAGCTCCTCGATGGTCAGCACCTGACCGACGACGAGGGGGCCTTTGAGGCCGTCGCCGAGCTGCTCGACCGTCTCGACCTCCAGGCCGGCCGAGATGAGCTTGGCCTGGACGTCACGACCTGTCTCGGTGGCCGGCAGGTCGACGTACTCCCGCAGCCAGGAAAGCGGGACCCGCATCAGATCTCCATCCCGAACGGCCGGGTGAACCGGACGTCACCCTCGACCATGTCTCGCATGTCTTCGACGTTGTGGCGGAACATCAGCATCCGCTCGATGCCGAACCCGAAGGCGAATCCGCTGTACTTCTCGGGGTCGACGCCGCAGGCGGTGAGCACCCGCGGGTTGACCATGCCGCAGCCGCCGAGCTCGATCCAGCCCTCGCTGGAGCAGGTGCGGCAGGGGCGGTCGGGGTTGCCGACGGAGGTGCCCTTGCAGACGTAGCAGAGCATGTCCATCTCGGCGGACGGCTCGGTGAACGGGAAGAAGTTCGGCCGGAGCCGGGTCTTCATGCCCTCGCCGAACAGCGACTGGACCATGTGGTCGAGGGTGCCCTTGAGGTCGGCCATGGTCAGGCCCTCGTCCACGGCGAGCAGCTCGACCTGGTGGAAGACCGGGGTGTGCGTGGCGTCCAGCTCGTCGGTGCGGTACACGCGGCCGGGACAGATCACGTACACCGGCAGCTCGCGGTCGAGCAGGGAGCGGATCTGCACGGGCGAGGTGTGGGTGCGCAGGACCACGCCGGACTCGGTGCCGCCCTCGGGGCCCTGCACGAAGAAGGTGTCGGCCTCGCCCCGGGCCGGGTGGTCCGGGCCGATGTTGAGGGCGTCGAAGTTGAACCACTCGGCCTCGACCTGGGGGCCCTCGGCGACCTCGTAGCCCATGGCGACGAAGATGTCCTCGATGCGCTCCGACAGCGTGGTGAGCGGGTGGCGGGCGCCGGCCGGTACGCGGTCGTAGGGCAGCGTGACGTCCACCGCCTCCTCGACCAGCACCCGGGCGTCACGCTCGGCCTCCAGCTCGCTCTGGCGGGCGGCGAGGCCCTTGTTCACCGCGCCCCGGGCCTGGCCGACGAGCTTGCCGGCGGCGGCCTTGGCCTGCGGGGGCAGCGCGCCGATCTCGCGGTTGGCGAGGGCCAGCGGGGAGGTGCCCCCGGTGTGGGCGACCTTGGCCTCCTGGAGCGCGTCGAGGGAGTCCGCGGCGGCGAAGGCGGCGAGCGCCTCGTCCCGCATGCGCTCGATCTCTTCCGGTTTCAAGGCCTCGACCTCTACCGGGTCGTACGACTTATTCGGTGCCGACATCTCTTCCCGTGCTTCCGATTGGCTGGCGGATGGTCCCCGTACCGACTCGTGGACAGATCGTCACGGTTTTTGGGACACAAAGGTGCCAAAGGCCGAGTCTAACGGGGTGGAGGGCTTGCGAACGCGCCCGTGGTGCTCAGGCCAGGTAGGCCGGTGCCGCCACGGGCAACGTAAATCGGAACTCGGCGCCGCCACCGGGGGCGCGTCCGACGGTGATGGTGCCGCCGTGGGCTTCGACGATGCCCTTGACGATGTACAGCCCGAGGCCGGTGCCACCGCGCTTGCTGCCCCGCCAGAAGCGGGTGAAGACGCGGTTCATGGACTCCTCCGGGATGCCACTGCCCTCGTCGCTCACCGTGACCGACGTACCGGTGTCCTCCCCCTCCCGGGGGGACGCCGTGGGCGTGACGTCAATCGTGACGGTTCCCTCGCCGTGCCGCACCGCATTTTCCAGCAGGTTGCTCAGCACCTGGTCGATCTTGTCGGGGTCGGCCCACAGAGCGGGCAGCGGCTGCTCCACGCGCAGCAGGAACCGGTCGGCGGGCTGTCCGGCGGCGACGTACGCCTGGATGTGCCGTCCGACGGCGGCACCGATGTCGACGGGCTGCCTGCGCACCTCCAGCCGCCCGGAGTCGATCCGCGAGATGTCGAGCAGCTCGGCGATGAGCCGGGTGACGCGGTTGGCGTCGGCGTCGACGGTCTCCAGCATCAGCTTCTTCTGGTCGTCGGTGAACCGCTCCCACTTGGCGAGCAGCGTCGCGGTGAACCCCTTGACCGACGTCAGGGGTGAGCGCAGCTCGTGGGCCACGGTGGCGATCAGTTCGGCGTGGCTGCGTTCGGTGCGGCGCCGGGCCTCGGTGTCGCGCAGGGAGACGACGACGCGGCGGACGGGGCCGGTGGGTTCGGTACGGAGGTAGCGGGCCGATACGAGGATCTCGCGGGCCCCGGGCAGCAGCAGGTTCCGCTCGGGCTGCCCGACCCGGATGGCGAGCCCCCCGTAGGGGTCGGTCAGCTGCCACCAGCGGCGGCCTTCGAGGTCCTCTAAGGGGAGGGCCCGTTCGAGGTGTCGGCCGAGGGCGTCGGCTGCGGGGGTGGCGGTGATCCGGGCGGCGGCGGCGTTGAAGCAGATCACGCGGCCGTTCTCGTCGGCCACGACCAGCCCGTCGGGCAGGTCGTCGGGGTCGATGCCCAGGTCGGCGAGATCACCCTGCCGGGCCGCGGATGTGGCGAGCACGTCCCGCGCCACCGGTGTGCTGCTCGTGCCGACCCTCATCCCCGTACCCCACCTCTCGCGTTGTGCAGTGGGCCCCCGAGCCCGTCACCCTACTAGCTGGGCGTGACGGTGCGGCACCCTCCGAAGGCGCGCTGTGCACGGGCGGACGCGTAGAGACATACGGCGGCGGCGGTCGCCAGGTTCAGGCTCTCCGCCTTTCCGTGGATCGGCACGCGGACGACGGCGTCGGCCAGCTCCCGGGTCTCCTCGGGCAGCCCCCAGGCCTCGTTGCCGAACACCCAGGCCGTGGGCCCGCCCATGGTGCCCTTGTCCAGCTCGGCGTCGAGGTCGTCCTCGCCCGCTCCGTCGGCGGCGAGGACGCGTACGCCGATGTCCTTGAGCCCCGCGACGGCCTCTTCCACGGGTACGCCGACGGCCACCGGCAGATGGAACAGCGACCCGACGGAGGCGCGCACGGCCTTGGGGTTGTAGAGGTCCACGGAGGCGTCGGTGAGCACGACGGCCTCCGCTCCGGCGGCGTCGGCGCACCGCAGGACGGTGCCGGCGTTGCCGGGGTCGCGGACGTGGGCGAGTACGGCGACGAGCCTGGGGCGGCTGCGGAGGATCTCCTCGAAGGGGGTGTCCAGGAACCGGCAGATCCCGACGAGTCCCTGCGGGGTGACCGTCGTGGAGATGTCGGCGATGACGGCCTCGTCGGCGAGGTGGACGCGTGCGCCGGCGGCGCGGGCGGCGCCGACGATGTCGGCGTACCGCTCCGCGGCGTCGACCGTGACGAACAGCTCGACCAAGGTGTCCACGCGCCCGGTGGCCTCCCGGACGGCCTGCGGCCCCTCGGCCAGGAACAGCCGGTCCTTCCCCCGGAAGTTCCGCTTCCCGAGCCGCCGGGCCGCGGCGACGCGGGCGGAGCGGGGGGAGATCAACTCAGGGGCGGGCATGAGTCACCTTTGGGTTCGGGGGTGTGGGAGGGGCGCCTGAAGGCTTGGGGGTGCGGGTACGTCGGCGGGTGCGGGTGGTTCGTGGTTGCTCGCGCAGATCCCCGCGCCCCTGAAAGACAAAGACCAGGCCCTGCGGGCCTGAAAGACCACGGTCCTGCGGGCCTGAAAAGCACGGGGCGCAGCCCCTGCTTTTCAGGGGCGCGGGGAACTGCGCGAGAAGGCCCCACTCACCCGCACCCGACAACGCACCCAAAAAACCCGGGCCCACAGGCAGCTTGCACCTGCGGGCCCGGGTCATACGCGGCTCAGAGCCGGCGCAGCGTCACGCCGCCTTGGGCGCGTTCACGTCCGCCGGCAGCGCCTTCTGCGCGACCTCGACGAGCGCGGCGAACGCGGTCGCGTCGTTGACGGCCAGCTCGGCGAGGATCTTGCGGTCGACCTCGATGTTGGCGGCCTTCAGACCCTGGATGAAGCGGTTGTACGTGATGCCGTTGGCGCGGGCAGCGGCGTTGATGCGCTGGATCCACAGCTGACGGAAGTCGCCCTTGCGCTTCTTGCGGTCGTTGTAGTTGTAGACCAGCGAGTGGGTGACCTGCTCCTTGGCCTTGCGGTACAGGCGCGAACGCTGACCGCGGTAGCCGGAGGCCTGCTCGAGGATCGCCCGGCGCTTCTTGTGGGCGTTGACTGCCCGCTTGACGCGTGCCACTTGTTAACTCCTTGTAGCGGGGCCGTGGTTGTCGTCACACGACCCGAAATCGATGGGGTCCCGGTCCTGACGTACGGCGCGCGGAGATCGACGAACGATCGGGCGCCGTGGCGTCACTTGCCGAGAAGCTTCTTGATCTTCGCGGCGTCGCCCGGGGCCATCTCGGCGTTGCCGGTGAGGCGACGCGTCACGCGGGACGACTTGTGCTCGAGCAGGTGGCGCTTGCCGGCGCGCTCACGGAGCACCTTGCCGGAGCCGGTGATCTTGAAGCGCTTGCTGGCACCGCTGTGCGACTTGTTCTTCGGCATAGCGCCGTTCTCTCCTCGTCAGTGGCGCTCCGGTGCCCGGTCGCGAAACCGGGCACGACGGAACGTCATTTCTTTCGGTTGACACCCTGGACCGGTGTCCAGGGATTCCCCCGGACTCGCGTCCCGGGGACTTACGCCTCGGCAGGCTCCTCGGCCGGCGCCTCGACCTCGTCGTGCTCGGTCTCGGCGGCGTTCTGCGACTTGCCGGGGTTGGCCTTCGCTTCCGCCTTCCGGGCTTCCTGAGCCTGACGGGCCTCGGCCATCGCCTCGGTCTTCTTCTTGTGCGGACCGAGGACCATGATCATGTTGCGGCCGTCCTGCTTCGGGTTCGACTCGACGAACCCGAGGTCCTGGACGTCCTCCGCGAGACGCTGCAGCAGTCGGTAGCCCAGCTCGGGCCGGGACTGCTCGCGACCACGGAACATGATCGTGATCTTGACCTTGTCGCCCTGCTTGAGGAACCGGACGACGTGACCCTTCTTGGTGTCATAGTCGTGCGGGTCGATCTTCGGCCGGAGCTTCATCTCCTTGATGACCGTGTGCGCCTGGTTCTTGCGCGCCTCACGGGCCTTCATGGCCGACTCGTACTTGAACTTCCCGTAGTCCATGAGCTTGCAGACCGGCGGACGGGCGTTCGCGGCCACCTCGACGAGATCGAGGTCGTACTCCTGCGCAAGCTCCAGGGCCTTGGCAAGCGGAACAATCCCGACCTGCTCGCCGCTGGGACCGACAAGTCGCACCTCGGGAACGCGAATCCGGTCGTTGATGCGGGGCTCGGCGCTGATGGATCCTCCTCGGTAGCACCACACGACGGTCTGGCGGACCGCCGCGTCATGTCTGGTTGACATAAGGACCAACCACCGGGAGCCATGAAAAAATGCCCCGGACGGAACACAGGCGGGGCTCCATGTACTGCCGGAGCACCGCCGCGGGTGTGCCGCGGGGCGCAATATCGGACGACTCCACCGTCCGTACGGAACGGTGGGGGCCGTCTGACCGGGTGACCTGCCGTCCCGGAGGACAGTCAGGTGGGAGTGCGGAGCCTCCACTTGCGGGCCGGGCACACAGGTGTCCAGCCGGTCTTTGACACCACCATACCGGGTTCAAACCTGACGTGCCAATCGGGCCGCGGCGGACTCCCGCAGGTCGTGAGGTACGTGCCGGGGCCTATCGTGTGGGGCATGAGTGAGACCCCTCCTGAGAACCCCGACTTCGACTCGATGACCCGCGACATCGCCGAGGTCCCCGCGGTCGAGGTGATCGTGACGGTCGCCGTCAACCTGATGAGCGCCGCCGCGGTGAAGCTCGGCCTGACCGAGGAGGGCGACAAGTACAAGGACCTGGACGAGGCCCGCAAGCTGGTCACCGCCCTCGCCGGTCTGCTGGACGCGTCCGCGACCGAGATCAGCTCCTTCCACGCGGCCCCGCTGCGCGACGGCCTGAAGTCGCTGCAGCTGGCGTTCCGCGAGGCGTCGCTCGTCCCGGACGAGCCGGGCCAGGGCCCGGGCGAGAAGTACACGGGCCCGATCTACGGCTGACCGCCCGCCGTCCCCGACGGCTGCGCCCGTACGTACAGGGGCTCGCCCGGTGGTGTCGCCCCGGCCGGCAGCAGTGCCAGGTCGAGGCCGCGCACCAGGCGGGCCCTCAGTGTGTCGTCGGCGGCGAGGCGCCCGGCGACGGACTGCGCGGTCTCGGCCGGGGGCGCGGTCGCGTCGAGGACGAGCGCGAGGGTGCCGTCGGCCCGGCCGGGGCCGAGGTGGGCGCGGAGCACCGCCGGCTCGGCGGCGACGGCGGAGCGCACGGCGTCCAGGACGGCGGGGTCGGCGAGCGGGTCGGTGGTGGTGCGGCCCTCGGCGAGCGCGAGCAGGGCGCGGCCGGTCAGCTCGTAGGGGACGGGGCCGGCCAGGTCCAGGACGATCGTGTCGGCCTTCTCGTGCGCGGCGGCCCGCAGGGCCTGGTGCAGGGGTACGGCGACGGGGCGGGCGGCGGGGTCCCAGCGGGCGAGGCTCTCGGTGGAGGTGAAGGCGGGCAGGGCGGTGCGGCCGCCCGCCTTGAGGGTCGGCACGGCCATGTCGCTGGTCTTCTCGCGGCGCAGTCCGCCCTCCCGTCGCCCACCACCGCCCTTCCAACGAGCTTCGCGCTCCTCCTGACTGTCCACCTCGACCTCGCCGAGCACGGCCACGACGGGCACGAGCAGTCGGGCACCCTTGAGCGCTTCGAGGACGGGGCCCACGGCGGTCCGGTCGTCGGCCCAGGCGGCGAGCGCGGCGCTCAGCCGGGGGTCGGCGGAGCCGTCGTCGTCGGAGAAGCCGGGGTCGGGAATGTTCTTGTTCGCCACGGTCGTCGACCCTATCGGGGGAAGTCTCCTGGGCGTTCGGCAGGCCGGAAACGTGACTGTCACCTGACTCACGGTTTTCTCAGTCATCCCTGACAACCATCTAACAAGCGCCTAACCACACGCACAGCCCGGCGCAGAACCATCACGGCATGCCCTCTCGCCGAGCCCAGCGCCGCGCCCGTACGTCCGGGCGCCGTCCGCTCCTCCACCTCGCGCTCGCCTCTCTCGTCCTGGTGGGCGGCACGGCCACGGGGACGGTGTTCATGCGGGCCCAGGCACACGACGGCCGCGTTCCCGCCGTATCGTCGTCGGGGCCGCCGACACCCTCGCCGGTGGTCGCTGAGGAGGCGTCGGTGGAACCGGTGGCGGCACCCGAGGTGGATCACGCCGAACTGCTCGCGACGGCCCTGGCGGAGGTGACCGTCGAGGACGGAGCGGCGGTGTCCGTGGCCGTGCTCGACGTGGCGTCCGGCGACTCGGCCGGGTACGGGGACGCCCGGTTCGACACCGCGAGCATCGTCAAGCTGGACATCCTGGCGGCACTGCTGCTCCAGGCCCAGGACGCGGACCGGCGGCTCACCGCGCAGGAGAGGGCGTACGCCTCGGCGATGATCCGCGACAGCGACAACGTCTCCGCGACGGCGCTGTGGAAGGCCATCGGGCAGGCGGCGGGGCTGGACGCGGCGAACGAGCGGTTCGGACTGACGGCGACCGAGGGCGGCGACGGGCTGTACTGGGGCCTCACCCAGACCACGGCGGCCGATCAGCTCGTCCTGCTCCGGCAGGTGTTCGGGGACGACGACAGCTCCGAGCTGAGCGAGGCCTCGCGGGCGTACGTCCAGGATCTGATGGGGCGGATCGCCGAGGGCCAGGACTGGGGTGTCTCGGCTGCGGCGACGGGTGGGGCCTCCGGGACCGGCTTCGCCCTGAAGAACGGGTGGCTGCCCCGTACCGCCACCGGGTTGTGGGACATCAACAGCGTCGGCCGGGTCTCGGTGGACGGGCGGGAGTACCTGGTCGCCGTGGTGTCCGACGGCCACTCGACGAAGGCGAAGGGGATCTCGTCGGTCGAGGCGGCGGCGAAGGCGGCGGTGTCGGTCTTCGCGGACACGGAAGGCGCCGACGTGGCGGGCGTGGCCGGCACCTCGTAGCGCGGGGGCGTCAGACGATGAACTCGTCGGGTCGGCCGCGACCTCGGCCGCGCCAGATCACCACCCCGGTGATCAGCAGGACCACGCCGAGGCCGCCCGCCGCGGGGGCCGTCCAGCCGGCGGTGGGGTCCTCCTCCTCGACCGGGTCCGGTCCGGAGCCGAAGTACTTGCCGCCGTACGACGCGGCCTTGAGATCGTCGGGCGCGAGCTTGCCGCCCTCCTCGATGGCGGCGGCCGGGTCGACGAAGCCGAAGCCCCGGGAGTCGTCGCGACCGCCGGCCGGCGCCTCGCGGGCGGTGTCCTCCAGGAGACGTTTGACCTGGGCGGGGCTCAGGCCGGGGTGGGCCGCCCTGACGAGGGCCACGGCGCCGGAGACGAAGGCCGCGGCGGCGCTGGTGCCCCAGCCCTCGTAGTACTTGCGGTCCGGGTCGGCGATGACGACGTGCATGCCGGGGGCGCTGACGGTGGCGTACCAGCGGCGGGTGGAGAACGGGGCGCGATCGCCGTCCTCGTCGACCGCGGTCACCGCTATCACGCCCGGGTAGGCCGCGGGGTAGGAGACGTGGTCGCCCTTCTCGCCGCCGTTGCCGGCCGAGGCGACGACGATCGAGCCCTTCGCCAGGGCGTACTGGACGGCGGCGTCCTCGGAGGGCTCCGGGTGGGCGGACTCGGAGTCGTCGCCGAGGGAGAGGTTGATGACGTCGACGCCCTGGTCGGCGGCCCAGCGGATGCCGTCGGCGAGGGCGTTGCCCCGGGTGCTGCGGGCCTTGGAGCGGGCCGGGTCGCCGTCCTCGAGGATGACCCGGACGGGGAGGATCTTGGCCTCGGGGGCGATGCCGAGGACGCCTTCGGAGCGGTTCACGCCGTGTCCGTGTCCGGCGATGATGCCGGCCATGGCGGTGCCGTGCCGGGCCCAGGAGCGGTCGCCGCGCGAGGCCCCGAAGCCGACCATGTCCTTGGTCGGCAGGACGTTGCCGGCGAGGTCGGGGTGTTCGTCGTCGACGCCCGTGTCGAGCACGGCGACCGTGATCCCGGCGCCCTTCGTCGTACGCCACGCCTCCTGCGTGCGCATCGCGTCCAACGCCCACTGCTGGTCCCGGATGCCGTCGGCATGCGCGGCGGTGGAGGGCAGGAGCGCCAGGGAGGCGGCGAGGGGCACGCTGAGCAGGCCGGTCCGCAGACGCCGACGGCGACGCGGTCCGCGGCGACCGACGTCGGCGGCGCCCAGGCGGGCGTCGGCCCGCGGTGCTGCCGCCTCCCCTGTCGGCCGCATGTCTGCGACCACCCTCGTCGGCGCGACGGTGAGGGTCTCGGCCCGCCCGTCCGGCCGGGCGGGTACGGCGGTCTCGGGGTGGTCGGCTTTCATGAGGGCTGCTCCGTGGCGGACGCGGCGGTCTTGCGCAGGCCCCGTTCGATGCGGTCGGCGAGGCCCTTGGCCTCGTGGCCGAGGCCTGACTGGGCGGGGGCGGTGGTGGCACCGGGCTTCATCGCGTCCGCGGCGGCCTGCGGATCGGTGACGGTGCGGCCGTCGGCGAAGCCGGAGACGGCGTAGACGACCACGGGGACGTCGGTGAGGACGGAGATCGTCCAGGAGGCCCGCTGGTCGTCGCCGAAGCCGGCGGCGACGGTGTCCTCGGCGGCGTACGGGCGGGGCATCAGATCGGTCCGGCGGTCGAGGCCGTCCTTCGCGAAACGGGCCTTGAGCGCGGTCATGGCGGCGGCGTCCGTCTTGGTGAACAGCAGGCCGACGGTGGTGACGTTGCTGCGGGTCGCGTCGGTGTAGGTGGCGCGCAGCAGCCGCAGGCAGCCGACCGGGGCGAGGGCCTTGCGCAGCAGCGGATCGAAGGCGTCGGCGCAGCCGCTGTCGGGCGCGACGGCGATCCGGGTCCAGGTGCGGTCGGTGCCGCCGGGTCCGGCGCCCTCGCCCTGGACGGTGGGCGGGAACAGCGCGTCGACGGGTACGCCGTGCCACAGCTCCCCGGCCGTGGCGAAGGTGCTGCGGGAGTCGTCCGCCCCGGCGTCCCCGGTGAGCCAACTCCCGGCCGCCGCGCCGCCGATGAGTCCGATGCCGAGCACCACGCACGCTGCCACGGCCGCCGCCCGCGGCTTGGTGGGCCGGGGTTTGCGCCGTCCGTCGTGCGGGTCCGGCGGCGTCCAGGCAGAGGTGTCCGGCTGCGCGAACGTCACGAAGGGCCGTCCGGAAGACGTTCCGAGCACGCCGTCGAGGGCCTCGGCCGACCGCCGGGAGGAACTCGACGGAGGCTGCCAGCCACCGGGGCGCTCGGGGGTGAGGGGCCGCGGCCGGGGTGTCCCCTCGGGACCGGCCTCTTCGGGCAGCGGACGCCGCAGGGGCGAGGCCGGGGGCGGCACCGTGCCTCCGGGAGCCGGTACGCGGTCGCGCCGCGCCGACGTCGGGGGCTGTCCGGGCGGGTGGGGCGACGCGCCGTGGCGGTCGGCGGGACGGGACGAGCCGCCCTCCGACGGGCCGGTGGGACGGGACGCGCGGTCGCCGAGGGTCGCGCCCGAGTCGCCGGCCCGGGCGCCCGCGGACTGCCCGGCAGCGGCCGTACGGCGTCCGGTGTCGTGCGCGGCGGGCGGGGAATCGGGGAAGCGGGCCGAGGCCGGGGGCGGGGTGTCGTCCGGGCGCCGGGCGGCCGGCGGCTCGTCCGGGAAGCGGGCGGACGCCGCGGGCGGCTCGCCCGGGGAACGGGTCGCGGTGGGCGGCGGGGTGTTCAGGTGACGGGTCCGGGCCGCTCGTCGGTCGTCCCGGGAAGGGGTCGGCGTCGTCGGAGGCGTGTCCGGGAAACGGGCGGAGGCCGCCGGGGGCGGCGGCGGGGTGGCGGGGGCGCCTGCGTTCTGGTTCGCGGTGCGTCGGAAGTCGGAGAAGCGCGGGTGTTCGGCGCGGCGCTGGCCGCCACCACCGTCCGCGACGGAGCTCCGCCCGGCGCTCTGCCCGAACGACTGACCGGAACCTCGCGTGGGACCACGCCCGTTGATGCCCTGACCGGAGTCGCGGCCAGGACCACGGCCGGCCCCCGCCTGCCCGGCACCCCGGGCGGGAGTCTGCTCCGTCGCCTCACCCGAACCCGAACTGTGCGCCGGGTTGCGCCCGTTCGTCTGGCCGGAGCCGTGGGCGGGCCGCTGGGTGGCCGGCTGTCGGGAGCCTCGCATGGGGTCCGCGTGACCGGCCGCCGGGCCGGAGCTTCGGGCGCGGGAGGGCCTTGACTCGCCCGGAACGCCGGAAGTCCGGCTGTTCTCAACGGTGTTCGGCGATTCCGCCGCACCCGGGTGCCGTACGTCCCGTGCCGTGCCCGGCGTCGACGGGGGCGCCGAGGCCGGACGGGGCGGGGTGCTGGGTCGTGCGGGCGCACCCGCCACCGGCGGCCGCTGCGGGCGGTGCGGCACGGTCGTCCCGCCCCCGGCGGAGGGCGCGTGATCGGGGCGGGGCGGCAGCGCCGAGGAGCCGCCCGTCGGACCGGAGCCGAGCGGAGGGAGGGCTCCCGGCGTTCCGGAGGCCGCCCGGTCCGACCCGGACGCCCGCCTCGCCGACGGCACCGATCCCGATCCGCCGTCCGCGGCCGGGTGCGTGGTGTCCGGTGGCGGGGTGGTCGGGTGGGTGGTGTCCGTGGGGGTGCCCGGCGTCGCGGCCGACGGGTCCTGGCCCGGGGGTATGGAGGGGCGGGGTGGGACCGGGGGGCGTGGGGGAATGGAGGCGCGACGCGCTTCCGTGCTCATGCACCCCCCGTTTCCTCGTCCCTTGCAGACCCGGAGGTCGTCGTTTCCCGCCGACCCGGAGGTCGTCGTTCCGGCGGACCCGACGGTCGTCCGGGTGACCGACCACCCGTGGGGAGCGGTCGTCGCGCATACCGTGGGAGTCGCCCGACGACGGCCCTCCGACACCTCGGGCAAGCCATACCCGTGGCAGCGGATCGGCATCCCCGTCGAGGTCGTCCCTGCGTGCGCGTCACTCTACGGGTTGGCCCCGGTCGAACGGGAACCAGTCGGCGGGACCGTGGCTTTAGCCCGGAACGTCCCCCTACCCTGCGGTAATCATGTCTGGCAGGCTTCGTGCATGACTGCGCGCGCCGCCGACCGGGCCCGGTACGACCGGGCCACAGCTCATCTCGACGCCCCTGTGGCGATCGTCGACCTCGACGCCTTCGACGCCAACGCGGACGACCTCGTCCGCAGGGCCGGCGGCAAGCCGATCCGCGTCGCGAGCAAGTCCGTTCGCTGCCGGGCGCTGCTGGAGCGGGTCCTGGCCCGTGAGGGCTTCCAGGGCATCATGTCGTTCACCCTCGCCGAGTCCCTGTGGCTGGCCCGGTCCGGGTTCGACGACATCCTGCTGGCCTACCCGTCGGCCGATCACGAGGCCTTCGCCGAACTGGCGGGCGACCCCAAGCTCGCCGCCGCGGTGACCGTGATGGTCGACGACCCCGCCCAGCTCCAGCTGATCGACAACTCCCGCCGCGGCGGCACCGAAGTCGTCCGGGTCTGCCTGGAGTTGGACACCTCGCTGAAACTGCTGGGCGGACGGGTGCGCGTCGGCGCGCGACGCTCCCCGCTGCACTCCCCCGCGCAGGTCGCCGACATGGCTCGCGCCGTCGCGGAGCGCCCGGGGTTCAGGCTGGTCGGGATCATGGCGTACGAGGGTCATGTCGCCGGTGTGGGCGACTCGGTGGCCGGCCGGCCGCTGCGGTCGCGGGCGGTGCGGATGATGCAGGCCACCGCGAAGAAGGAGCTTGCCGCGCGGCGGGCCGAAGTGGTGCGTGCCGTCCGGCGGGTGGCGCCGGACCTGGAGTTCGTCAACGGCGGCGGCACGGGCAGTGTGCAGCACACGGCGGCCGAGGACGCGGTCACCGAGATCGGCGCGGGGTCCGGGCTGTACGTGCCTCGGCTCTTCGACAACTACACCTCGTTCACGGGGCGCCCGGCCGCGCTGTTCGCGATGCCCGTCGTACGGCGCCCGGGTGTCGGCGTCGTCACCGTCCTGGGCGGCGGCTACCCGGCCTCCGGCGCGCCGGGCCGCGACCGGCTGCCGGTGCCGTATCTGCCGGAGGGGCTGAAGTACGACCCGCAGGAGGGCCCGGGCGAGGTGCAGACCCCGCTGCTCGGCGCGCCCGCGGACGATCTGCTGCTCGGCGACAAGGTGTGGTTCCGGCACGCCAAGGCCGGTGAGCTGTGCGAGCGGTTCGACGTGCTGCACCTGGTGGAGGGCGACGAGGTGACGGCGACCGTGCCGACGTACCGGGGCGAGGGTCACACGTTCCTGTAGGTCCGGGGGACCGGGAGCCCGGGTTCGGGTTCCCGGGTCCGCGCCCTGGGGATCAGGAGGGTCCGAGGCTGCTGCCCACTCCCCCGCCCGTGCCGGCGTCCGCGTCGCCCGCGGGTCGGATGCCCTCGACGATCTCGTCGATGTCGTCGAGCGGCGGGCCGTCCTCGCCCGCGTCGAGGGCGAACCGGACCAGGACCGGGGCCTCGGAGCCGATGCTGGAGGGAAAGACGAGGGACTGGACGTAGCCGCCGGCCCCGGCCCCGGTCGTCACCCGCCAGCGCACGTAGTAGCCGGCGCGGCCCGCGACGGCGACCGAACCGGAACCGACGACCTCGTGACCCGTGATGCCGTCGTACGGCTGCTGGTCCAGGGCGTCGCGGTCGAAGGCGTCGTTCGCGGCGTCCGCGATGTCGTTCTCGGCGAGGATCTTCGGCGAGGTCTCGTCGCTGCCGGTGACGGTCCGCGAGACGACGACGCCACCGCGGCAGACGCTGCCCTCGCCGGGGCAGTCGAAGGTGCCGTCGGTGACGAGGACGGCGTCCTCCTCACCGGATCGGTCGCCGTTCTCCCAGCCGTCGGGGATCGGGAACGAGATGCCGTTGAGGCCGTCCACGACGACGTCGGCGTCCCCGGAGGGGGACGGGGTGGCGGGCTTCGTCGGTGACGGGCTGTCCTCGGCCTCGGAGGTCGGGGACGCGGTGGTGGTCCTCGTCTCCTGGCCGCCGTCGCCGTCCTCGCCCAGCAGCAGGACACCGCCGGTGACCGCCCCGGCCACCAGGACGGCTCCGACGGCGGCCAGGGCCACGACCTTGGTGCGGCCGGGGCCCCGGCGCGCGGGCGGCTGAGGCTGGAGCACCGGCGGAACGGGCTGTTCCGGCTGGCGCCGGTGGTCGGTCCACGTGGTCCCGTCCCACCAGCGTTCGGTGAGCGGGTAGGACGGGTCGCGGTACCAGCCGGGGGGCGGCGAACTGCTCATCCCGGCACTCTAATCACACCGGCGGGGTCGGTGTTCCGGTCGTCGGGGATGTGCCGCCTACAGCGGGGTGACGTACGCGCCCGAGATACCGCCGTCGACCAGGAAGTCGGTGGCGTTCACGAACGACGAGTCGTCGCTGGCGAGGAACGCGACGGCCGCCGCGATCTCGGTGGCCTCGGCGAACCGGCCCACCGGGATGTGCACGAGCCGGCGCGCGGCCCGCTCCGGGTCCTTGGCGAACAGCTCCTGGAGGAGGGGGGTGTTCACCGGCCCCGGGCAGAGCGCGTTGACGCGGATGCCCTCCCGGGCGAACTGCACGCCCAGCTCCCGCGACATCGCCAGGACGCCGCCCTTGGAGGCCGTGTACGAGATCTGGGAGGTGGCGGCGCCCATCCGGGCCACGAAGGACGCGGTGTTGATGATCGAGCCCTTGCCCTGACGGCGCATGTAGGGGATCGCGGCCTTGCAGCACAGGTACACGGAGGTGAGGTTGACCTCCTGCACCCGCTTCCAGGCCTCCAGGCCGGTCTCCAGGATGGAGTCGTCGTCGGGCGGCGAGATGCCCGCGTTGTTGAAGGCGATGTCGACGCTGCCGTAGGTGTCGTAGGCGGTCTTGAAGAGCGCCTCGACCTGCTCGGGGTCGGTGACGTCGACCTTCACGAAGATCCCGTCGACCTCCTCCGCGACCGCCTTGCCGCGTGCCTCGTCCACGTCGCCGCAGACGATGTGGGCGCCCTCGGCGGCGAGCCGGCGCGCGGTGGCGAGGCCGATGCCGCTGCCGGCACCGGTGATGACGGCGGTGCGGCCGACCAGGCGGCGGCAGATGTTCTCAGGGGACGTCGAGGTCACTGTGCGGGGCCTTCCGTGCTGATGAAGACGTTCTTGGTTTCGGTGAAGGCGGCGAGTGCGTCCGGGCCCAGCTCACGGCCGATGCCGGACTGCTTGAAGCCGCCGAAGGGGGTCCAGTAGCGGACGCTGGAGTGGGAGTTGACGGACAGGTTGCCCGCCCGGACACCCTGGGAGACCCGCAGGGCGCGGCCGACGTCGCGGGTCCAGATGGAGCCGGAGAGGCCGTACGGGGTGTCGTTGGCGAGCCGGATCGCGTCCGCCTCGTCGGTGAAGGGCAGCAGGACGGCGACCGGGCCGAAGATCTCCTCGCGGGCGGCGGCGGAGTCGGGCCGCTCCCCGGTGAGGACGGTCGGCGGGAACCAGAAGCCCGGCCCCTCGGGAGCGCCGCCCCGCAGCGCGGACGCCTCGTCCGGCACGAACGACCGTACGCGGTCCAGCTGTTGACGGGAGATCAGCGGTCCCATCTGGGTCTTCTCGTCGGCGGGGTCGCCCACGACCACGCCGGCCAGCGACTCGGCGAGCAGGCTCTGGACCTCGTCGTACACGGACTCCTGGACCAGGACGCGGGTACGGGCGCAGCAGTCCTGGCCGGCGTTGTCGAGGAAGGAGAACGGGTCGACGGCCGCCTTGAGATCGGCGTCGGCGAAGACGATGTTCGGGCTCTTGCCGCCGAGTTCGAGGGTGACCTGCTTGACCTGGTCGGCGCAGAGCTCCATCACGCGCTTGCCGGTCCGGGTGGAGCCGGTGAAGACGATCTTGGCGACTCCGGGGTGCCGGACGAGGGCCTCGCCGGTGATGTCGCCGCGCCCGGGCAGGACCTGGAAGAGGTGTTCCGGGAGCCCGGCCTCCAGGGCGAGTTCGGCCAGGCGCAGCGCGGTGAGCGGGGTGGTCTCGGCGGGCTTGAGGAGGACGGCGTTGCCGGCGGCGAGTGCGGGTGCGGTGCCCCAGGCGGCGATCGGCATGGGGAAGTTCCAGGGCGCGATCACGCCGACGACCCCGAGCGGTTCGAGGATCGTGATGTCCAGGCCGCCGGGCACCGGGATCTGCCGGCCGGAGAGCCGTTCGACGCCGCCGGCGGCGTAGTCGAGCAGGTCACGGACGTTGCCGGCCTCCCAGCGGGCGTTGCCGAGGGTGTGTCCGGCTTCGCGGACCTCCAGGCGGGCGAGTTCCTCGATGTGGTCGTCGACCGCGGTGGCGAAGCGGCGCAGCAGTCGGGCCCGGTCGGCGGGGGCGACGGCGGCCCAGGCGTGCTGTGCCTTCTCCGCCCGGCGCACGGCCGCGTCGACGTCGTGCTCGGCGGCGCCCGCGACGGCGGCGATCACCTCCTCCGTCGCCGGGTTGAGGACGTCCAGGATGTGGTGCTGGGACAAGGGATGCCTCACAGACGTTCGAAGGAGCGGCGCAGCTCCCAGTCGGTCACGGCGGCGTCGAAGGCCGCCAGCTCGACGCGGGCCATGTTCAGGTAGTGCGCGACGACCTCGTCGCCGAAGGCGGCCTTGGCGATGGGGCTGTTCTCCCAGAGCTCGGCGGCCTCGCGCAGGGTGGTGGGCACGTGGTCGTACTCGCCGGCGTAGGCGTTGCCCCCGCACACCTCCGGCAGTTCCAGCTTCTGCTCGATGCCGTACAGCCCGGCGGCGACCAGTCCGGCGACGGCGAGGTACGGGTTGACGTCACCGCCGGGGAGCCGGTTCTCGAAGCGCATCGAGCGGCCGTGGCCGACGACCCGGAGCGCGCAGGTGCGGTTGTCGACGCCCCAGGCCACCGCGGTGGGCGCGAAGGAGCCCGGCTGGAACCGCTTGTAGGAGTTGATGTTGGGGGCGTAGAGCAGCGAGAAGTCGCGGAGGGCGGCCAGCTGTCCGGCGAGGAAGTACCGCATGACCTGGGACATCTCATGTCCGTCGGCCATGACGTTGGTGCCGTCGGCGTCCGCGAGGGATAGGTGGATGTGACAGGAGTTGCCCTCGCGCTCGTTGTACTTCGCCATGAAGGTGAGCGAGACGCCCTCCTGCGAGGCGATCTCCTTGGCGCCGGTCTTGTAGACGGCGTGCTGGTCGCAGGTGACCAGGGCCTCGTCGTACTTGAAGGCGATCTCGTGCTGGCCGGGGTTGCACTCGCCCTTGGCGGACTCGACGGTCAGCCCGGCGGTCGCCATCTCGTTGCGGATCCTTCTGAGGAGCGGCTCGATACGGCCCGTGCCGAGGACCGAGTAGTCGATGTTGTACTGGTTCGCCGGGGTCAGGCCCTTGTAGCCGGCGTCCCAGGCCTGCTCGTAGGTGTCCTTGAAGACGATGAACTCCAGCTCGGTGCCCACGTTGGCCGTGTAGCCCAGTTCGGCGAGGCGCTCCAGCTGGCGGCGCAGGATCTGGCGGGGCGCGGCGACGACCGGTGAGCCGTCGTTCCAGGCGAGGTCGGCGATGAGCATCGCCGTGCCCTCGTTCCAGGGCACGCGGCGCAGGGTGCCGAGGTCGGGGTGCATGGCGAAGTCGCCGTAGCCGCGGTCCCAGGAGGACATCGCGTAGCCGTCGACGGTGTTCATCTCGGTGTCGACGGCGAGCAGGTAGTTGCAGCCCTCGGTGCCGTGGGCGAGTACCTCGTCGAGGAAGAAGCGCGCGGCGAACCGCTTGCCCTGGAGGCGCCCTTGCATGTCCGGGAAGGCCAGGACGACAGTGTCGATCTCACCGCCCGCGACGAGGGTGTGCAGTTCCTCGACGGAGAGCGGGGGTGTGTGGTCTGCCACGGGAAAGCCTCCTAGGGGCTTCTTCGGCCACCCCGGAGCCATTCAGCCATCCGGGAGCCATAAGGTATTACCCGTAACCATTAGTTGGGAAGGGGGAACGGTCACATGTCGCGGACAGGGGCGGAACCGGAGACTCCGTGGGCCGACGACCGATTGGCGTCCGTGCTGCGTCCGGTCCGGGCGGGCAACGGCTTCGAGGAGGCGCTGGAGCAGATCCTCCAGGTGGTCCGACTCGGCCTGGTCCCGGGCGGCGAGCGGCTGCCGGCCGAGCGCGAGCTGGCGGAGCGGCTCGGGATCAGCCGGGTGACGCTGCGCGAAGTGCTGAAGGTGCTCCAGGACCAGGGTCTGATCGAGGCGCGCCGCGGGCGGTACGGCGGCACGTTCGTACTGCCCCGCGTCGCCACGCCGGACGAGGACGAGCTGCGCCGACGCCTGAAGGGCATCGACGTCGAGGACACGCTGCGCTTCCGCGAGGTACTGGAGGTGGGGGCGGCGGGGCTGTGTGCGGCGCACGGCCTGACCGACGAGCAGGCCGAACGGCTGCGCGCGGCCCTGTCCCGCACCCACAACGCGCCGCTCACGGAGTACCGCCGGCTGGACACCCTGCTCCACCTCACCATCGCCGAGCTGTCCGGCTCCCCCTCGCTCGCCGCCCAGTACGCGGGCGTACGCGCCGGGGTCAACGACCTGCTCGACTGCATCCCGCTGCTGGTGCGCAACCTGGAGCACTCGCAGCAGCAGCACACGGCCCTGGTGGAGGCCGTCCTCGACGAGGACGCCGAGGGGGCGCGGGAGATCATGCGGGAACACTGCGCGGGCACGGCGGCCCTGCTGCGCGGCTTCCTGGGGTGAGGACGGCGATGCGGGCGCGGCGCGAACAGTGGGGAGACCGGGCCCGGCGAACGGGTGCGGACCTCATGGATTTACGGATGCGTAACGCAGGGGTATTGCTTTTGGGCCACCCACCCCACAAAGGTATGGATCCATTCCTTTGAGTGGGGAGAGTGCGCCATGTCCCTGAAAGCCACGGACACCGCCGATGCGGCGGACGACTACCTGGAGCGCCGGACGCTCCGCCGGGGCAGCGCCGGCTGGGTGCTGCTGACCGGCCTCGGCGTCGCCTATGTCGTCTCCGGCGACTTCTCCGGCTGGAACCTCGGCCTGGCGGAGGGCGGCTTCGGCGGTCTGGCGATCGCCACGGTGCTCATGGGCACCATGTACGCCTGTATGGTCTTCGCCCTCGCCGAGCTGTCCGCGATCCTCCCCACGGCGGGCGGCGGGTACGGCTTCGCACGCCGGGCGCTCGGCCCGTGGGGCGGCTTCCTGACCGGCACGGCGATCCTGATCGAGTACGTGCTTGCCCCGGCCGCCATCGTGATCTTCATCGGTGACTATGTGGAGTCGCTGGGGCTGTTCGGCCTGGAGTCCGGCTGGCCGGTCTACCTCGCCTGCTTCGCGATCTTCATCGGCATCCATCTCTGGGGGGTCGGTGAGGCCCTGATCGCCAGCTTCGTCGTCACCGGCATCGCGGTCCTCGCCCTGATCGTGTTCGCCCTGGGCGCGCTGCCCGACTTCAGCGTGTCCGGCCTCGACGACATCCCGGTCGACACGACCGCGTTCGGTGCGAGCTCCTGGCTGCCCATGGGGCTGCTGGGCATCTGGGCGGCGTTCCCGTTCGGCATGTGGTTCTTCCTGGGCGTCGAGGGTGTGCCGCTGGCCGCCGAGGAGACCAGGGACCCGGCGCGTACGCTGCCGAAGGCCATCCGCTGGTCGATGGCCGTCCTGGTGGTCCTGGCGGTGATCACCTTCTTCGCCGCGGCCGGGGCGCGCGGCTCGAACGCCATCCAGGCGGCCGGCAACCCGCTGGTCGAGGCGCTCCAGCCGAACGGCGAGGCCACGGCGCTCAGCCGTTTCGTGAACTACGCCGGTCTGGCCGGCCTCGTGGCCTCGTTCTTCTCGCTGATCTACGCGGGCTCGCGCCAGCTCTTCGCGCTCTCCCGGGCCGGCTACCTCCCCCGGGTCCTGTCCCTCACCAGCGGCCGCAAGGCCCCGTACCTGGGACTGCTGGTCCCGGGCACGATCGGCTTCGCGCTGGCCGCCGCCACCGGGGACGGCGGCCGGATGCTGAACATCGCCGTCTTCGGCGCCACCATCAGCTACGCGCTGATGTCGCTGTCGCACATCGTGCTGCGCCGCCGGGAGCCGGGGCTCGAACGTCCCTATCGCACGCCGGGCGGCGTGCTGACCTCCTCGGTCGCCCTCGTCCTCGCGTGCTCGGCGCTGGTGGCGACGTTCCTGGTGGACGTGACGGCGGCGTTCATCGCGCTCGGCGTGTACGCGGTCGCGGCGGCGTACTTCGGGTTCTACAGCCGCAAGCACCTGGTGGCGAAGGCGCCGGAGGAGGAATTCGCCGCGCTGGCCGCGGCCGAGGCAGAGTTGGCAAGGGACTGAACGTTCCGCCCCTGGGACCCGGGAACTCCGTGGGATCCGGGAACTCCGTGGGTTCCGTGAGTTCCACGGGTTCCGTGGGTTCCATGGGCCCCCTTCCTGAGGAGCATGTGTGACCAGGCCGTTGATCGGTGTGAGTACGTATCTGGAGTCCGGCGCGCGCTGGGGTGTCTGGGAGCTGGAGGCGGCTTTGCTGCCGATCGGCTATCCCCGGCTCGTGCAGGCGGCGGGCGGCGTCGCCGCGATGCTGCCGCCGGACGACCCGTCGTACGCCGCCGGGGCGGTCGCCCGTCTCGACGGCCTGGTCATCGCGGGCGGGCCCGACGTGGACCCCGCCCGCTACGGCGCCGAGCGCTCCCCGCGCTGCGGCCCGCCCGCGCCCGAGCGCGACGCGTGGGAGCTGGCGCTGATCCGGGCGGCGCTGGACGCCGGCACCCCGCTCCTCGGCATCTGCCGCGGCATGCAGCTGCTGAACGTCGCCCTCGGCGGCACACTGATCCAGCACGTCGACGACCACGTGGTCGAGGTCGGTGTCTTCGGCCGCCACGCGGTGAAGCCCGTACCGGGCACGCGCTACGGCGACCTCGCCCCCGAGGAGACCGACGTCCCCACCTACCACCACCAGGCCGTGGACCGACTCGGCACCGGCCTGCTCGCCTCGGCCCACGCCTCCGACGGCACCGTCGAGGCCATCGAACTACCGGACCCCGCGTGGGTCTTGGGCGTCCAGTGGCATCCGGAGATGGGCGAGGACGTCCGGGTGATGCGAGCCCTGGTGACGGCGGCGACGGCCTGACACGGGCTTCGAGCGGATGTGCCCCCACCCAGGGGCTGCGCCCCTTCGGCCCCGTCCCCCGTCCCCCATCCCCGTCCGCGGGTCCAGTGGAGGCTGGCCGCGCAGTTCCCCGTACCCCATGTAAAGGGCCTGCGGCCCCTCAGAGCGCAGGCTTCGCCCCCCGGGTGAGGCTCAGCAGGTCTCGTGCCGGGCCCGTCGGGCGGTGGCCCGTCGGCCAGACCGCTCGTAGGGCGCGTCGCAGGCGGACGCCGTTCACGGGGACGCGGACCAGGCGGCGGGCGGAGAGTTCCTCGCCGAGGGCGAGTTCGCTGAGCACCGCCGGGCCCGCACCGCTCAGCGCGGAGGACTTGACCGCCGTGGTGGAGGAGAGCTCGATGAGAGGCCGGGCCAGTCCGCCCAGAGCCGTCTCCAGGACCTGGCGCGTACCCGAGCCCTTCTCGCGCAGGATCAGCGGCGTGGAGGCCAACTCGGCCGCCTCCAGGGGCTTGCGACGGCGCGCCCAGGGGTGACTGGGCGCGGTCACGACGATCAGGTGGTCGTGCGCTATCACGGCCGCGTCCAGCCCGGCCGGAACGGTCGGTCCCTCGACGAACCCCAGGTCTGCCTCGTCCGCGAGCAGCCGCTCCGCCACGACCGTGGAGTTGCCCGCGAGGAGGGAGACCGCCGTGTCCGGACGCTCGGTGCGCAGCGCGATGAGCCAGCCGGGCAGCAGATACTCGGCGATGGTCATGCTCGCGGCGACCCGGAGCCGGGAGTCACGCCGGTCCCGCAGGGCCTGCGCGCCCACGTCGAACGCCTCGGCCGCCTCCACGATCCGCCGGGCCCAGTCGGTGACGAGCGCCCCCGCGTCGGTGAGCCGGGACCCGCGCGGCGACCGGTCGACCAGCGCGACCCCCAACTGCCGTTCCATCGAGCGGACGCGACTGCTCGCGGCGGGCTGGGTGATCCCCAGCTCCCGCGCCGCCCGCCCGAGCGAGCCCAGCCGGGCCACGGCCAGCAGCAGTTCGAGCGCTCCGAGGTCCGGCACCCGGTGGGCCAGTCCGCCGCGCTCCCCGCTCGTCTCACTCATAACCCCAGCTTATGTCCCCATACAACCGGACTCCCTGGTGGGCCCCGCACGGCGACGGGACGCTCGGAGCATGGCCACCGCAGTCCGCCCAGCCCGCCCGTCCCCGCCGCAGCCCCGCCCCGGCCCGCGCCCGCCCGGCCCGCGCCCCCACCCCGCCCTCCGCCACCTCGGCCCCCACTGGTACGCACCGGTCATGGGCACCGCGATCGTCGCCTCCGCCGGTGCCGGACTCCCCCTGCACCTCCCGGGTCTGCGGACGGCCTGCGCGGCGGTGTGGGCGCTGGCGCTCGTCGCCCTGGTCGCCGTCCTGGGCGCCCGTACCCTGCACTGGACCCACCACCGCGACCGGGCCCGCGCCGACCTCCTCGACCCGGCCGTGGCCCCCTTCCACGGCTGCCTCTCCATGGCACTCCTGGCGGTCGGCGGCGGTGCCCTCGTCGTCGGACGCGACGGGATCGGCGTGCCGGCGGCCGTCGCCCTGGACGCCGTGCTCTTCGGCGCCGGGACGGTCGTGGGCCTGGTCACCGCCGTGGTCGTGCCGTATCTGATGATCGTCCGGCATCGGATCGCCCCGGACCGGGTCACCCCCGCCCTGCTGCTGCCCCTCGTCGCCCCGATGGTCTCCGCCGCGCTCGGTCCGCTGCTCGTGCCGTACCTGCCGCCCGGGCAGCCCCGGCAGACGCTGCTGTTCGGCTGTCTCGCGCTGTTCGGGCTGAGCCTGCTGGCCACCGCGCTCGTGCTGCCGCTGGTGTGCGGGCGGCTCCTCACGGCGGGACCGTTGCCGCTCGCGCTCACCCCGAGTCTGTTCCTGGTCCTGGGCCCGCTCGGGCAGTCGACCACCGCCGTCGGCAACCTCGCCGACGCGGCCCCCGGCGCCGTACCGGCCCCGTACGCGCACGCCTTCACCCCGTTCGCCGTCCTCTACGGCGTCCCCGTCCTGGGCTTCGCGCTGCTCTGGCTCGCGCTCGCCACCGCCCTGGTCGTGCGCGCCCGGCGGCGGGGCATGGGGTTCTCGATGGCCTGGTGGGCGTTCACCTTCCCGGTCGGCACCTGCGCGACCGGCGCGACGGGACTGGCCCGGCACACGGGCCTCGTCGCCCTCGACGTCCTCGCCGTCGCGCTGTACGCCCTGCTGCTGGCGGCCTGGTCCGTGGCCGCCGTGTGCACCGCGCGCGGTCTGGTCAGCGGCGGGCTGCTCGCAGCGCCGCGTCCAGCACCCGCGGAGCCTCGGCCAGCGACGGCCCGTACCAGGTGAGGTGCCGACCGCTGAGCAGCGCGCACGGCAGCCCGGGGAACGCCTCGGGGCCGTCGTCGGCGGTGAAGCGGTACGGCTCGTCGGGCAGGACCACGACGTCGGGCGCGGCGGCCCGCAGCTCCTCCACGGGGACCCGGGGATAGCGCTCCGCGTGCCCGGTGTACAGGTGGTCCACGCCGAGCCTGGCGAGCACGTCACCGGCGAAGGTGTCCCGGCCGAGCACCATCCACGGCCGGCGCCAGATCGGCACGACGGCGGTCGTCCGGCGGCCGGGCGTCAGCGGACCGTCCGCGGCGGCGGCCGACAGCCGGGACCACGCCGACTCCGCCTCGTCCAGCCAGCGCGGCCGGGAACGCGTCCCGCAGGCCCGCAGCACCCGGTCCAGTTCGGCGCAGGCGCCCGGCACGTCCCGCACCTCCGTGACGAGGACCTCGACACCCGCCTCCCGCAGGGCGGCCAGATCCGGTTCCCGGTTCTCCTCCTCGTTGGCGATCACGAGGTCGGGGGCGAGGCGGGCGATGTCGTCGGTCCTGGGGTTCTTGGTGCCGCCGATCCGCACGACATCAAGATCACCCGGGTGGGTGCACCAGTCGGTCGCGCCGACCAGCACGCCGGGCAGCGAGACGGCGACGGCCTCGGTCAGCGACGGCACGAGGGAGACGACCCGGGAGACGGAACGCGCCACGGCGTCACGCCCCCTTGCGGTGGCGGTCCTCCAGGGCCTCGATGTGGTCCGCCACGGCGACCACGATCACCCGCGTCTCGGGCTCGGTGGCCCGCCAGCGGTGCCGCACGCCACCGGACATGTACAGCGTGTCACCGCGTCCGAGGCGGTGGGCGCGGCCCTCGGCCTCGACCTCGACGGCGCCGTCGACGACGTACATCAGCTCGTCGTTGCGGTGCTGGACCTCGCGGCCTTCGTCGTGGTCGCCGGTGAACTCCATGGCGTGCAGTTGGTGGTGACCGCGCACCAGGGAGCGCGAGCAGGAGTCGGGGGGCGTGAAGCCGTCCTCGTCGGCGGCGCGCACGACGTCGACGCTGCACGCCGGGTCGGCCGCGGCGAGGAGTTCGACGGCGGTGGTGCCGAGGGCGTCCGCGATGCGTTCCAGGGAGGGCTTGCTGGGGCGGGCCCTTTCGTTCTCGACCTGGCTCAGGAAGGGGACCGACAGGCCGCTGCGCTCGGCCACGGCGGCGAGGGTGAGCTGTTGCGCCCGGCGCCGCCGCCGGACGGCCGCGCCCACCCGAAGGGGCTGTTCTTTGTGGTCGCCCATCGCTCCGGCTCCCTCCTTCGCTCGTCGGTCGGCTCTCGGACGCCCACCGGGCGGGTCCGCGAACGCTCACTGGTCCGGTTACGGATGGCCACCCGTCCGGCACTCATCGGGCGCGCTTCTCCTGATGAGTTCTCTGCACCCTACGCATGTTCGGCAAACCGTTTCACGTGCCCGTCACATCCCTGTGAACCGGCAGGGGGTCCATGCTCACACTTCGCGCCAGCGGAGCCACCACCCCACCTCCGTTCTCGCGGCCTCCTCGCACGGCACGGCGAGGGTCGCCGGAGCCCCGGCGGGCGCGCGGAGTGCTCTCTCCGACACACCGCGTCACCGCGTCGCCGGTCGGCCTCCGCCGTCCCCCGGAGCCGCCCCGCGCAGCCACGACATCGTCCCGGGCGGGCGGCGGGGCGGCACTTCACCCCACCAAGTCATGGATGCGGTAACGGAGTTGGAGACCCGAGAGCGGCCCGCTCCACCGGCCGCCAGGCTGCGGCGACCGGATGGGAGCGGACCGCCACAGGGTTGTCCGGATCTTTCTCGTACGCCAGTACGCAACCCCCGGCATGCGTTCGGGCGTCGTGCGCGGCTGCCTCACCGGGGCCACGTCGTCGACGATCCCCGGGGTCATCTGCCAGTTCCGCAGCCAGCCGTTCAGCTCGGAGTGCTTCTCGGCGGAAGTCCCGGTGACGGTGTTCTCCAGCCGGACCAGCTGACCGGTGCCGGGTTCGATGCCGACGAGGGGACGGCGATGCCCTCGCCCCCCGCCGGGCAGCCGATGACCGGCGCGGCACCGGCCCGCCTGCCCCCGGCGGACGCCACGGGGGAGACACGACCGTGGTCCGCTCCACAGGGCGTTCACCGCAGTCACGGGAGTTCCCGGAACGCCTCCCCCGGCGCACGCGCTGTTGCGAGGGTGCGCACGCGCCGCCGTGTCGGGACCCACGCGCTGCTGCGTCGGGGGCGGGCGTGCCGGTGGCGTGTCGGTGGCGTACGGCATGATGCGGGGCGTGACCCGACGCCTGATGCTTCTCGACACCGCCTCCCTGTACTTCCGCGCCTACTTCGGGGTGCCGGAATCCGTGAAGGCCCCGGACGGCACCCCGGTGAACGCCGTGCGCGGGCTGCTCGAATTCATCGACCGGCTGGTCAAGGACCACCGGCCGACGGACCTGGTGGCGTGCATGGACGCGGACTGGCGGCCGCAGTGGCGGGTCGACCTGATCCCCTCGTACAAGGCGCACCGCGTCGCCGAGGAGCACGAGATCGGGCCGGACGAGGAGGAGGTGCCGGACACCCTCTCCCCGCAGGTGCCGGTCATCGAGGCGGTGCTGGACGCGCTCGGCATCGCGCGCGTGGGCGTCGCCGGGTACGAGGCGGACGACGTGATCGGCACCTTCACCGCCCGGGCGAAGGAGCCCGTCGACATCGTCACCGGCGACCGCGACCTCTATCAGCTGGTCGACGACGCACGCGAGGTGCGGGTGCTGTATCCGCTGAAGGGCGTGGGCACGCTGCAGCTCACCGACGAGGCCTGGCTGCGCGAGAAGTACGGGGTGGTCGGGCGCGGGTACGCGGATCTGGCCCTGTTGCGCGGCGACCCGAGCGACGGGCTGCCGGGGGTGCCGGGCATCGGCGAGAAGACGGCGGCGAAGCTGCTCGACCAGTTCGGCGACCTGGCGGGGATCATGGCCGCGGTCGACGACCCGGCGGCGAAGCTGACCCCGTCGCAGCGCAAGCGGCTCGACGAGGCGCGGGCCTATGTCGCGGTCGCGCCGAAGGTGGTCCTGGTGGCGGCCGACGTACCCTTGCCGGACGTCGACACGGCACTGCCGCGCACCCCACGGGACCCGGCGGCACTGGAGGCGCTGGCGGCGCGCTGGGGGCTCGGCGGATCGTTGCAGCGGCTGCTGACGACGCTCGGGACGTGAGATGTACGTCCTGCGGAGAGGGCGTACGCCGGAGGGCGGGGAGACACTTCGGTAGTGAGGGGTCTGAGGCGCGATTCACATCGTGAAGTCCTCGTAGGGGCTCCGAGCGTGGGGTGTCAACAAGGGGGAGATGGTAACTTAGGTAAGCCTTAGCTAGGTATTTGGGAGGCCGTCATGGCAGAGCGTCCGGTACGCAGGACCCCGAAGCCCCACTCCGCGCGAGTCGTCCGCACCGAGCGGCTGACCCCGCACATGCAGCGCGTCGTACTCGGTGGTGACGGCCTCGCCGAGTTCTCTCCGCGTGGCAGTACGGACCACTACGTGAAACTGCTGTTCGGTCCCGAGGGCGTGACCTACCCGGAGCCCTTCGACCTCGAGCGGATCCGCGCGGAGTTCCCCCGGGACCAGTGGCCGGTGACCCGCACCTACACCGTGCGCGCCTGGGACCCCGAACTGCGCGAGCTGACCGTCGACTTCGTGCTCCACGGCGACGAGGGCATCGCGGGCCCCTGGGCCACCCGTGTCCAACCGGGCGAGCTGATCCGTTTCCTGGGCCCCGGCGGCGCGTACGCGCCCAACCCGGAGGCCGACTGGCATCTCCTCGTCGGTGACGAGTCCGCCCTGCCGGCGATCGGCGCCTCGCTGGAGGCACTTCCCGACGGCGCCCGCGCGCACGCGATCGTCGAGGTCGCCGGTCCCGAGGAGGAGCAGAAGATCAACTCCGATGTGGAGGTGGTCTGGCTGCACCGCGGCGACCGTCCCGTCGGCGCGGCCCTCGTCGAGGCCGTACGCGCACTGGAGTTCCCCGAGGGCCGACTGCACGCCTTCGTCCACGGCGAGGCCGGCTTCGTCAAGGAGCTGCGCCGCCTGCTCCGCGTGGAACTCGCCATCCCCCGCGAGGACTTGTCCGTCTCGGGCTACTGGCGCCTCGGCCACGACGAGGACGGCTGGCAGGCCGCCAAGAAGGAGTGGAACGCCCGCGTGGAGGCCGAGCAGGAGAGCACACCGACGACGGCGTGACCCCCCGGCCCCGAGCCGACTCGCCAGGACAAAGCCCGGCTCACCCGTTTGAATGAACACATGGCTGTTCGGCAATCGAGGGCACGCCGTGGAGACGGGGCCCCAGGCGGAAGCAGGGCCCGCGGCAGAACCAAGGCCCGGGGCGGAACCAAGGCTTGGCCCCGCGGCAAGGCCCGGGGCGCGACCGCCCTGGCCTCGCTGCTGGTCCTCGGCGGTGTCCCGTACGGCATGGACACCGCCTCGGCCGCTCCCCCTCCGCAACCGCCGCCCCAGTTCTCGCAGGAGGACGTCGACCGGGCCGTCGAGGCCGTCGACGGCATCGTCGAGCGTGGCATGGACCGGACCGGGGTGCCGGGCGTCGCGGTGGCCGTCGTCCACAAGGACCGGGTCGTCCACCTGGAGGGCTACGGCAAGCGGCACGTCGGCCAGGAGGCCCCGGTCGACCCGGACACCGTGTTCCAGCTGGCGTCCCTGTCGAAGCCGCTGGCCTCGACCGTGGTCGCCGGGGCGGTCGGCGACAAGATTGTCGACTGGGACGAGCCGGTGACCGAGCACCTGCCCGGCTTCGCCCTGAAGGACCCGTGGGTGACCGACCACGTCACCGTGGCCGACCTCTTCTCCCACCGCGGCGGCCTCCCCGACCACGCCGGCGACCTCCTGGAGGACCTCGGCTACGACCGCGACTACATCCTCGAACACCTCCGGCTGGAGCCCCTGACACCGTTCCGCGCGAGCTACGCGTACACCAACTTCGGTCTCACGGCGGCGGGTCAGGCCGTCGCCGACGCCGCGGGGACGACCTGGGAGAAGCTCTCCGAGGACCTCCTGTACAAGCCGGCCGGCATGGACGCCACCAGCTCCCGCTTCAGCGACTACGAGGGCGCGAACAACAAGGCCTTCGGCCACGTCCGCGAAGGCGGCACGGACAGCGGCGACTTGGCCGACTGGGAGGCGAGGTACGTCCGGGACGCCGATGCCCAGGCCCCGGCGGGCGGCACCAGTTCCTCGGCCCGCGACCTCTCGCGCTGGCTGCGGCTCCAGCTCGCGAACGGCGAACTGGACGGCGACCGTGTCATCGCCGCCGACCCCCTCGAACGCACCCACGTCCCCGAGATCGTCTCGCAGCCGCCCCCCGCACCGGCGGGCCGCACGGGCTTCTACGGCCTCGGCTGGAACGTCTCCTACGACGACCTCGGCCGGCTCCGGCTGAGCCACACCGGCGCCTTCGCCCTCGGCGCCCACACCAACGTCACGATGCTCCCCGGCGAGCAGCTCGGCATCGTCGTCCTCACCAACGGCGCACCCGTCGGTCTCGCGGACGCCGTCGCCCTGGACTTCTTCGACACGGCCCAGCACGGCAAGCCGACCGAGGACTGGCTGGACCTGGCCGCGGGGATCTACGAGCGGGAGGAGGACGAACTCCGCTCCCCCACCGACTACTCCGAGCCCCCGGACGACGCCTCCGACGCCCGCGCCGACTCCACCTACACCGGCACCTACGCCAACCCGTACTACGGCCCCCTCAGGGTCACCGAGACGGGCGGCGAGCTGACGCTGCGCCTCGGGCCCCGTCCCATGACGTTCCGTCTGACCCACTACGACGGCGACACCTTCTTCTTCGAGACCGTGGGCGAGAACGCCACCGGGCCCTCCGGCGTGACCTTCAAGGGCGACGAGGACGGCCGGGCGACCTCGGTGACGATCGAGGCGCTCGACCGGAACGGGCTGGGGACGTTCAGACGTCCGTGAGCGTGTCCACCAGCCGCGCGAGCGCCTCCGCGAGCCTCTCCACCCCCGGGCCCGCCGCACCACCCGGCTCGGCCATGTAGACGTCGCGGCGGATCTCGATCATCAGAGCGGTCACGCGGGGGTCACGCCCGTAGTACTCCAGCGGGACGTACGCGCCCCCGAACGGGCTGTCGACACCCGTCCCGCCGAAGCCGTCGAACGCCTCCCGCGCGGCGGCGAGCAGAGCGGCCGGCGTGTGGAAGGGGTCGGTGCCCAGACAGACGGGCGGCCGGGGACCGTCGCCGTGCAGCTCGTAGGGCAGGCGCTCGCTCGGATACGAGTGGACGTCGACGACCACCGCCCGTCCCACGGCCGCCAGCCGGTCGGTGACGGCGTCGGTCATGGCGGCGGCGTACGGGCGGAAGTAGCCGTCGACGAGCGAGCGCCCGCTTCCGTCGAGGGGCTGTCCGTCGTGGTCGGCCGGACGCAGCACCTCCCGGTGCGTGGTCCTCGTGTAGACGGCGCCCATGCCCACGGCCAGCATCTCCTCCCGCTCGTCCGGGAACCGTTCGGGATCGACCACGAGCCGGGACAGCCGGTTCACGAACCGCCACGGGCGCACGGCCGACCGCCCGGCGGCCCGCTCGGCGATGCGGTCCGTGTACGCGTCGGTGATGTGGTCCAACTCCCGCTCCAGCGCGGCGTCGTCGAGCACGATCCCGTCCCGTACGGCCGCCGGGATCACACGCGAACCGTGCGGCACGTGCAGCAGCACGGGCGAGCCGGGCGCTCCCGGGAGGAGCCGGTGGGTGGGGGGTGCGGCGTCGTTCATCCGGAGGTTCCTCACCGCGGTCGTCGGAAGCCGGCTGCCCGGGGTCGCTCGGCACGGGGGCGCGACACCGCCCCCGCCGCGGCACCGGTCCGGCGGGCCTCGCCGACCGTATCCCGGCCTTCTCCGGCATGCCTCCGTCACTCCTTGCCCACCTGCCCGCCCCTGCCGTGGTCGTGAGGATTTGGGCGCGCCCCGGACACGGCCGCGTGACGCGCGCGACACAGGCCTCCCCTAATTTCTGTCGCCCGACAGGAATTCGCGCCGCTGGTGCGCGAAAGCTCGCGCCGCTTGTTGCGAAAGCAGGTTGCCGTCATGACGAGCACCGCCCCCGACCTCCGTCCGGAGCCGCCCCACTCCGCCGACGACCGTTCCCTGACCGAGTTCGGCTACCGCCAGGAGCTGCACCGCAGCCTGAGCAGATACGCCTCGTTCGCCGCCGGTTTCTCCTTCATCTCGGTCCTCACGACCGTCTTCCAGTTCTTCGCCTTCGGATACGCGTTCGGCGGCCCGGTCTTCTTCTGGACCTGGCCGGCGGTGCTCGTCGGCCAGCTGCTGGTGGCCGCCTGCTTCGCGGAACTCGCGGCGCGCTACCCGATATCGGGCTCGATCTACCAATGGTCCTCGCGCCTGTCCAATCGGACCTTCGGCTGGTTCGCCGGCTGGATCATGGTGATCGGACAGATCGTGGTGGTCGCCGCGGCCGCGCTCGCGCTGCAGATGGTGCTGCCGGCCATCTGGTCGGGCTTCCAGCTCGTGGGCGGCGACCCGACGCCCACCTCGCCGACGGGCGCGGCGAACGCGGCCGTCCTGGGTGTGCTCCTGCTGGCCCTCACCACGTTCGTGAACGTCCTCGACAACCGGGTGCTGTCGTTGGTCAACCGGGTGGGCGTGACCGCCGAGATCATCGGCGCGGTCCTGATCATCGTCCTGCTGCTCACCCACTCCGAGCGCTCCCCCGGCATCACCTTCCACATGGCCGAGGGCAGCACCGATCTGCTGGGTGCCCTGCTGGTGGGCTCGTTCATGGCCGCGTACGTGATGATCGGCTTCGACAGCGCGGGCGAGATGAGCGAGGAGACCCACCATCCGCGCCGCATCGCGCCCCGCACGATCCTCACGGCGCTCGGCGCGGCCGGTCTGCTCGGCGGTCTGCTCGTCCTCGGCGGTCTGCTCGCCGCGCCGAGCCTGACCGACGGCAGGCTGGGGGTGGACGGCCTGAGCTACGTCCTGACCAGCAGCCTCGGTGACGGGGTGGGCCGCGTCCTGCTCGCCGACGTGGTGGTGGCGATCATCGTGGCCACGCTCGCCATCCAGACGTCGGCCAGCCGCATGCTCTTCTCGATGGCGCGCGACGGCCGGCTCCCCTTCGCCGGGCGGCTCGCCAGGGTCGCCGCGCGCACCGGCATGCCCACCGCCCCCGCGCTGGTCGTCGGCGTCCTCGCCGCCGCCC
Organism: Streptomyces gottesmaniae; assembly: GCF_031845845.1. Taxonomy (NCBI): domain Bacteria; kingdom Bacillati; phylum Actinomycetota; class Actinomycetes; order Kitasatosporales; family Streptomycetaceae; genus Streptomyces; species Streptomyces gottesmaniae. Next base: position 63,682 of record NZ_JAVRFJ010000005.1, read on the forward strand.
TGCTGCTCCTCAACTTCGCCTCGCCGGAGGCGTTCCTGGCCATCGGCACGACCTGCATCGTGATGCTGTACCTGGCGTACGCGATGGTCACCGGCCCGCTCCTGATACGGCGCCTGAAGGGCACCTTCCCCACCCCGGGCACCGACGAGACCGGCAAACCCCTCTTCTCCCTCGGCCGCTGGGGCATCCCCGTCAACGCCCTCGCCCTCCTCTACGGCCTCTTCATGACCGTCAACCTGGCCTGGCCCCGGGCGGACGTCTACGACCCGGCCGGCGGCCACTGGTGGTTCCAGTGGTTCAGCGTCCTGTTCCTCCTGGCCACGGTGGCCGCGGGCGTCACCTACCACCTCGTCCGCAACCACCGCGCGCGCTCCGGGTGACACTCGTCCCGCCCGGCGGCACCACCACCTCCCGCCTCGGCAGCGCGCCGCTCCCCCGTCCGCCGCACAGGCCCGGCACGGGCGGCGCGCCGGGCAGAGCGGGACGAACGGCCGCTCCACGCGCCGGGGTCGCGCGCCCTGTCGGTGGTCCTCCTGCCATCGCATGGTGCGAAGTGGTGGGTTGCCGGGGCTGGTTGCCGCCGCAGCAGGGGGCAGGGATGAGAGAGCGTCCGACGGTGTCTCGTACACCTTTCGCAGGGGACTGGCCTGATTTCACGCTCTGCGCCCCAGATTCAAGTCAAACGGTTGACACATCACCATAGGTCTGCGTTGCGTGCCCTTCTGGGAGGTCCGCCGAGGTTGACGCAGGACAGCGGGGAGCGGATGGTGGTTTGGAAGGTCAAATACCCGGAGAGCGTCCCAGAGGAAAGCGGGGGGATTCACGGCCTGGTCGCCGACGGCTCGGTCACGCGATGGTGATCACGGATTTTCTGCACCGTCCGTACGTCACCTCGGAGTTCACGGCCGACGACACCGCCCGGCACGCAGGCAACGAGGCCCCGTTCGACCGGAGCACAGCGCGTGATTCACGGACCTGGTGGCGGCCCCGCACGCCGTCGACACAGGGCTGAGGGCGGTGCAGAGGCAAGTCGTCACAGACAGGAGGCAGCCGTGGCGGACACCTTCCAGATACCCTCGTTCTACATGCCGTTCCCGGCCAGGGTGAACCCTCACTTGGAGGAGACCCGTCCACGCGTTCGCGCGTGGGCGCAGTCCATGGGATTACTCGAACCCCAGCACACCGATTCGCACCACGGCGGATGGAGTGCCGAGATCTTCGACCGGGCGGACTTCACGCGGTTCACCGCCCTGACCTACCCGCACGCGTCGGCCCGTGAGCTGGAGCTGCTGTCCGGTTGGCACAGTGTGATCTGGTGCCTCGACGACATCTTCCTGCCCTGGTGCGAGGCCCTCGGAAAACGCGAGCAGATCCTCGACCGCATCGAACGCCTGATGTCCTTCCTGCCGGTCACAGCACATCTCCCGGACTCGGGCCCGACTCCGAAGGAGCCGCTGGAACGCGCGCTGGCGGACCTGTGGCAGCGCACCGCGCCCGCGGCGTCCCTCTCCTGGCAGTTCCTGTACACGAGGTCGATACGACAGTTCCTGGAAGCCTCGCTGTGGGAGACGGAGAACCTCACCCGTCACAGGTTCCCCGACCTGATCGAACAGACGGAGATGCGCCGTGACTACGGTGCGGCCGGGTGCAGCGCCCTGCTGATGGAGCACTCGCTCGGCTGGGAGATCACCGACGACATCCGCGCGACGCGCCCCTTCACCGTACTGATCAACGCGTTCCGGGACACCGTCGATCTGCACAACGACATCGTGTCCTACCCCAAGGAAGTGCGCGAAGGCGTCGCCAAGAACAACATCGTGCGCGTCACCCAGGACCTGCACGGCGTCCCCCTCCCCGAGGCGGTCTCGCTCGTCAACCGCATCCTGACGGGCCGTGTCAGGACACTGGACGAGACCGTCAGGTCGGACCTCCCCCAAGCCCTGCGCGACCTGCGTACGAGCCAGCACACCCAGCGCGCCGTGCTCCGCCACGCCAGGGCCATCCAGGGCTGGGCCGCGGGTTCCTATCACTGGCACGAGGACACCGATCGCTACCGGTGCGCCGCCTGACCCCACCGACGGCGGAGCCGTTCGGAAGAAGGGGGACCGGACCGCACACACGCCACCGGTCCCCTCGTAGGCTTGATCGTGATGAGACGCAGACGTCCGGTGCCCCCTTCTCCCCTGCCGCAGCGCGACGGGGTCGATCCGGTGCGGGTCAGGCTGCCGCAGGGGACGGCATGGGCGACCGTGCGTGATCACCTGGTGGAGCGGCTGGCGGCCGGGCCGGGCGTGATCGACGGCATGCTGGACGCCGGGCTGATCGTGGACGTCGAGGGTCGGCCGGTGCCGCGGGACACGGCGTATGTGCCGGGCATGTGCGTGTGGTTCCACCGGGACCTGCCGCACGAGGTGCCGGTGCCGTTCGCCCTGGAGGTCGTGTACCGCGACGAGCACCTCGTCGTGGTCGACAAGCCGCACTTCCTCGCCACGACACCACGCGGCAGCCATGTCGCCGAGACCGCGCTCGCCCGGCTCCGTCGCGAACTGGGGTTGCCCACGCTGAGCGCCGCCCACCGCCTGGACCGGCTCACCGCCGGGCTGGTGCTGTTCACCGTGCGCCCCGGGGAACGGGGCGCCTACCAGTCGCTGTTCCGCGACCGGCTCGTCACCAAGGAGTACGAGGCCGTCGCCCCGTACGATCCGGCGCTCGCCCTCCCCCGCACCGTGCGCAGCCGGATCGTGAAGGAGCGCGGGGTCATGGCGGCCCACGAGGCCGACGGCGAACCCAACGCCGTCAGTGAGGTGGAGCTGCTGCGGCGGCGGGACGACGGGCTGGCCCGCTATCGACTGACTCCCCGCACCGGGCAGACGCATCAACTGCGGGTGCACATGGCCACGTTGGGCGTGCCGATCCTCGGTGAACCGCTGTACCCGGAAGTGCGGGGCCCCGCGCCGGCCGACGACTTCAGCCGTCCGCTGCAACTGCTCGCGCGGGTGCTGGAGTTCACCGATCCGGTCACGGGGCGCGAGCACCGGTTCGTGAGCGGGCGGGTGCTTCAGGCGTGGGCGTCGTACGAGGAGTGGGCGGGCACACCGTACGACGCCCGGGCCTGAGGGGTCGGCTATCGGCCGCTCATCCACAGCAGCACGCGGCGCAGGAGACCGGGCCGGGCGGGGGGTTCGGCCGACGCCGGCGCCGACCGCGCGGTCGCGGGCGCGGCGGCCTCGGACCGCGGGCTCGGCGGGGTGGTCTTCCCGCCCTCACGCTGCGACGGCACGGGACGGCCCAGGGGCCGCGGCTCCAGCTTCTCCTTCTCCTTCGGCTCGAAGCGCACCGGAAGCTCGACCAGATGCCGGGTCGAGATCGAGGCCCGCCAGCGCAGCTCGTGCTCCTCGCAGTTGAGCTGGATGTCCGGAAGACGCGCCAGCAGGGCGTCGACACCGACGTCGGCGATGGCTCGGCCCGTGTCCTGGCCCGGGCACTCGTGCGGGCCGCCGCCGAAGGCGAGGTGCGAGCGGTTGCCCTGCATGTTGGCGGTGAGATCGGGCCGTACCCGCGGGTCGACGTTGCCCGGCGCGATGCCGAAGAGCAGACCGTCGCCCTTGCGGATCCGCTGACCGCCCAGCTCCGTGTCCTGCTTGGCGAAGTAGGCGAGCTGTGTGCTGAAGGGGGGCTCGTCCCACAGGGACTGCTCGACCGCCTCGGGCACCGTCATCTGGCCGCCCTTGAGCTGGGCGCGGAACCCGGGGTTGGTGAGGACCACCCGCAGCACGTTGGCCAGGAGGTTGGTGGTGGCCTCGTACGCGGCGATGAGCACGACGCGCAGGTGCTGGCTCACCTCCTCGTCGTTGAGCCGGGCCGGGTGGTTGATCAGGTGGCTGGTGAAGTCCTCCTGGGGGTGCGCCCTGCGGCGGGAGGTGAGCCCCATCAGGGCTTCCATGATGTAGGCGTTGCTGGCGATCGCCGTCTCGGTGCCCTTGAGCATGTCGCGGGCGGCGTGCACGATCCGGTCGTTGTACTCCTCGGGCATGCCGAGGATCTCGCACATCACCGCCATCGGCAGGTGCTCGGCGAACTGGCTGACGAGGTCCGCCTCGCCCTCCTCGCAGAACTCGTTGACGAGCTGCTGGGTGTAGCGGTTGATGCTGCGGCGGATGCCCCGGAAGTTGATCGTCGACATGGCGCCGGTGACCGCGCCGCGCAGCCGCAGGTGCTCGTCGCCCTCGGCGTGGCAGCAGATGGGCTGCCACGCGATGTGCGGCATCAGCGGGTTGTCGGGCTTGAACGTGCCGTCCTGGAGCTTGTTCCAGAGACGGGTGTCCCGGGAGTACTGCGACGGCGTACTCACCATGTGCAGGTTCTCGCCGTGCCCCAGTACCACCCAGATGGGTACGTCGTCGTGGAGCAGGGCGGGGGCCACCGAGCCGTGTTCCGCGCGGAGCTTTTCGTACACGGCTCCCAGGTCCTCCGCCTCGGGGCCGTACAGGCGGCGGAGCCCGCCCGGACTGTGGTGGGCGGGGCAACCGGGGGGCGGCCCGAGCGTGGGGCCGTCCGTGCCGGTCAGGGAGTTTGTTTCAGGCGTCACGGTGATCGCTCCGAACTGAGGTGAATCCGGTGTCTGTGAAGGTGAGAGGGATTGCGGGGACGACGGGGTGTCGGTGTCAGGGAGGACGGCGGGCCCCCGGCGTGCGCGGGCGCGCGCCGGTTTCAGGCCGAGGCCGCCCCCGGTGCCGTCGCCCCCGACATCGCCAGGGAGTGCAGGAAGGTCATGAGGGTCATCAGGACGTCCCGGCTGGACGCCCGGCGGCGTACGTCGCAGCGGATGATCGGGATCTCCTCGGACAGGTCGAGGGCCTGACGCAGTTCCCCGACGGCGTAGCGGGGCGCGTCCGGGAAGTCGTTGACCGCCACGACGAAGGGCACACCGCGTTCCTCCAGGCGGCCCATGACATCGAAGCTGACCTCCAGCCGGCGGGTGTCGACCAGGACGACCGCCCCGAGGGCACCCTCGAACAGGCCGTTCCACAGGAACCAGAAGCGCTCCTGCCCGGGGGTGCCGAACAGGTAGAGCACCAGCTCGTCCGTGATGCTGATGCGGCCGAAGTCCATGGCCACGGTGGTGGCCGTCTTGGACTTGGAGCCGAAGTTGTCGTCGACCCCGATGCCGGCCTGGGTCATGGTCTCCTCGGTCGTCAGCGGCCTGATCTCGCTGACGGACCCCACCATGGTCGTCTTGCCGACGCCGAAACCACCCACGATCACGATCTTCGCCGCGGCCTGCGCGGTGTGCGGCAGGTGGTCCTCGGTCCGTGGACCCGTGATGGTGTCAGAGCTTTTGAAGTCCATGCATCACCGCTTCGAGGAGGGAACGGTCTGCCCGCGCCTGCCGGACGACCGGTGCGCGTGCCTGAACCAGTTCGGCCGTCAGCAGCTCGGTGAGCAGGACGGTCACCACGCTGATCGGCAGGTTGAGATAGGCCGAGATCTCGGCCACGGACAAGGGGGCCTGGCAGAGCCGCAGCAACGCCGACTGCTCCGGAGCGGCGGACGGCGGCGGATCGGCACGCGCCACGATTAACGTGACGAGGTCGATCGGGGCTCGCTCACCGTCCGCGCCGGTGAGGATGTAGAGCCGCTCGGGCGGGCGACCGCCCGATGCGCCGGCGGCGTCATCGCCCTCGGGCTGCGAGGGCTGGGACGACGGCGGGAGCGGCGGAGGCGGCGGGGGCGGGGGCTCGTGCTTGGGCTGGCGCCGCCGGCGTTGCGGAGGCGTCATACGGTCTGCCCGTTCCGCCGCGGCGGACTGGTGAGGTGGGAGCCGATGCGGTCCACGAGGTCGCGCATGCGGTTGCTCATCAGGCCGGGTTCGGCGACCTCGTTGGCGAGCACCGCGAGGTAGGCGTTGGCGCCGGCGGCCATCATGTAGAAGTAGCCACCGTTGATCTCGATGATGACCATCCGCATGTGGCCGTCGCTCTGCGGGATCTCACCGGCCACGGCGCCGGCCAGGCTCTGCAGCCCCGCGCAGGCGGCTGCGACGCGGTCGGCGGCGTCCGGGTCGCCGCCGTGGCGGGCGATCCGCAGGCCGTCGGCGGAGAGCACGACGATCTGCTGGATACCGGGTACGCCGTCGGCCAGATCCTTCAGCAGCCAGTCGAAATTGGCTCGTTGCTGGATCACTTGAGGTCCCCCTCGTCGTCGGCCTCGGTGCGGGCCGGCTCGGTGTTCGCGGTGAGAGCGGTGGACGCCGTCGAGTCGTCCGGGTTCCGTCGGGCGTTCGGGTCGGGGTCGCCCTTGAGCCCGGCCATGAACGCCTCGACCCACATGCCGGGCGGCGGCAGCTCCTTCTCCGGTTCGGGCTCCGGCTGCCACACGGGGGCGGCGGCCATGGCGGCCTCGGCCGCGGCCTCCGCGGCGGCGGCCTCGGCGTAGCGCTGGCTGAGCGGGATCTTGCTGCGGCTGCGGCGCTGCGGCAGGCCGTTGGCGGTCCACTCGGTGACGACGGGAACGTCGTCCTCCATGTCCCGGCTCATCTCCTCCGCGGAGCTCGGGATCCGCGGGCCGGTGGTCGGGCGGCGGCGCTTGGGCTTGCGGTTGGGGCCTTCGACGCCGCCGTTGTCGATGGTCGTCACGGCGCCGGCGCCGATGCCGTGCGCGAGGCCGGGGGCGGGTTCGTCGGTCAGCAGGTCGCGGGGCACGACGATCACGGCGCGGACACCGCCGTAGGCCGAGGGCCGCAGCGAGACGTGCATCTTGTACATGGTCGACAGGCGGCCCACGACGGCGAGGCCGAGACGCGGGGTGTCGCCCATCTCCTGGATGTCCACGCCCTGCTGGGCCTTGGCGAGCATGTCCTCGACCTTGGCGCGGCTCTCCTCGCTGAGACTGATGCCGCCGTCCTCGATCTCGATGGCGATGCCGGTCTGCACCTCCACGGCGGTGACGTGCACCTTGGTGTGGGGCGGCGAGTAGCGGGTGGCGTTGTCGAGGAGCTCGGCGCAGGCGTGGATGACCGGTTCGACACCGACGCCGTTGACGTTCACCTTGGCGATCGACTCGAGCTCGATGCGGCGGTATTCCAGGATGCGGGACATGGCGCCGCGCAGCACGCTGTAGAGCGGGACGGGCCGGGTCCACACACGGCCGGGGCGGCTGCCGCCGAGGACGGCGATGGAGTCGGCGAGACGGCCGATCAGGGCGGTGCCGTGGTCGATGCGCAGCAGGTCGTCGAAGACCTCGGGGTTGCGCCCGTGGTCCTCCTCCATCTCGCGGAGTTCGTTGTTCTGCTGGTGGACGATCGCCTGGACGCGGCGGGCGATGTTGACGAACGACCGCTGCGAGGAGTCGCGCAGCGCTTCCTCGCGGTCGACGATGGTGAGCAGGGTGCGCAGCAATTCGCGCTGGGATTCCGGAAGTTCGCGCCACTCGACGTCACCGTCGACGACGTGACGAATCACCTCTGAGGGGGATTCTCCGCCGCGCAGCCGGTACAGCGCGGCGGGCAGGATCTCCTTGCCCAGCCGGTTGAATTCCTGGTCGTGGGCGGCGATCCGCTGCTCGAGGAAGGCGGTCTGACGCTGCTGCTCGGCGCGCAGTTCTCGGACCGTACGACGGCCGCCGCGCACCGCGACGGCGGCGACCGTGATCAGCAGGAGCGTCGCGACGGCTCCGCACAAGCCGACGGCGAGCCGGGCCGGCCCCGTCACCAGGGAGACGGTGGTCCCGGTCGCCGCGGCCATCAGTATCGCCGGCAGCGGCAGCACGCGCGCGTAGGGAAGTTCACGGCCACCGGGAGGCGATTGAACACTCACCATGTATGCCCTCTAAAGACGGTTCGGCTGATGGTCGGGGGACTTGCGGAGAGTTGCTGGAGGTTGCTCGGGTTCATCCGCGAATCAAACTGGATCTTCGGTATTTTTTGGAACAAGCGCCCGAATACATCTCAACTCGGTGCGCTGCGGGCGAGCTTAGTCCGACCGGATCATCGCTGTGTCATATTCAGCAACCGACTGAAATCACCCTCGCGACAGGAGTACGCTCTGGTCATTTACACGGCGGGTCGCCACTCGCACACGCCGAGTAGCGAGGAACAGCCGTACGAAAAGAGCCTCTTGACAGAGTGAACCGACCACGGAGACGCACCGCCCGGGCCCTTGGCGGCCGGGCACCGAGGAGGGCCGTCAGACCCCGGCGATACGCCGTCAGACCCCGGCGATACGCAGCGCCGCGTCCGCCGTCGCCTCGGCGAAGACGGAGACGGAGCGGTCGGGCTCGGAGCGGTGGACGAGGATGACTCCCTCGATCAGCCCGAAGACGAGATCGGTCCGCAGTTCCAGCTCGCTCTTGGCGAGCGTCCCACCCACGGCCGTCGCGGCGATCAACTGCCGGTAGGCGTCCTTGAGTTCGGACCGTACGGCGTGGAAGCCCGCGAAGCGTTCGGCGCGGACCTCCGGGAGGAGGTACAGGCCGCCGAGGTTGTGCGGCCCACCGCAGAGCAGGGCGACGTCGGCGCGGCACAGCTCCCACAGCCGTTCCTCGGCGGGGGCGGCGTCCCGGGCGAGAAGGTCACGGGCGCAGAGCAACGACGGCGTGACCGTGGACTCCAGCAGCTCGGCGAGCAGTTCCTCCTTGCCGGACACATAGTGGTACATGGACGCCTGCCGCATGCCGGCGCGCTCGGCGACGGCCCGGGTGGTGGTGGCGGCGTATCCCCGCGTCGTGAACAACTCGGCGGCGGCTGCGAGCAGTTCGTCCCGGGGCGACAGCCCGCTCTCCGGCCGGCCCTCGGCGCGCGGTCTGCCGACCCGCCGCCCACCGCCGCCACCCGCGCTTCCCATGCGTTCGATCCTCGCACACGGCCCCCGGCCACCGGCGACGGCCGACGCGCTGTTCCGCCACCCCCGGCCGGGCACGATCATCGTGAGAGGTCGGTAACCGCCCGGCAACGCGAGGGACATGGCACCGACGCAGCCCGCTCCTAATTTCTGTCGCACGACAGAAATACACGCCGCACCCGGAGGTCCCACGATGGCGACATCGACGACGTACGGAGCACGTGATCATGCCCGCGCACAGGAGGGCGCCCGCGCCGAGGCCATGCCCGTGGTGCCCGCGAGCGACTGGCCCGACCCTCCCCCCGAGGCCGCCCGGCTGGTCTGGGCCGAGACGGTGGCGGGCGGCAACTACACGCACCGGGTGCTCGCCCGCGGCACCGAGATCCGGCTGACCGACCTGCGCGGCGACGCGTGCGCGCATCTGCTGCTGCACCACGCCGACCGCCCCTGGGAGCGGCTGAACGTGGCCGACACCGTCAAGGTCCAGTGGAACGCCTACCTGGGCGAGGGCGTCCTGCTGCTCTCCGACCAGGGCCGTGTCCTGGCCTCGGTGGTGGCCGACACCTCGGGCCGCCACGACGCCCTGTGCGGCACCTCCACCCTGGTGCGCAACACCGAGCGGTACGGGGACGGCACCCCGCACTCCTCCTCTCCCGCCGGGCGTGAACTGTTCAAGCTCGCCGCCGCCAAGAACGGTCTGGAACCCCGGGACCTCCCGCCCTCCCTCTCCTTCTTCCAGGGGGTACGAGTACGCGAGGACGGCACCCTCGACTTCACCGGCTCGGCCGGCCCCGGCGCCGCCGTGACCCTGCGCACCGAACAGGACGTGACCGTGCTGATCGTCAATGTGCCGCACCCGGCCGACCCGCGCCCCGAGTACGTCAGCACCCCGCTGGAGGTGCTCGCCTGGCGCGCCCGGCCGACCCGGCCCGGCGACCCCCTGTGGGACGCCTCGCCCGAGGGCCGCCGCGCCTTCCTGAACACCGCCGAGTTCCTCGCCGCGAGGGAGACCGCATGAGCACGAGGACCGTGGTCCCGGCCCGCGCCGCCTGGTCGTCGGTGATCCGCGCCGGCGAGAGCCTCACCCTCACCGACCTGCACGGCAACCAGGCCGTCGACTTCCTGGTGTACGACGTCCACGACACGGCCGTCCGCTACAGCGCGCCCGACACGATCCACGCGCAGGGCGGCATCTTCCTCACCACCGGCAGCGTGCTGATGTCGAACGAACACACCCCGCTGATGACCGTGACCGCCGACGACGTGGGCCGGCACGACACGGTCGGCGGCGCCTGCTCCAAGGAGTCGAACACCCTGCGGTACGGGCACCACACCTGGTCGCAGCACGCCTGCGTGGACAACTTCCTCGCGGAGGGCGCGCGGCACGGCCTCGGCAAACGCGACCTGGTGTCGAACATCAACTGGTACATGAACGTACCGGTCGAGCGGGACGGCACCCTCGGCATCGTCGACGGGATCTCCGCGCCCGGTCTCGCCCTCACCCTGCGCGCCGAACGCGACGTGCTGGTCCTGGTCTCCAACTGCCCCCAGATCAACAACCCCTGCAACGGCTTCGACCCGACGCCCGTGGAGATGACGATCACCGGGAAGAGCACATGACCTTCGACACCCTGCTGGTCGCCAACCGGGGCGAGATCGCCGTCCGGATCATCCGCACCGCCCGCGAACTGGGCCTGCGCACGGTCGCGGTGTACTCCGACGCCGACCGCTCCGCCGCCCACGTCCGGCTCGCCGACGAGGCGGTACGGCTCGGCCCGGCGCCCCCGAAGGAGTCGTACCTCGACGCGGACCTGGTCCTGAAGGCCGCGAAGGACACCGGTGCGGGTGCCGTCCACCCCGGGTACGGGTTCCTCTCCGAGGACGCGGACTTCGCCCGCCGCTGCGTGGAGGCGGACATCGTCTTCGTCGGCCCCACCCCCGATCAACTGGAGCTGTTCGGCGCCAAACACACCGCGCGGGCGGCGGCCGAGGCGGCGGGCGTGCCCCTCCTGCCCGGCACCGACCTGCTCGACTCGCTCGACGACGCCCTCGTGCAGGCCTCGGCCATCGGCTACCCGGTGATGCTCAAGGCCACCGGCGGAGGCGGCGGTATCGGTATGTCGGCATGTCGATCCGCCGGCGAACTCACCGAGGCCTGGGAGCGGGTGCGGCGCGTCGCCGCCGCCTCCTTCGGCCCGGGGTCCTCGTCGGGTGTCTACCTCGAACGCCTCGTCGAGCGGGCCCGCCACGTCGAGGTGCAGGTCTTCGGCGACGGCGACGGCCTCGTCGTCACCTTCGGCGACCGTGACTGCACCCTCCAGCGCCGCAACCAGAAGGTCGTCGAGGAGGCCCCCGCTCCCGGCCTGCCCGACCACGTACGCGCGTCTCTGGCCGCCGCCGCGCGCGACCTGTGCGCGAGTGTCGAGTACCGCTCCGCCGGCACGGTCGAGTTCGTGTACGACGCCGCGCGCGAGGAGGCGTACTTCCTGGAGGTCAACACCCGCCTCCAGGTGGAACATCCGGTCACCGAGGAGATCTACGGCGTCGACCTCGTCGCCTGGATGCTGCGCCTGGCCCGCGGCGAGGCCTCCGTCGTCCGGGCCCCGGGCCAGCCGCGCGGCCACGCCGTCGAGGCCCGGGTCTACGCCGAGGACCCGTCTCGTGAACACCGGCCGAGCGCGGGCCTGTTGACGCGGGTGGAGTTCCCGCCGGGTGTCCGCGTCGACGGCTGGGCGGAGACCGGTACGGAGGTCACGGCGTCGTACGACCCGCTGCTCGCGAAAGTCGTCGCGCACGGCTCCGACCGCGCCCACGCCCTGCGCCGGCTCGACGAGGCGCTGGCCGGGACCCGGGTCGACGGCATCGAGACGAACCTGGGCCAGCTCCGGGCGGCCCTCACCGACGGGGACTTCCGGCGGGCCGGCCACTCCACGGCGACCCTCGCCGCCGTCACCGACCCGACACCCCGGATCGAGGTCGTCTCCGGCGGCACCCTCACCACCGTGCAGGACTGGCCCGGCCGCACCGGACACTGGCAGGTCGGCGTCCCGCCCAGCGGCCCCATGGACGACCTGTCCTTCCGTCTCGGCAACCGGGCGCTGGGCAACCCCGACGGCGCCCCCGGCCTCGAATGCACCCTTCAGGGCCCGTCGTTGCGCTTCACGCACGCCACCACGATCTGCGTGACGGGCGCCCCGGCCCCGGTGGCCGTGGACGGCTCGCCGATCGCGCTGTGGGAACCGGTGACGGTACCCGCCGGAGCCGTACTGGCCGTCGGCGCCCCCACGGGACACGGACTGCGCACCTACGTCCTCTTCGCGGGCGGCGGCCTCGACGTCCCCTCGTTCCTCGGCAGCGCCGCCACGTTCACCCTGGGCCGCTTCGGCGGCCACGGCGGCCGGGCCCTGCGCACGGGCGACGTCCTGCACGGCGGCGAAGTCACGCGGCACGCGGGACCCGTCCCCCCGCAGGAGCGCCCCTCCTTCCCCGCCTCCTGGCAGGTGGCCGTCCTCGAAGGCCCGCACGCCGCGCCGGAGTTCTTCACCGAGGAGGACATCCACGAGTTCTACGCGGCCGACTGGAAGGTCCACTTCAACTCGGCCCGCACCGGCGTACGCCTCGTCGGGCCCAAACCCCGCTGGGCCCGCGCCGACGGCGGCGAGGCGGGCCTGCACCCCTCCAACATCCACGACACGCCGTACTCGGTCGGCGCCGTCGACTACACCGGGGACATGCCGGTCCTCCTGGGCCCCGACGGCCCCTCCCTCGGCGGCTTCGTCTGCCCGGCCACGGTCGTCTCCACCGAGCGCTGGAAGCTCGGCCAGCTGCGTCCCGGAGACACCGTCCGCTTCCGCCCGGTCGCGGACGACACCTCGCCCCGCCCCGCGATCGTCGACGGCGGTGTCCTCGCCCGCGACGGCGACGTGACGTACCGCCGCAGCGGCGACGACAACCTCCTGGTCGAGTTCGGGCCCATGCGGCTCGACCTGGCCCTGCGGATGCGGGTCCACGCCCTGATGGAGGCGGTCGCCGAGGCGGGCCTCGACGGCGTCACCGACCTCACCCCCGGCATCCGCTCCCTGCAGATCCGCACGGACCCGGGACGGCTCCCCCAGTCCGAACTCCTCACCGCGGTACGCCGGATCGCGGCGGCCCTCCCCCCGACGGACGAGCTGGTCGTCCCTTCCCGCACGATCCATCTGCCCCTCTCCTGGGACGACCCCGCGACCCGTGAGGCCATCGCCCGCTACATGGCGGGCGTCCGCGACGACGCGCCCTGGTGCCCCTGGAACATCGAGTTCATCCGCCGCGTCAACGGCCTGGACACGGTGGCCGACGTCCACGACACGGTCTTCGCCGCCGAGTACCTGGTGCTGGGCCTGGGCGACGTCTATCTGGGCGCTCCCGTGGCGACCCCGCTGGACCCCCGGCACCGCCTGGTGACCACGAAGTACAACCCGGCCCGCACCTGGACGGCGGAGAACTCGGTCGGCATCGGCGGCGCCTACCTGTGCGTCTACGGCATGGAAGGGCCTGGCGGTTACCAGTTCGTCGGCCGCACCACCCAGGTGTGGTCGCCCTGGCAGCAGCGCGGCGCCTTCGAGCCCGGCTCCCCCTGGCTGCTCCGCTTCTTCGACCGCATCAAGTGGTATCCGGTGGACGCCGACGAGCTACTGGACCTGCGCGCGGACATCGTCTCGGGCCGCTTCGTCCCGCGCGTCGAGCAGGGCACCTTCTCCCTGGCCGAGTACGAGGCCTTCCTGGCCGAGAACGCCGCATCCGTGGCCGAGTTCAGGAGGCGGCAGCAGACGGCGTTCGCGGCGGAGAGAGCGGCCTGGGAGGCCGCCGGCGAGTTCGACAGGGCGGAGACGGGGGCAGCCGAACCGCTGCCGCCCGCCGAGATCCACGTCCCCGAGGGCGGCCACCTGATCGAGGCCGAGTTCGCCGCCTCGGTCTGGCAGGTGAACATACGACCGGGAGACCGGGTGACCACCGGCCAGCCCCTCCTGTCCCTGGAGGCGATGAAGATGGAGTCCCACGTCCCGTCCCCCGCGAACGGCGTCATCGACCAGGTCCTGACCAGTCCGGGCGCCCAGGTGACCGCGGGCACCGCCTTGATCATCCTGACTCCGGACCCCGAGTAGGGCCGACAGGGGCGCGGGGAACTGCGCGAGAAGCCCGACCGACCCGCAGCCGACCACAGCCCCCAGGAGCACAGATGCCCCACTCCCACTCCCCCACCCTCACCAGGGTCCGCGCCGCCTACGCCCGTATCGAAGCCGTCGACCGCCCCGAGATCTGGATCGACCTACGCCCCCGGGCCGAAGCGGAGGCCGAAGCCGAAGCCATCGACGCCCGCCTGGCCGCGGGCGCCCACCTCCCCCTCGCCGGCCGTCTCGTCGCCGTCAAGGGCAACATCGACGTCCACGGCCTGCCGACGACCGCCGGTTGCCCCGCGTACGCGTACACCCCGGACGCCGACGCGCCGGTCGTCGCCCGCCTCCGCGCGGCCGGCGCGCTCGTCCTCGGCACCACCAACCTCGACCAGTTCGCCACCGGCCTGGTCGGCACCCGCTCCCCGTACGGCGCCGTGCGGGGCGCCCACGACCCGTCCCGTGTCAGCGGCGGCTCCAGCGCGGGTTCGGCCGTGGCGGTGGCGCTGGGCCTCGTCGACTTCGCGCTCGGCACCGACACGGCGGGCTCCGGCAGGGTGCCCGCCGCGTTCAACGGCATCGTCGGCCTGAAGCCCACCCGGGGCCTGGTCCCCACCACCGGCGTGGTCCCGGCCTGCGCCTCGCTCGACTGCGTCACCGTGTTCGCCCGCACCCTCCCGGAGGCGGAACAGGCCCTCGCCCACATGGCCTCCCCGCCCGACCGAGCCCTCCCGCCCCTCCCTCCACGCACCCCGGGCCCCTGGCGCGTCGCGGTCCCCCCACGCGAGCAGCTGGGCGAGCTGGACGAGGGCTGGGCGGAGGCGTACGAGGCGACGGTGACCCGTCTGAGAGCCGCGGGCGCGGACGTACGCCCCCTGGACCTCGCCCCCTTCACCGAGGCGGCGGCCATGCTCTACCAGGGCGCTTTCGTGGCCGAGCGCTACACGGCGGTCGGCGCCTTCGTCGACAAGGCGATCGCGGACGGCGTCGACTCCCTGGACCCCACCGTCGCGGGGATCATCACCCGGGCCCGGGACATCCCGGCCCACCGGCTCTTCGCCGACCAGGACCAGCTGGCCACCCTGCGCACCCGCGCGCTCGCCGAACTGGCCGACGCGGACGCCCTGTTGCTGCCGACGACACCGGGCCACCCCACGCTCGCCGAGGTGGCCGCCGACCCGCTGGGCGCCAACGCCCGCCTCGGCCGTTTCACCAACTCCACGAACCTCTTCGACCTGGCGGCGGTGGCGGTCCCCGCGGGCGAGGCGGACGGTCTCCCCTTCGGCGTGATGCTCATCGGCCCGGCCTTCACGGACGACCGCCTGGCCCGCCTCGCCGCGGAGCTCCAGCCGGACACCCGCCTGGCGGTCGTCGGCGCCCACCTCTCGGGCCAGCCGCTGAACCCCCAACTGCTGTCCCTGGGCGCCCGACTGGAGCGAACGACCACGACGGCACCCGCCTACCGCCTCCACGCCTTGCGTACGGACCCGCCCAAGCCGGGCCTGGTCCACGTGGGCGAGGGCGGCGCCCCGATCGAGACCGAGATCTGGCGCCTCCCCGCCGAAGGCCTGGGCCGCCTGCTGACGACCCTCCCCCGCCCCATGGCCCTCGGCTCCGTCGAACTCTCCGACGGCACCCGAGCCCCGGGCTTCCTCTGCGAACCGACGGCTCTCCGGGACGCCCCGGACATCACGGAACACGGCGGCTGGAGGCGCTACCTGGCCCGCTGAGCCCGGGCCCAGGCCTCCTCCAGGGGTCAAGGGAAGGCTTCTGCTGCTTCGAGCCGCACGGGGACCCACACCAGAACCCCCACGGATTCAGGGGCACGGGGACCCACACACCAGAACCCCCACGGATTCAGGGGCGCGGGGAACTGCGCGAGAACCCCCACTCACCCGCACCCGCCGACGAACCCCAGCCCACCCCCACCCAGGGCAAACCCACCCCCACCCCGGGGCGAACCCACCCTCACCCCACCGACGAGTAAGCCACAACCCCCCGCAACACCCCGTCCACAGCCTTACGCGCACTCTTGCCCACGGTCGACCCGGCCGGCGCCGCCGCCGAGATCTGTCCCAGCACATCGATCACCTGCTTGCACCACCGCACGAAGTCACCCGCCGGCATCTCCGCCTCACGCAACACCTCGTCGAGCCCCGACCCCGAAGCCCACATGTACGCGGCCCAGGCGAAGCCGAGGTCGGGTTCCCGCTGCCCGACCCCCTCGCTCTGCGTGATCCGGAACTCCTCCTCCAGCGCGTCCAGCCGCCCCCAGATCCGCACCATCTCGCCCAGCGCGGCCCTGGCGTTCCCGGACGGCAGCTTCGGCGCCATCGCGTCGTCCCCCACGCGGGCCTCGTAGACCAGGGCCGAGACGCACGCCGCGAGCTCCGCCGGCCCGAGCCCCTCCCACACACCCGCCCGCAGACACTCACTGGCGAGCAGGTCCAGCTCGCCGTACAGCCGGGCGAGCCGCTTGCCGTGCTCGGTGACCTCGTCACCCCGCAGGTAGTCCAGCTCGGTGAGCAGGGCGACGATCCGGTCGAAGGTCCGCGCGATGGTGTTCGTGCGGCCCTCGATACGCCGCTCCAGCTGCGCGGTGTCCCGCTTGAGCCGGTGGTACCGCTCGGCCCACCGCGCGTGGTCCTCGCGCTCGTCGCAGCCGTGGCACGGATGCGCCCGCAACTCGGTGCGCAGCCGCGCGATCTCGCGGTCGTCCGCGGCGGCGGCCCGCCGCTTGCGGTGCCGGTCCGGCACCAGGTGCCCGGCCTTGGTGCGCAGCGCCGACGCCAGATCCCGGCGGGACTGCGGCGAACGCGGGTTGAAGGACTTCGGGATCCGCATCCGCTCCAACGCCTCCACCGGCACCGGGAAGTCCATCGACGCCAGCCGCTTGACCTGCCGCTCGGCGGTCAGCACCAGCGGACGCGGCCCGTCGTGGTGCTCGAACCCCCGGTGGCCGTTGGACCGCCCGGCGGGCAGCCCGGGGTCCAGCACCAGCGCGAGCCCGGCGTACTTGCCCGTCGGCACGTGGATGACGTCCCCGGGCTTCAGCTTCTCCAACGCGACGGCGGCCTCGGCGCGCCGCTGCGCGGCCCCCTGCTTGGCCAGCTCCGTCTCGCGGTCCTTGAGCTCCCGCCTGAGGCGCGCGTACTCGTCGAAGTCCCCGAGGTGGCAGGTCATGGACTCCCGGTAGCCTTCGAGGCCCTCCTCGTTGCGCTGCACCTGCCGGGAGATCCCGACGACCGACTTGTCGGCCTGGAACTGAGCGAACGAGGTCTCCAGCAACTCGCGCGAGCGGTGCCGCCCGAACTGTTCGACCAGGTTGACCGCCATGTTGTACGACGGCTTGAAGCTGGAGCGCAGCGGATACGTACGGGTGCCGGCGAGCCCGGCGAGGTGGTCGGGGTTCATGCCCCGCTGCCACAACACCACCGCATGGCCCTCGACATCGATGCCGCGCCGGCCCGCCCGCCCCGTCAGCTGGGTGTACTCACCGGGGGTGATGTCGGCGTGCTGCTCGCCGTTCCACTTGACGAGCTTCTCCAACACCACCGAGCGGGCGGGCATGTTGATGCCGAGCGCGAGGGTCTCGGTGGCGAACACGGCCTTGACCAGGCCACGTACGAAGAGTTCCTCGACGACCTCCTTGAACGTCGGCAGCATGCCCGCGTGGTGGGCCGCGATGCCACGCTCCAGGCCCTCCAACCACTCGTAGTAGCCGAGGACATGGAGGTCCTCGCGGGGAATGGAGCCGGTGCGCTCCTCGACGAGGGCGCGCACCTTGTGCCGGGACTCGTCGTCGTTCAGCCTGAGTCCCGCGTACAGGCACTGCTGGACGGCGGCCTCGCAGGCGGCGCGGCTGAAGATGAAGGTGATGGCGGGCAACAGACCTTCGGAGTCGAGCCGTTCGATGACTTCGGGCCGGCTCGGGATCCAGATCCTCGACCGCTGTCTGCGCTCGCGCTCACGGTCGGCCTCGCGCATGGAGCGGCCGCGACGGCGGTCCTGGAAGGAGGGCCGGCTGGCCTCCATCCGCGCCATCCGGGTCAGGTCCGGGTTGACGGCCTTCTTGTTGCCCTCGCCCTCCTCGAACAGGTCGTACATCCGCCGTCCGGCGAGCACGTGCTGGAACAGCGGCACCGGCCGGTGTTCGGAGACGATCACGTCGGTGTCGCCGCGCACGGTGTCCAGCCAGTCGCCGAACTCCTCCGCGTTCGACACGGTGGCCGAGAGGGAGACGAGGGTGACCGACTCGGGAAGATGGATGATCACCTCTTCCCACACCGCGCCCCGGAAGCGGTCGGAGAGGTAGTGCACCTCGTCCATGACCACGTACCCGAGGCCGAGGAGGGTCTGGGAACCCGCGTACAGCATGTTCCGCAGCACCTCGGTGGTCATCACGACCACGGGGGCGTCGGAGTTGACGCTGTTGTCACCGGTGAGCAGACCGACCTTGTCGGCGCCGTGACGGCGGCACAGGTCGGCGTACTTCTGGTTCGACAGGGCCTTGATGGGTGTCGTGTAGAAGCACTTCTTGCCCTGGAGCAGGGCGAGGTGGACGGCGAACTCGCCGACGATCGTCTTGCCCGAGCCGGTCGGGGCGGCCACCAGGACGCCCTTGCCCGCCTCCAGCGATTGGCAGGCCTCGATCTGGAAGGGATCGAGACCGAAGTCGTACATCTCGCGGAAGGAGGCGAGCGCGGTGGCCTGCTCGGCAGCGCGCCTACGTGCTGCCGCGTACCGCTCGGCCGGTGAGAGATCCTCTGTCATCGTGCTTTCGAGCGTACCGGGCCCCACTGACAACAGGACGATCATTATCCGGATCGTGGCACCGTCGAGATGAGGACCGTCCGCCGTCGTGGCGCCGCTTCGTGTCATGCGCCGCCGGTGCTCAGGTCACGTCGTCGTACCCGTTGATCCGTTCCCGCTCGGGCTCGGTCTGCGCGGGAAGCGCCTTGCTCACGGACACGGTCTCGATCTCGCCGATGTCCTCGGGGGTGAGATCCAGCTCGGAGGCCTCGTCGTCGGCGGGGCCGAGCGCATCGCGCCGGCGCCTGCGCTTGTCGTTCATCAGGGAGAACCCGGTGGCGACGAAGTACAGCAGGATGATCGGCGCGGCGAGCGAGAGCATCGAGACCGGGTCGACGGTCGGGGTGGCGAACGCGGCGAACACGGTGACACCCATGATCATGGCCCGCCACCAGCCCAGCATCCGGCGGCCGGTGACCATGCCGGTCATGTTCATCATGACGAGCACGAGCGGCAGCTCGAAGGAGAGGCCGAAGACGATGACCATGCGGGTCACGAGGTCCAGCAGCTCGTCCAGGGGCAGCAGGTTGACGGCGTTGTCAGGGGTGAAGTCCAGCAGGACCTCGGCGGCCGCGGGCAGCACGTGGTACGAGAAGTAGGCGCCCACCATGAACAGGGGGAAGCCCGCCGCCACGAAGGCCATCGAGTAGCGCTTCTCGTGCCGGTGCAGGCCGGGCGCGATGAAGGCCCACAGCTGATAGAGCCAGACCGGGCTCGCGATGACCACACCGGCCGTCAGGGACACCTTGATCATCAGCGTGAACGGACCCATCAGACCCGACATCGTGATGTTGCCGCAGGCTCCGGTGCTCTCCTTGGCGAGCTCGGTGAAGTCGCGCGTGCACCCGACGGACTCCTGGACCGGCCGGGTGAGGAAGTTGATGATCTCCTGGTAGAAGACCAGACCCACCACAGAGGCCACGATGATGGCCAGGAGCGCTTTGCCCAGCCGGTTGCGGAGCTCGCGAAGGTGCTCCACGAGGGGCATCCGCCCCTCGGGATCCTTCTCCTTGTTGCGGGCAGACTTGAGCAACCCACGTCCTCATCTCGTGCGGCAGGCCGGAAGTCTGATCCGGCCTTGCGTCAGCGCTTGGTGGTGTCCGTCGGCTCGCTCACCGGGCGCGAGCTGGTCACGTCGCCGGGGGCGGCCTGGATGGTGCGCTGGGCCGGAGCGTCGCTGCCGGCGTGCGGAGGCGCGGCCGCCGCGGTGGTGTCGTCCTGGCCGTCCGACTTCATGGCCTTGGCCTCGCTCTTGAGGATGCGGGCGGACTTGCCCAGCGAGCGCGCCATGTCCGGAAGCTTCTTCGCACCGAACAGCAGGATGATGACGACGAGGATCAGAATGATCTCGGTGGGGCCGAGCCTACCCATAGCTGTCTACCTTCTTCACCGAGGCGGCGGGTGGGGGCTGTCCGACCGGTCGGACAAGTGTCCGAACGATCGTACTGGCAGCGATCGTAACGCTCAGGGGTGAACGCTGGGCAATCCCCGTGCGTACTCCCGATTCGCGACCCGGGCCTCGTTCTCCGCGCCGCGACAGGCAGCGTACCTGGCCAAGGTGAGAAGGTGACAGGGCGAAGTGGCGCAAAACGCACCGCGCTGTCAACTCACAGGGGCCTCGGCCGCACCTCACAGAGCGTCCACGGAGCGGGCCGCGCTCGCCGTCGCCCGCTCCAGATCCTCCGCGGCCCGGCTGATCCTCCGCGCCGACTCCGTCACCTGCGCACCGAGCCGCCGAGCCTCCAGAAAGACCCGCACGGCCAGCACCCCGAGCACGACCAGCCCCACGAAACCGACAGCCACCGCGAACATCGCCCAGAACATGAGCCGACCCTAGCCCCTTGCCCTACCCCGCCGAATGCAGCCTGAGGGTCCGCACGCCGCCCCCGGTCAGCAGCTCGACGATGCGCTCGCCGGCCGGCTTGCGAACGGCGGTGCCGCACTCGGGGCAGGTGAAGGAGTAGAAGGTGGTCTTGCTGGTGGCGCCGATGGCGAGACGCAGCGCGCTCGCGCCCAGCTCGAAGTTGGCCCGGCAGTCGGGGCAGCCGGCACGGAACACCACGTCGACCGCTTTCCTCATCCCCGCGAACGCGACCGCGACGGTCATCTCCCGGATCTCCTGGATCTCCTGCACCCCGGACTTCACACCGGACTTCACACCCGACACAACCGACCCGCCGCTCACAGCCCTCGCATCTCCCTTTTCCGGTCGTACGTCGTCGTACGTCGTCGTCGCGCCCCACCGTCACGGTCCCGCGCTCCCGAGGTCACGCGGCCCGCCCGTCACGGTCCCGTCGTCGTCACAGCCTCGTCGTAGGCCGCCAGCGCCTCACGGGCCGCCCGGCGGGCAGCGTCGGCCAGGTCCTGCGGGGAGACGATCCGGCCGTCGCGCCCGAGCCGCAGCGCCAGACGCCGCAGCGAGGCGGGGTCGGGGGTGCGCAGAGTGATGCGCAGCCCGCCCTCCGGCAGCTCCTCGGCGCTGTCGTGCGGGTAGTACTCGGCCACCCAGCGCCCGCCCGGACCGACCTCGACGACGACCTCGGGGTCCTCCGCGGCCGGCTGCACCAGCGCCTCCGACAGGTCCCGCAGCTCGATCTCGGGCGGCGCGGACGGCTCGTCGAGGATCTTGATCTCGGCGACCCGGTCCAGCCGGAACGTCCGCCGGGCCTCGGAGCGGCGGCACCAGGCCTCGACATAGGTGTGGCCGACGCTGACCAGGCGGATCGGGTCGATCTCGCGCTCGGTGACCTCGTCCCGGGCGGGCGAGTAGTAGCGGATCCACAGCCGCCGACGCTCCGAGATGGCCCGGTCGACGTCCGCGAAGACCCCGCCCTCGGCCTCGAAGGTGACCGACAGCCGTGAGCTGGCGCCCGCCGCCTCCCCGGCCGCGGTCTCGACCTTGGCGGTGGCCCGCAGCAGGGCCTGCCGGTCGCTCTCGCGCAGCCCGGGCAGCGTGGCGACCGCGCGGGCGGCCACCAGCAGGGCCGTGGCCTCGTCGGCGGCCAGCCTCAGCGGCTCGGCGGCCTCCGCGCCCAGGGCTGCCGGGTTGTGCCACCAGATGCGCTCGCCGTCGGTGTCGATGTCCAGCAGGTCACCACCGCGGAAACTGGTCCCGCACATGGGCAGCACATCGAGGTCCGAGACCAGCTCGTCCTCGGTGATCCCGAAGGCACGGGCGACGTCCTCGATCCGGGCTCCGGGCCGCTCCCGCAGATACGTCACCAGGGAGAGCATCCGCCGAGTCTGATCGATGGCGTTCGCCGGCCGGGCCGGTTTTCCCACCACGTTCCTACGTCCCCCTCAACCCTTGGCCACGGCACGCAGCCGGTCCACCACGTCGGCCCGCAGCTCGGCGGGCTCCAGGACCACCACGTCGGGCCCGAACTCGACCAGCCAGGCATCCAGACCGTGCCCGTACGGAATCTCCAACTCGTCCCAGCCGTCCCCGAGTTCCCGTACGAGGGAGGCCTTCGCCCGCAGCGGGTAGCCGGCGCCGGAACGCAGCCGGATCAGCGCGGAGCGGTCGGCGGTCTCCCCCGCCCAGCTCGCGACCGTCTCCCGCACGGTGACGACGTCGGGGACCTCGGCGGTGAAGGCCGCACCCCGGCTGCGGACCTTGCCGGTGATCCGGGAGAGCCGGAAGACCCGCTCCGCACCCCGGTCCCGGTCGAAGCCGGCCAGATACCAGTGACCGCGCCAGCACTCCAGCGCCCACGGCTCGACATGGCGGGGCTCGGGGCGCGCGGCGGTCGCCTTGCGGTACTCGAACACGACCGGGCGCCGGTCACGGCAGGCCAGCATCAGCGGCTCGAAGGCGGCCTCGTGCACCGGGATGCGCGGCTCCAGGGCCCCATGGGCCTCGTACGGGTCGACTCCCTCGGGCAGCCCGGCCGCGCGCAGCTTCTGCAGGGCACCGCTCGCGGCCCCGGCGAGGCGGGCCTGCTGCCAGACCTTCGCGGCGAGACCGAGGGCCGCGGCCTCCTCGGCGTCGAGCGTGATCGGCGGGAGGCTGTTGCTGTCGCGGCGCGCCAGATAGCCGACCTCGCCGTCGAGGTTCTCCACCGTCTCGATGACCAGGCCGAGTTCGCGCAGATCGTCCTTGTCGCGCTCGAACATGCGGTTGAAGGAGTCGTCGCTGCCGGCTGCGCCGCTTCCCGTCCCGGCGGCCTCGACGTACGCCTCGATCGAATCCCGCAGCTCGCGCTTGCTGAGCGGCCGGCGCGTCCCCAGCAGACACAGCGCCAGGTTCATCAACCGCTCGGCCTTGGCAATGGCCATCGACGCCCTTCCTCCGGGTGTTTCCGCGGCACGACCGTACCGCTACGAAGCGTCGCGGCAAAAGCCGAGGGCCCATGCCCGAAAAGGCATGGACCCAAGACAGTCGGGACCGGTCACGGCACGGTCGCCGCGGACCCGGCATCCGACAGATCAGACCCCGAGGAGGTCGACCACGAAGATCAGCGTCTCACCGGGCTTGATCGCCGGGGTCGGGCTCTGGTTCCCGTAGGCGAGGTGGGCCGGAATGGTCAGCTGGCGACGGCCACCGACCTTCATGCCCTGCACACCCTGGTCCCATCCCTTGATGACACGACCGCCACCGAGCGGGAACCGGAACGGCGTCCCACGATTCCAGCTGGCGTCGAACTCCTCACCGGTGGAGTAGGACACACCCACGTAGTGCACGGTGACGGTCTGGCCCGCCTGGGCCACCTCGCCGTCGCCCTCCCAGATGTCCTTGATCTCCAGGTCCGCCGGCGGCTCGCCCTCGGGAAAGTCGATCTCGGGCTTGTCAATGCTCACGTCTTCAGGCTCCTGCTTGTGTACGAACGAGGCAACGCGGACAGTCTCGCATCCCCGGGGTTCACATCTTCGCGAGGATGTCCACGGTGAACACCATCACGGAGTCCTTCTTGATGTCGCTGCCGCTCGGCGGCGTGTCCCCGTAACCCAGCTCCGGCGGGATGACGATGAGGAGGCGACTGCCCACCTTCTTGCCGGTCATGCCCTGCGACCAGCCCTTGACGACCTGCTTCAGCCCGAACGAGCTCAGCGCCTCCCGGCTGTACGAGGAGTCGAACTCCTTGCCGGTGTCCCAGAGCACGCCCTTGTACTGCACCAGCAGGCTGTCGTCCGCACCGACCTCGGGGCCGTCGCCCTCGAGGATGTAGTTCGCGACGAGCTTCTTCGGCGGGTCGACCTTCGGCACCTCGATGGAGGGCGCCTTGCCGTCGGTGTTGGTGCCCACCTTCGGCAGGTCCACATCGTCCTGCGCGACCTTCGTGCCCTTCGCCGAGCTCTTGGCGTTGAAGGTGTCCTGCACGTCGACGACGAAGACCAGCGTGTCGGTGCCCTTGATCCCCGCCTGCGCGTTGCCGTCCGGGCCGTAGCCCCAGGTCGGCGGCACGGCCATCTGGACCCGGCTGCCGGCCTTCTTGCCGGTCAGCGCATAGCGCCAGCCGTCGATGATGCCCTGTGGGGCAAGCTGGATGACCAGCGGCGTCTTACGGTCGTAGGAGTTGTCGAAGACCTTCGCCGTGGACCAGATCTGCCCCAGGTAGTTCGCCTGGACGTAGTCGCCCTCGGCGACCGTCTTGCCGCTGCCCGCGATGACCGTCTTCACCGCCAGGTCCTTCGACGGATCCCCGCTGCCCTTCGCGACGGTCGGCTTCTCGTCGAACTTCACACCGGCCGTGATCGCCGGCAGCGGACCGTCCACGATCTTCGGCGGCTTCGCCCCGCTCGCCGACGCGGACGGGCTGCTGCTGGCCTTGGCCGAGTCTGACTCGCTGTCACCACAGGCGGCGAGCGTGACCAGTCCAGCGGGAACAGCGATGAGGAGTGAGCGTCGGCGCACGGTGAAGGCCTCGTATCGGTCGATCTTGTCGGATGGCGTGCGCGCAACTCTACGGCGTGAGAAGGGCGCCGTACGGCAAACGTACGGCGCCCCGCGTTGCGTTCCGACAATCGAGCCCGGAACATTCCGGCTCACATTCCGGCGATCAGCTTCTCCACCCGGTCGTCCACCGAACGGAACGGGTCCTTGCACAACACCGTGCGTTGCGCCTGGTCGTTGAGCTTGAGATGCACCCAGTCGACCGTGAAATCCCGACGCTGTTCCTGCGCGCGCCGGATGAAGTCACCGCGCAGCCGGGCCCGAGTGGTCTGCGGCGGAACCGACTTGCCCTCGAAGATCTTCAAGTCATTGCAGATGCGGGCGGCCTGACCTTTCCTCTCCAACAGGTAGTAGAGGCCACGACGGCGGTGGATGTCGTGATACGCGAGGTCTATCTGCGCGACGCGCGGATGCGACATGGTCATGTTGTGCTTGGCCCGGTACCGCTCGATGAGCTTGTACTTCATCACCCAGTCGATCTCGGTACCGATCCGGTCGAGGTCCTCCGCCTCGATCGCGTCCAGCGTGCGGCCCCACAGCTCCAGGACCTGCTCGACGGTGCCCGTACGGATGCCGCGGCGCTCCACGAAGTCCACGGCCTTCTCGTAGTACTCGCGCTGCACCTCCAGCGCGGAGGCCTCCCGGCCGCTGGCCAGCCGCACCTTGCGACGGCCGGTGATGTCATGGCTGACCTCGCGGATCGCCCGGATCGGGTTCTCCAGGGTGAGGTCACGCATGACCGTGCCCGCCTCGATCATGCGCAGCACCAGGTCGGTGGCACCGACCTTGAGCAGCATGGTCGTCTCGGACATGTTCGAGTCGCCCACGATGACGTGGAGACGGCGGTACCGCTCGGCGTCCGCGTGCGGTTCGTCACGGGTGTTGATGATCGGCCGGGAGCGGGTGGTCGCCGAGCTGACGCCCTCCCAGATGTGCTCCGCGCGCTGGCTCACGCAGTACACCGCACCACGCGGGGTCTGCAGCACCTTGCCCGCGCCGCACAGCAACTGCCGGGTGACGAGGAACGGAATCAGGATGTCGGCGAGACGGGAGAACTCCCCGTGCCGCGCCACCAGATAGTTCTCATGGCAACCGTATGAGTTGCCCGCCGAGTCCGTGTTGTTCTTGAAGAGGTAGACGTCGCCCGCGATTCCCTCCTCGTGCAGGCGGCGTTCGGCGTCGACCAGCAGTCCTTCGAGAATGCGCTCGCCGGCCTTGTCGTGAGTGACCAGTTCGGTCACGTTGTCACATTCGGGTGTCGCGTATTCCGGATGTGAGCCCACGTCGAGATAGAGGCGGGCCCCGTTCCGCAGAAACACATTGCTGCTGCGGCCCCATGACACGACACGGCGGAAGAGGTACCGCGCCACCTCGTCAGGAGACAGACGGCGCTGTCCCCTGAACGTGCACGTGACGCCGTACTCGTTCTCCAGCCCGAAAATGCGGCGGTCCATGACTGAACATTACGCCCGATCCACCGAGCTGAAACGGGGTTCGACAGCACGGTTTGGATCATTTTCCGATGAGACCGCAACCACCGCACCCGCGGAGGGAGCAGCGAGAACCCGACCGGTGGCCAGCAGAACCAGCAACGACACGGCCCCCGCGGCACCCGGCACGACGAACCCCCACAGCGTCCCGCCCCACTCCACGACCGGCCCCGTCACGGCCGTGCCGACCGACTGGCCCACCGTGAACGTCGTCACGATCCAGGAGAACGCCTCCGTGACCGTGCCCCGCGGCGCGTGCCGGTCCACGAGGACGAACACACACGCGATCGCCGGCGCCAGGAACACTCCCGCGAGTGTCGTCAGCCCCGTCATCCCCACCGGACCCGGCATCAGCGTCAGCGGCACGTAGCACACCGCCAGCAGCGCCACCAGCACCTGCAGACGCCGCTCCGGCGCACCGCTCCACCGCCGCGCGCCGTACGCCGCGCCTCCCACGAGCGCCCCCAGCCCGACACCCGCCATCAGCCATCCGTACACCGCGTCCCCGCCGTGACCGTCCGCGTACGACACGGCGGCGACGGTGATCGAGCCGAGCGCGACACCGACGAAGAGGAACGCGCCCAGCAGCGCCAGCAGTCCGGGCGAGCGCAGCGCGCCCAGCCAGTGGGCCTCGCGCGGGGCGGAGCGCCAGGCCCGCGAGGGCGGCGAGACGACCACCCACAGCGCCCCGAGCACCCCGACGGCACTCAGCACGACGAGCGCGGCCGACGCCGACCACAGGGCCACGCACAACGTCACCAGCAGCGGCCCGACGGTGAACATGACCTCCTGGGCCACGGCGTCCATCGCGTACGCCGTGTGCACCTGCTCCTCCTTGCGCAGCACGGAGGACCACAGGGCCCGCAGCCCGCCCTCCAGAGGCGGCGTGCACAGCCCCGCGACCGCCATGGCGAGATAGGCCACCGGAAGCGTCTCCAGCCCCGACAGCGCGAAGACGACCATGGCGAGGGCGGAGACGACCGCCGCCGGCAGCTGCACCCGCGGCTGGCCGTACAGGTCCACCAGCCGCCCCAGCAGCGGCTGACCCACGGCGTTGGCCAGCCCGTACACGGCCGCCAGGGCGCCCGCGAGGCTGTAGGTGCCGCCCTCCGCGCGGACGAAGAGCACGATCGCGATGGCGGCGGTGGCGTTCGGCAGCCGGCCCACCAGCGTTCCGGCGAGCAGCCGGGCGGCGTGCCGCGTCCTGAGGATCTCGAGGTATCCGGCGGCCATGTCCTGCCTCTCGACGGGCTCTCGCGAGCGACGTGTTACGTATAACGTCTCCCGTCATACGTACCATGTGCCCTGACCACGAGTCCAGACGAGGGAGCAGGCCGACGGTGGCACGAGGTAGTACACGGCCCACGAGCCGTGACGTCGCCCAGGCCGCCGGCGTCTCCCAGGCCGCCGTCTCACTCGTCCTCGGCGACAAATGGCGCGGCCGCGTCTCCGAGACCACGGCGGAACGCGTACGGCAGGCCGCGCGCGAGCTCGGCTACCGGCCCAACCTCGCCGCCCGCAACCTCCGCCTCGGCCGCACCCGCACCGTCCTGCTGGTGGTCCCCGCCCTGACCACCGAGTTCTTCGCCGGCGTCTACACCGGCGCCGCGCGCGTCGCCGCCCGACACGGCTTCGGCGTGGTCCTGTACCCCTCCCCCGAGGGCGTCGGCCCCGCCCGCGACCCCTTCGCCTCCGCCCAGGCCGCCCTCGACGGCGTGATCGCCTCGTCCATGGCCGCGGACGCGCTCACCGCCATCCGGGGCGACCAACTACCCCTCGTCATGCTGGACAGCGACCCCGAAGGCAGCCTCGGAGCCGCCACGGTCAACCTCGACATCCGCGACGGCGTCCGACAGGTCGCCGAACACCTGCTCGCCCTGGGGCACCGCGACTTCCTGCATCTCGCCGCGGACATCCCCTCCTGGACCTTCCACGTCCGCGCGCGGGAGCTGGCCGCACGGGTGGGTTCGGTGCCGGGCGCGTCCCTGCGGACGGCCGCCGCGCCGATCTCCATCGAGGGAGCACTGGCCGCCGCCGAAGCGGCCCTGACCGAAACCGGCGGCGCCCAAGGACGTCCCACCGCGGTGGTCTGCGACGACGACAAGCTGGCGGCCGGGGTCTACAAGGCCGTACGGCGACTGGGACTGCGCATCCCGGAGGACGTGTCCGTGACCGGCCTCGACGACCTCGCCCTCGCCACGGCACTCGATCCCGAGCTGACCACCGTGCGGCTCGACTCGGAGCTGTTCGGGGAACGGGGAATGGAAGCGCTGCTGGCCGTCCTGGACGGGCGCACGCCGACGGAGGGGGACATCCCGGTGCACCTGGTGGTACGGGGCTCCACGGCCCGGGCAGGGGCCTGAGCCACGGCACCCTCGGCCACCTCCGCGAACGACGCCTCCGCGAACGACACGGAACGCCGCGCGCCCCGGCCTGTGCCGGCCGGGGCGCACTACGGGCAGGGCAGTACGAGCCGCAAGGGCTACTCGTCCTCGTCCTCCGTGGAACTCTCCGCCTCCGTGGTGGCGCCACCCACCTCCAGCAGACGGGCGAGCTGACGGCCGACGATGCGCTTGAACTTGCGCTGCTGCGGACGCGTACGGTCCAGGACCGCCACCTCCAGACGCTCGGCGGGGATCTCCCGCTCCGTGCCGTTGGTGTCGCGCGACAGCGCCTGGACGGCGAGCTTCAGCGCCTCCGCCAGGGACATGCCGTCCTGGTGCCGCTGGTCCAGATAGCTGCTGATCTGCTCGGCGTTGCCACCGACCGCGACCGAACCGTGCTCGTCGACGATCGAACCGTCGTGCGGCAGCCGATAGATCTGGTCACCCTCGGGGGTCTCCCCCACCTCGGCCACGACCAGCTCCACCTCGTACGGCTTCTCGGCCGCCGAGGAGAAGATCGTGCCCAGCGTCTGGGCGTACACGTTGGCGAGACCACGGGCGGTCACGTCGTCACGGTCGTAGGTGTACCCACGAAGGTCGGCGTAGCGCACACCACCGATCCGCAGGTTCTCGTACTCGTTGTACTTGCCGGCGGCCGCGAAGCCGATCCGGTCGTAGATCTCGCTGAACTTGTGCAGCGCGCGGGACGGGTTCTCGCCGACGAACACGATGCCGTCGGCGTACTGCAGCACGACCAGGCTGCGGCCACGGGCGATGCCCTTGCGGGCGTACTCCGCCCGGTCGGCCATCGCCTGCTGGGGTGAGACATAGAACGGCGTCGACACCGGTTATCCGTCCCTTTCTGTCGAAGTCACTGGATCACCTTGATAAGAGGGCCGTCGACCGGACCGGCTAGAGCAGGGCGGCGCGGGGGCCGTCGGGCTGCTCCAGACGCCGCTCCAGGATCGAGCGGGCGATCTCGGAGGACTCCTCGTCGGTGAGACGGCGGAAGCCGTCCTCGGTGATCACGGTGACGATGGGGTAGATCCGGCGGGCGACATCGGGGCCACCGGTGGCCGAGTCGTCGTCTGCCGCGTCGTAGAGGGCCTGGATCACCAGGGTGGTGGCCTCGTCCTCGGTGAGGTCGGCACGGAAGAGCTTCTTCATGGCCCCGCGCGCGAAGATCGAGCCGGAGCCGGTGGCCGCGTAGCCGCTCTCCTCGGAACGGCCGCCCGTCACGTCGTAGGAGAAGATGCGCCCCTTCTCGCGGTCCACGTCGTAACCGGCGAAGAGCGGGACGACGGCCAGACCCTGCATGGCCATGCCGAGGTTGGAACGGATCATGGTGGACAGCCGGTTCGCCTTGCCCTCCAGGGAGAGCTGGGCGCCTTCCACCTTCTCGAAGTGCTCCAGCTCCAGCTGGAACAGCTTCACCATCTCCACGGCCAGACCGGCCGTACCGGCGATGCCCACCGCCGAGTACTCGTCCGCCGGGAACACCTTCTCGATGTCCCGCTGCGCGATCATGTTCCCCATCGTGGCCCGGCGGTCACCGGCGAGCACCACGCCGCCGGGGAACGTCACGGCGACGATCGTCGTTCCGTGCGGGGCCTCGATGACGCCCTGGGTCGGCGGCAGCTGCCGCTTGCCGGGGAGCAGCTCCGGCTGGTGGTCCGACAGGAAGTCCATGAAGGACGACGACCCAGGCGTCAGGAAGGCAGCTGGTAGACGCCCGGTGCTACGAGTGTTGGCTTCCACGCGTTTCCTTCCAGATATGTCGCAGCCCGCCTCATGACGTCGGGCCGATCCTTGAACTGCCCCAGCGCCGCGTTGCAGCTGAAGCACAGTACGCCTCGGACCCTACCCGTCTCGTGGCAGTGATCCACATGTTCGGCGGGGGCAGCAAGACAGATGCAACAGATGCCATGCTGCTCGGCGATCATCACGTCCAACTCGGCTGGCGTGAGACCGTACTTGCGCTTGAAGTAGCTGATCCGATTTCGTTCAGCGCGGCATTCACGGCAGTAGCTGGCCCAGCCGTCAGAAGACGACTTGTTGCGCTCCCACCCCGAGTGAGGCTTCACGTCTTCACACTGCGGGCACCGCTTGTGTCCCGGCGGTACCGGGACCTTCGCCCGGACCTTCTTCCCCTTGGCTTCCTGGCGCTGCCGGTAGTACTCGGCAGAGCACTCCCGGCAGTACGCCTGGAGGCCATCCGGCATGGACTTGTTGCTCGCGAACGCCGTGCGCGGCAGGTCCTGCCTGCACCGCGAGCAACACCTCGCCTCAATCTCTTCGTTCAATCCGAGCTTCCCCCGATTTCACCTTTGAATCAAAGGTGAAATCACTCGCCACCCTTCTGAACAAATGACCTCACGAAATCCTCTGCGTTCTCTTCGAGCACATCATCGATTTCGTCGAGCACGGAGTCGACGTCGTCGCTCAGCTTCTCCTGGCGTTCCTTGAGGTCCTCCGAGGCCTGCGCCTCCGGCGCCGCCTCGGTCTCCTCCGTGGAACGGGTGGCCTTCTGCTGGCCGCCGCCGGTGTCCTTGGTCGCCATAACCCTCACCCCGCTCTGTTTGCCCGACATGGTCGGCAGGTCGGCTTTCCTGCCGATCGGTGATGATCAGACCCTACAAGCCGGGTCCGACATTGGCCCCGTCGTTTCCACAACGTCCGGGGGCCACCTCGATGATTCCCGGACGGCGGTGTTTCCACCCTGCTCGGCTGATCACGATTGAAGCCCGGTTCAGTGCCCGGACAACACCCTGACCAGGTCTTCCGCCGTGCGGCAGCGGTCCAGGAGCTCCTTGACGTGATTTCGCGTTCCGCGAAGCGGTTCGAGGGTTGGGACGCGCTGGAGCGAGTCCCGGCCCGGGAGGTCGAAGATCACCGAGTCCCAGGAGGCCGCCGCGACGTCGTCCGCGTACTGCTCCAGACAGCGGCCGCGGAAGTACGCGCGGGTGTCCTCCGGCGGCTTCGTACGGGCCCGGTCGACGTCCGCCTCGGTCAGGAGCCGCTTCATCTTGCCGCGGGCCGCGAGACGGTTGTAGAGGCCCTTCTCGGCGCGCACGTCGGCGTACTGCAGGTCGACGAGGTGCAGCCGGGCGGCGTCCCAGTCGAGGTCGTCGCGGCGCCTGTAGCCCTCCATCAGCTCTCGCTTGGCGACCCAGTCCAGTTCCCCGGAGAGGCTCATCGGGTCGTTCTCGAGCCGGTTGAGGGTGTCCTCCCACCTGCTCAGGACGTCCTTGGTCTGATCGTCCGCGTCCGCCCCGAACCGCTCCTCCACGTACTTGCGCGACAGCTCGTAGTACTCCATCTGGAGCTGTACGGCGGTCAGGGTGCGCCCGCTGCGGAGGGTGACCAGGCGTTGCAGGGTCGGGTCGTGCGAGACCTGGTGGAGGGTGCGTACGGGCTGGTCGACGGCGAGGTCGACGGCGATGAAGCCGTCCTCGATCATGGACAGGACCAGGGCTGTCGTGCCCAGCTTCAGATAGGTGGAGATCTCCGACAGGTTCGCGTCGCCGATGATCACGTGGAGGCGGCGGTACTTCTCCGCGTCCGCGTGGGGCTCGTCGCGGGTGTTGATGATGGGGCGCTTCAGCGTCGTCTCCAGGCCGACCTCGACCTCGAAGTAGTCGGCGCGCTGGCTGAGCTGGAAGCCGTGCTCGTGGCCGTCCTGGCCGATGCCGACGCGGCCGGCGCCGGCGAAGACCTGGCGGGAGACGAAGAACGGCGTGAGGTGGCGCACGATGTCCGAGAAGGCGGTTTCCCGCTTCATCAGGTAGTTCTCGTGCGTGCCGTAGGAGGCGCCCTTGTTGTCGGTGTTGTTCTTGTAGAGGTGGATCGGCTGGGCGCCGGGGAGCTGGGCGGCGCGGTCGGCGGCTTCGGCCATGATGCGCTCGCCGGCCTTGTCCCAGAGGACGGCGTCCAGGGGGTTGGTGACCTCGGGTGCGCTGTATTCGGGGTGGGCGTGGTCGACGTAGAGCCGCGCGCCGTTGGTGAGGATGACATTGGCGAGGCCGATGTCCTCGTCGGTGAGCTGGCTGGAGTCGGCGGCCTCGCGGGCGAGGTCGAAGCCTCGCGCGTCCCGCAGCGGATTCTCCTCCTCGAAGTCCCAGCGGGCCCGGCGGGCCCGGTGCATCGCCGCTGCGTAGGCGTTGACGATCTGGGACGAGGTGAGCATGGCATTGGCATTGGGGTGGCCGGGGACGGAGATCCCGTACTCCGTCTCGATGCCCATTACTCGCCGTACGGTCATGCGGCCCTCCTTGCCCGGCGGCGTCCTCGGTCGGGGACGCTGCTCAAGTACCGCTGGCGCTCCGGTGCGTGTGCGGTGCCCGTCCCCGCACTGCGCGACTCGGCGGTACGAACGAGCCTAGAACGGCTTCGCGCTGGTGGGGAGATCATTTGCGTCATTGCCTCGCTCCGGCTTGTCCCTGGAAAACAGTCGGCTGCGGGTACCCACTGAGGGCACCCGCAGCCGCCCTGTGTTTTACAGGTACTGTCCGGTGTTCGCCACCGTGTCGATGGAGCGTCCGGTGTCGGCGCCCTGCTTTCCGGTGATCAGCGTACGGATGTAGACGATCCGTTCGCCCTTCTTTCCGGAGATTCGGGCCCAGTCGTCCGGGTTGGTGGTGTTGGGCAGGTCCTCGTTCTCCTTGAACTCGTCCACGCAGGCCTGGAGCAGGTGGGAGACGCGGAGACCCTTCTGGTTCTTGTCGAGGAAGTCCTTGATCGCCATTTTCTTGGCACGGCCGACGATGTTCTCGATCATGGCGCCGGAGTTGAAGTCCTTGAAGTAGAGGACTTCCTTGTCGCCGTTGGCGTAGGTGACCTCCAGGAAGCGGTTCTCCTCGGATTCGGCGTACATGTGTTCCACTGCCGTCTGGATCATGCTCTGGACGGTGGTGGTCTTGGAGCCGCCGTGTTCGCCGAGGTCGTCCGTGTGGAGGGGGAGACGCTCGGTGAGGTACTTCTGGAAGATGTCCTTGGCCGCTTCGGCGTCCGGGCGCTCGATCTTGATCTTCACGTCGAGCCGGCCGGGGCGCAGGATGGCGGGGTCGATCATGTCCTCGCGGTTGGAGGCGCCGATGACCACGACGTTCTGCAGGCCTTCCACGCCGTCGATCTCGGCGAGCAGCTGCGGGACGATGGTGTTCTCCACGTCCGAGCTGACACCGGATCCGCGGGTGCGGAAGAGGGATTCCATCTCGTCGAAGAAGACGATGACGGGGGTGCCCTCGCTGGCCTTCTCCCTCGCACGCTGGAAGACGAGGCGGATCTGTCGCTCGGTCTCGCCGACGTACTTGTTGAGGAGCTCGGGGCCCTTGATGTTGAGGAAGAAGCTCTTGCCCTGGGCCTGGCCGGTGACTTCGGCGACCTTCTTGGCCAGTGAGTTGGCCACGGCCTTGGCGATGAGCGTCTTGCCGCATCCGGGGGGTCCGTAGAGCAGGACACCCTTGGGCGGGCGCAGTTCGTGCTCCTTGAACAGGTCCGGGTAGAGATAGGGGAGCTCGACCGCGTCGCGGATCATCTCGATCTGGTTGCCGAGGCCACCGATCTGCTCGTACCCGATGTCGGGGACCTCTTCGAGGACGAGTTCCTCGACCTCGCTCTTGGGCACGACCTCGTAGACGTAGCCGGAGCGGGGTTCGAGCAGGAGGGCGTCGCCGGGGCGGATGGTGATGTCCAGCAGGGGCTCGGCGAGCCGCACCACCCGTTCCTCGTCGGTGTGCCCCTGTACGAGGGCGCGCTCGCCGTCCTCGAGGATCTCCTTGAGGGTGACGATGTCGCCGACGCTCTCGTACTCCATGGCCTCGACCACGTTGAGGGCTTCGTTGAGCATCACTTCCTGGCCGCGCCGGAGCTCTTCCAGGTCGACGCTGGGGCTGACGTTCACCCGGAGCTTTCGGCCTCCGGTGAAGATGTCGGCCGTGCCGTCCTCGTTCGCCGTGAGGAAGACACCGAAGCCGGCCGGCGGCTGTGCGAGCCGGTCGACTTCCTCCTTGAGGGCCACGATCTGGTCGCGGGCCTCACGGAGCGTGTTGGCGAGCCGCTCGTTCTGTGCGGACACGCCGGCCAGATTGGTCTGCAGCTCGACGATCCGCTCTTCGAGAATCCTCGTGTGTCGCGGAGAGTCGGCGAGCTTGCGTCGCAGGACGGCGATCTCCTGCTCAAGATAGGCAATCTGCCCGGCCGGGTCGTCGGACCCTCGTCCCGGGCGGATGCCGCGGTTCATGTCGTCGTCGTGGGCTGCCACGGTCCTCACCTCCTCCAAGGGGAGCTGGACGCTTCCAGACCCTACCTGGGTGGGTGTCGATTGAAACCCCTAGATCACAAAGACGGTCGGGGTGTGTCCGATCTTCACCCTTGCGCTCTCCCTCACGCCAGGGGAATACCCACCGAACATGATTGGGAAGCGGCCCCGGGTAGGGTCGAAGTGTTCAACACCCGTCAGAGCCTGCATCGTTCCCGACCGGCTCGACGAATGACTCGACGATTGACCCGACGCGTGAGGCGGCAGGAGAGATGAGCGTGCAGCAGGAGGCCGGGACCGCGGGCGAGGCGCTCGAGGTCTGGATCGACCAGGACCTCTGCACCGGTGACGGTATCTGCGTGCAGTACGCGCCCGAGGTGTTCGAGCTGGACATCGACGGACTGGCCTATGTGAAGAGTCCGGGAGACGAGTTGCTGCAGGCCCCGGGGGCGACAACGCCCGTTCCGCTGCCGCTTCTCACGGATGTGGTGGACTCGGCGAAGGAGTGTCCGGGCGAGTGCATCCATGTACGTCGCGTTTCGGACAGGGTCGAGGTCTTCGGGCCTGACGCGGAGTGACCTGACAGGCACTCCGCGTCGCCCTGTGTCTGCTTTCTCACACCGGGTTTGCCGGGTGATCACTTCTCGTTCGCCCTGGGGACGACCGATGTCAGACGCTTTGCGCCCCGGCGGGCGTGGAGCGCACGAACGCCCCGTTCTTCCACTGCCACTTGACGAGGTCGGTGACGTCCGGGCAGCAGTTGGGGACGTCGTCCGACGAGTAGCCGTGCAGGGTGGCGGTGACGGCGGCGTCACGGACGGCGAAGTCGGAGACGGTCGTGCGGTCCTTGGGGTTCACCAGGGTGGCGACGACCCGGGGCTGCGCGGCGTCGGTGGAGCGGGTGAGCACGTACACGCCGTCGGGCGGGGTGCCCATGCTGGCGTCGCAGTGGACGACGGCCACGGTCTCGGGGCGGCCGTCGCCGTCGAGGTCTGCGGAGCCCTTCTTCTTCACGACGACGCCGACGGGTCCGCAGTCGAGCGGGAGGTCCACCTCGGTGGGGTCGGGGGGCGCCACGGCGGCGGGGGCCGGGGCGGTCGCGGGGGCCGGCTGGGCCGCTCTCGCCGCGTCGGGTTGGAGGGCGGACGACAGGGCGACGACGCCGGCGAGGGCGGTGGCCGTGGCGAGCCAGTGGATGGGGCGGGTGTGCGCGTGTGCCAGTTCCGGGACGGCGGATTGCTGCACTAGGAGCGTCTCCTGAGGGTGCTGTGCCGGTTGCGATGACCCGCATGGTGCCACACGTCACAGTGGGGTGGAACGGCGGGGTACGTGGTTCCCACAGCTTTTCGGTGCGCGTCAACGGGAGAGCGCCGTGGCCGAGTTCCCGGGCGCTGCGGGGAACTCGGCCACGTCAAGGGCGCGTTCGTCGTACGTCGGGTCAGCGGCCGGAGGCGCCGTCGGCGTTGGGGCCGGAGTAGTCCTCGCCGTAGGCGCCCTTGGCGGGGCGGCGGCGGCGCATGGGGGGCTCGACGCCGTCGGCGAGGCGCCGGGCGGTGAGCAGGAAGCCGGTGTGGCCGATCATGCGGTGGTCCGGGCGGACGGCCAGGCCCTCGATGTGCCAGTTGCGGATCATCGACTCCCAGGCGCTCGGCTCGTTGAAGCAGCCGATCTCGCGGATGGACTCGACGGTCCGCGCGAGCTGGGTGGTGGTGGCCACGTAGCAGCAGACGATGCCGCCGGGGACGAGGGCCTTGGAGACGGCCTCCAGGCACTCCCAGGGGGCGAGCATGTCGAGGATGACCCGGTCGACCTCTGTGTCGCTCAGGTTGTCCTGGAGGTCGCCGACGGTGAGCTGCCAGGCGGGGTGGGGGCCGCCGAAGTAGCGCTCGACGTTGGCCTGCGCGATCTCGGCGAAGTCCTCGCGGCGCTCGTAGCTGTGCAGCATGCCCTGGTCGCCGATGGCGCGCAGCAGGAAGCTGCTGAGCGAGCCGGAGCCGACGCCGGCCTCGACGACACGGGCGCCGGGGAAGATGTCGGCGAAGGCGAGGATCTGCCCCGCGTCCTTGGGGTAGACCACGGCTGCGCCGCGGGGCATGGACAGGACGTAGTCGGGGAGCAGGGGGCGGAGCGCCAGGTAGGCGACGTTCCCCGTGGTGCGGACAACACTGCCCTCGGGAGCGCCGATCAGCTCGTCGTGCGGGAAGGAACCCTTGTGGGTGTGGAAGTTCTTTCCCTCTTCGAGCGTGAACGTGTAGTGGCGTCCCTTGGGGTCGGTGAGCTGGACCTGGTCCCCGACCTTGAAGGGCCCGCGACGGCGGGCGGCACCGGTCGGTTCGGACATGTGACCAGCCTACCGGCGTTTGGGAGGGCCGAGGACCACGGTGCGGGCCTCCCGCCCTGGAGGGGCGCCGCGCGCGGGAGTCAGGAAGGCCTGGCCATCGCCTTGACGAAAGCGCGTTCCACGTCGGCCGCGGACAGGACGCCGTAGATCTCGCCCGAGTCCTCCACCACCAGGTACTCCGTGGCCGGAGCCGCGCGGAGGGCGTCGAGGAGTTCTTCGCCGGCGAGTTCGGCGGAGACGCGCATGCCGTCGGTGAGGTCCTGGGCGAGGCCGCTGACGGCGACCCAGGGGCGGCGGTGTTCCGGGACGCCGACGATGGCGGCCTCGCGGACGAGGGAGAGGGGCTCGCCGTCGGGGTCGACGACGACGAGGGCGCGGGCGCCGGCCTCGTTGGCGCGGCGGAGGGCCTCGGAGAGGGGGGTGTCGGTCTCGACGGGGACGGCGCGGCGGGTGAGGGCGCGGGCCTGGAGTTCGGGCAGGTGTTCGCGCAGGCGGGCCATGCGCAGGCTGTTGCCTGCGCCGGTCCAGATGATGGCGGCGAGGATGGCGGCGAGCAGGGCGTCCAGGACGGTGTCCATGCCGACGCTGTCCTCGGCGGCGGAGCCCAGCAGGCCGGACTGGGTCAGCAGCGGGAGTCCGATGAGGACGGAGACGGCGAGGGCTCGGCCGACCCAGGCCGCGGCGACGGTGCCGCTCATGGGCTTGCCGGTGATCTTCCAGACGACGGCGCGGAGCATGCGGCCGCCGTCGAGGGGCAGGCCGGGGAGCAGATTGAACGCGGCCACGATCAGGTTGGAGACCATCAGGCCGGCGAGCAGGACGCCCGGGACGGTGCCCGGCTCGACGGCCAGCAGGCCGACGTAGAAGACGCCCGCGAGGATCAGGGAGAGGAGGGGGCCCACGAAGGCGAGGACGAACTCGCGGCCCGGGGTCTCGGACTCCTTCTCGATCTCGGAGACACCGCCGAAGAACTGCAGCTGGATGCGGCGCACGGGCAGCTTGTAGCGCAGGGCGGCGATGGTGTGGGCGAGTTCGTGGACGAGCACGGAGCCGTAGAAGGCGACGGCGAAGAACAGGGCCACGAGGTAGCGGGCGGCGCCGAGTTCGGGCAGGACGCGGTCGAGCTGGCCGCCGAAGACCCAGGTGATCAGGGCGGCGACCAGGAACCAGCTGGGCGCGACGTACACGGGCACGCCGAAGGGACGGCCCATGAGGATGCCGCCGCCGGGCTCCTTGGGGCGCTCGGGGGGCTTGGGTGCGGCGTCCGGGCGGGCGAAGGGGCTCGTGGACCTCGCGGTGCGCTCCGGTTCGTCGGCCGGGGTGGGTGTCTTGGTCAGGTCGGCGGGTGCGGGTGCCTTGTCCGGGTCGGCGGGGGTCGAGGCCGTCGGCGGTCGGCTCGGGGGCTCTGTCGCCTCGGCGTCGGCGGGCGTCGCGGTGTCAGGCGTCGGGCCGTCATCGGCTGTGACGCCGTCATGAGATGCCTCGCCGCCGGCGGGGGCCTCGCCGTGGTCGGCGGCAGGGGCCGCGGCCGTCCCGGGGGTGTCCTTGGAGGAGGTGCCGTCGGGCTCGTCGGCGGAGGGGTGGGGCTCGGTCGGGGTGGGGGCGTCATGGTTCGCCGGTGTTCCGGTCGCGTCGCGGTGGGCGCGCTCGGGCGCCTCCTCGCTGTCGGACCGCGGCTGCCCGCTCCCGCCGCTCGTCTCCACGATGTCCCCTTGTTCGAAAGCGTCTTCCGTACCCGGTGGCCGGGCGGAAGGGTCTGTTGTCGATGCTATGCCGTCACCGGGGCGCGTTCCGCCTCGGCACCCCCTCTGTTTTCCCCCGCGTCGCACCAGCCACACGGGGGTCGGCGGGTGCGGTGCGGGGCGGCGGTCGTACGGGGCCGTGGCTGTCACTGTCAGTGGTGGGCCGTATGGTCTGTGGTCATGGAAACCAGCACCGACGGCACCCCCGCCGTTCCCGTGGGTGGCGAGGGCGAGCGTCCTGTCGTGCGGGCCGCCGCGCCGCCTGCGTCGCTGTCGCCGTCGCGCGCCAGCGACTTCATGCAGTGTCCGCTGCTGTACCGGTTCCGGGTGATCGACCGGCTGCCGGAGAAGCCGAGCGAGGCGGCGACCCGCGGCACGCTGGTGCACGCGGTGCTGGAGAGACTCTTCGACGCGCCTGCGGCCGAGCGGACGGCTCCGCGGGCGAGGTCGTTGGTGCCCGGGCAGTGGGACCGGCTGCGGGAGAGCAGGCCGGAGGTCGTGGAGCTGTTCGCGGACGATGCCGAGGGTGAGCGGCTGGCGCGTTGGCTGGCGGAGGCCGAGCGGTTGGTGGAGCGCTGGTTCACGCTGGAGGACCCGACGCGGTTGGAGCCCGCCGAGCGGGAGTTGTTCGTGGAGGCGGAGCTGGAGTCGGGGCTCAGACTGCGCGGGATCATCGACCGGGTCGATGTGGCGCCCACCGGCGAGGTGCGGATCGTCGACTACAAGACGGGCAAGGCGCCGCGACCGGAGTACGCCGAGGGCGCGCTGTTCCAGATGAAGTTCTACGCGCTGGTGGTGTGGCGACTGAAGCAGGTGGTGCCGCGCCGTCTTCAGCTGGTCTATCTCGGCAGCGGTGACGTGCTGACGTACGACCCAGTGGTCGCCGATCTGGAGCGGGTGGAGCGCAAGCTGCTGGCGCTGTGGGAGGCGATCCGGCAGGCCACGGAGAGCGGTGACTGGCGGCCGCGGCCGACGAAGCTGTGCGGCTGGTGCGATCACCAGGCGGTGTGCCCGGAGTTCGGCGGCACTCCCCCGCCGTACCCCCTCCAGGTGAGGTCACCGGAGTCGGCCGGTGAGGAGCAGGGCAGAATGGGGCCGGACTAGCCGAAGGAGATTTTCGTGGCCATCCGCGTCCTACTGGTCGACGACCAGCCGCTGCTGCGTACCGGGTTCCGGATGATTCTGGAGGCGGAGCAGGACCTCGCGGTCGTCGGGGAGGCCGGGGACGGCCTCCAGGCGATCGACCAGGTGCGGGCGCTGCAGCCCGATGTGGTTCTGATGGACATCCGGATGCCCCGGATGGACGGGGTGGAGGCGACCCGTCAGATCACCGGGCCCGGGCGGGACGGTCCGGC
Organism: Streptomyces gottesmaniae; assembly: GCF_031845845.1. Lineage (NCBI taxonomy): Bacteria > Bacillati > Actinomycetota > Actinomycetes > Kitasatosporales > Streptomycetaceae > Streptomyces > Streptomyces gottesmaniae. The sequence goes on from NZ_JAVRFJ010000005.1 coordinate 103,948, forward strand.
CAAGGTGCTGGTGCTGACCACGTTCGATCTGGACGAGTACGTGGTCGAGGCGCTGCGGGCGGGGGCCAGCGGGTTCCTGTTGAAGGACGCGCCGGCCAATGAGTTGGTGCAGGCGATCCGGGTGGTGGCGAACGGGGAGGCGATGCTCGCGCCGAGCATCACACGTCGGCTGCTCGACAAGTACGCGGTGCATCTGCCGTCGGGCGAGGAGCCGGTGCCGGACACGCTGCACACGCTGACGGACCGTGAGGTCGAGGTGCTGAAGCTGGTGGCCCGGGGGCTGTCGAACGCGGAGATCGCCGCCGATCTGTTCGTCAGCGAGACCACGGTGAAGACCCATGTGGGCCATGTGCTGACGAAGTTGGGGCTGCGGGACCGGGTGCAGGCGGCGGTGTACGCGTACGAGAGCGGGCTGGTGCGCCCCGGCGCGCAGTAGACGACGGGCCGCACGGACGACGGGCCGCGGCGTACGCACCGAGGGCGCTCCCTTCTTGTGGAAGGGGGCGCCCTCGGTCGTACGGGGCCGTGGTGTCGGCCCGTGCTCGTGTCAGCCCTTGCTGATCTCCCAGAAGCGGAAGACGGTGGAGGCGTCCAGGCAGTACTCCAGTCCGTAGACGTCGTCGCGGACGACGGCGTACTGCTTGGCCTGCCAGACGGGGATGAGCGGGACGTCGGTGGCGACGATGTTCTGGAGTTCGGCGTACTCCTTCTCCGTGGAGGAGCGCTCGCTCTCGGCGGCGGTCTTCGTCAGGAGTTCACCGGTGATGGTGGCGTTGCTGTAGTTGTTGTCCAGCACGTTGCCCTTGCCGAAGAAGGGGCCGGTGAAGTTGTCGGGGTCCGGGTAGTCGGGGACCCAGCCCTTCACGTACACGCCGTACTTGCCGGCGGCGATGTCCTTCTCGTAGCGGTCGAAGGGGACGGACTTCACGTCGGCGTCGAACAGTCCGCTGTCGTTGAGCTGCTTGGCGACGGCCTCCAACTCCTCGTCGGTGGAGGGGCCGTAGCGCGACGGCGTGGACCAGAGGGTCAGTTCGACCTTGTCGTCGATGCCGTCGGCGCGGAGCGCGGCCTCGGCCTTCGCCTTGGAGGGGCGGGCGCCGTAGGTGTCGAAGAAGGCCGTGTTGTGGCCGGTGATGCCCGCCGGGATGATCGAGTAGAGCGGGGTGGCGGTGCCCTGGTAGACCTCGTCGACGAGGGCCTCGCGGTCGAGGAGGTAGGCGATGGCCTGGCGGACGCCGAGCTTGCCGGTGACCGGGTCGTCCATGTTGAAGACGAGGTGCTGGACCTCGGCGCCGGTGCCGTCGACGATCTCGACGCCGCTGGCGGTGGAGGTGTCGGTCTCGATGTCGGAGATGTCGGAGGCGCTGAGGCCGCGGTAGGTGACGTCGAGGTCGCCCTCCATCAGGGCCTTCTTCAGGGCGTCCTGGTCGCCGTGGAAGAACTTGAGGGTCACACCGCTGTTCTCTACGTCGGCGGTGCCCTGGTAGTTCTCGTTGACGGTGAAGACGGCCTCGTCCTCGCCGAAGGACTCCAGCTTGTACGGGCCGGAGCCGACCGCCTCGCCGTCCTTGCGGAGGCCGTCGGCGTCGTAGGAGCTCTCGTCGACGATCGATCCGGCGCCGGAGGCGATCTTGCTGGGGAAGGTGGCGTCGGCGTACTTGAGGTCGAAGCGGACGGTCTTGTCGTCCGGGGTCTCGACCTTGTCGAGCATGGGGAACATGATCGCGGGGCCGGCGTCGTCGTTGATCTTCAGCATGCGGTCGAAGGAGAACTTGACGTCCTTCGCGGTGAGCGCCTCACCGTTGCTGAACTTCAGGCCGTCCTTGAGGGTGCACTCGTAGACCGTGGTGCCTCCGGCCTCGAAGGAGCACTCCTTGGCGAGGTCCGGCTCGGGCTCGGTGGCGCCGTTGGGGAAGCTCAGCAACGACTGGAAGACGTTGTTGAAGAGCAGCCAGGAGCCGGGGTCGTAGCCGGAGGCGGGGTCGGTGGCCAGGACGTCGTCGGACATCCCCATCACGACGTTGGAACCGGAGTCCCCGGATCCCCCCGAGTCGGAGCCACAACCGGTCAGCAGGCCGGCGGCAAGCCCTGTCGCGATGGTCAGGACGGGCCACTGGGTGCGTATGTTCACGTATGGATGCCTTGTGTCGTCGGGTGCATTGCGGGCGCTCCGGCTCCCCCGAGGCCGAACGGCCTCTGACCGGAGGGGTGGTGAGGTCCGGTCAGTCGCTTCTGCCGCGGCCCAGCTCCCAGAGCTGGAGCGTGGAGGCGGCGTTGAGGGCGTACTCGGCTCCGGTGACGTCGTCGCGGGCGGCGACGTACTGGTTGCCCTGCCACAGGGGCAGGATCGGCACGTCGTCGGCGACGATGTCCTGGATGCCGGCGAGGCTCTCCGAGGCGGAGAGACGGTCGGCCGCGCGGCGGGACTCCGGGATCAGCTTGCTGCGGATCTCGCTGTTCGCGTAGGGCGAGCCGAGGAAGTTGTCCTTGTCGAGGAAGGGCGCGAGGTAGTTGTCGGCGTCGGGGAAGTCCGGGAACCAGCCCATGCCGTAGACCGCGTACTCGCCCTCCTGCTCGGCGGGGCGGAACGTGGACCAGGGGGCGCCCTTGATGGTGACGTCGAACAGGCCGCTGTCGTCGAGCTGCTTCTTCAGCAGCTCGAACTCGGTCTTCGTGGCGGAGCCGTAGTGGTCGGTCGTGTAGTGGAGGGTCAGCTTCACCGGTGCGGTGACGCCGGCCGCCTCCAGAGTCGACTTCGCCTTGGCGACGTTCGGTTCGCCGTACTTGTTGAAGAACGAGTTGGAGTGGCCGGTGATCCCCGCGGGGACCAGGGAGAAGAGGGGTTCGGCCTGGGAGCCGTACACCTTGGAGACCAGCTCGCCCCGGTCGACGACCTCGGCCATGGCCCGGCGGACGGCGGTGCTCCTGACCGGCGAGGCGTCGGTGTTGAAGGCGAGGTAGCGGATCTCCAGGCCGGCGGACTCGATGACGTCGATGTCGCTGTCGGCCGCGGCGGAGAGTTCGGTGATCTGCTCCGGGGTCATGGTGCGGGTCATGAGGTCGATGTCGCCGCTCTTCAGGGCGTCGCCCATGGCGTCGGCGCTCGCGAAGGAACGGAGCTCGACCTTGTCGTTCTTCGGGTCCAACTGCCCCTTGTAGTTGGGGTTCTTGGTGAACACGGCCCGGACCAGCTCGTTGTTCTCGACCTCGGCGTCCAGGGTGTACGGGCCGGAGCCGTCGACCTGGAAGCCGTCGCGCAGCCTGTCCTTGTCGTAGTCGTCCGGGTTGACGATGCCGGCGACGGGGGTGGACAGCTTGTACGGGAGGGTCACGTCGGGGCTGTTGAGGTGGAAGATCACCTCGTTGTCGCCCTTGGTCTCGACGAGGTCGATGGTGGACAGCAGGGCGAAGACACCGCTGTCGGCCTTGAGGGAGCGGGCTCGGTCGATGGAGAACTTCACGTCCTCGGCGGTGATCGGGTCGCCGTTCGCGAACTTCAGACCGTCGCGCAGGGTGCAGGCGTAGCGCTCGTTGCCGGTGTCGGTGAAGGAGCAGCTGGAGGCGGCCTCGGGCTCCGGTTCGCCGTCGCCGCGCGGCTGGACCAGGAGGGTCTGCACGGTCTGGCGGAGGATGTTCCAGGTGCCGACGTCGTACGCGTAGGCCGGGTCGATCGGGGCCGGGGCCTGTTCGGAGGCGGCGAACTGGTCGGTGGTGCCGACGACGATCGCGTCACCGCTGCCGCCCGCGCTGTCGGTGGCACCGCAGGCGGCGAGTACCGGGGTGAGCAGACCGATCACGGCCGGCAGCACCAGGGTCTTGCGGTTCATGCTCGCGATTCTCCAGAGCTGTGGTCCAAGACGGGTGCTGGCGGGGTGGTGCGAGCGCGTCCCGGGAAGTACGGCGATGTTCTCGCGACGAGATTAGCCCGCACGGCCAGAGGGGCCCGCGCACACCGGAGTTGAGTTCCCATCACGCTGCGGAACCGGGCGTGGACGCAAACGGTGTAGTGCCCACGGAATGTTTGGGGCACGCTTCACCAATCTGGACACAAAGGCGCGCCGAACACCCCCGAACCCGGGATTCAGGGGTGTTCAGCAGCCACCTCGGGGGCCCTGGGAAGTGGGCAACGTCACAGGTGGAAAGGTATTCCCCTGCGCGGGAATTCAATCATCGCGACCCGTCGAATTCCCCACTGCGGGACAGTACGAGCGATCTTGGAATTCCTTGCGTTTTCAATTTGCTGTGATCGCCAGCAGGCCGCGTAGAAAGGGCAGGTCGACCTCTTCCAGCGAGGTCACGACGGTGCGCCGCACGGCGGGGGCGATGGGTGCCACGGACGGGACGGCGACCACGTGGCAGCCGGCGGCCTCCGCGGCGGCGACACCGGTGGCGGTGTCCTCGATGACCGCGCACCGGGCCGGATCCGCGCCGAGGCCGGAGGCCGCGAGCAGATAGGGGTCGGGGAACGGCTTGGTCCGCTCGACCTCGTCGCCGGCGACGGTCAGCGCGAAGTGCTGGGGGCCCAGAGAGGTCAGGACGCGGTCGATGATGCGCCGGTGCGAGGCGGAGACCAGGGCGGTGGGGACGCCGTGGGCGGCGAGTTCGGCGAGGAGTCTGGCGGCGCCGGGCATCAGCGGCAGCGTGCGCCCGATGCGCGCCTCGAAGCCGTCGTTGAGCAGCACGGTGAGCTCGGGGAGGGTGATGTCGGCGCCGGTGGCCTCGATCAGGAAGCCCGCGCTGCGGGTCATGGGTCCGCCGACCACGACATGGCGCCAGGAGTCGTCGAGGGCGTGTCCGAGGCCGGCGAAGACCTCGACCTCCACGTCCCACCAGAAACCCTCGGTGTCCACCAGGGTGCCGTCCATGTCGAGGAGCACGGCTTGGAGCGCCGAGCCTTCGGCCGTACGGGTTCCTGGCGCGGGAATCGTCGTGGTCATCCGGCGCACCTCCTTGTGGGACGAGCAGGCCGGTTCCCGGGTGGGGAACCGGCCTGCGGTGGACCGACCAGTCTACGACGCCGCGCGGGGAAACGCCTTTCGGTGCAGCCGAGCCCCTGGGCGGCGGATTACCGGGCGTTGAAGTACTTCGCCTCGGGGTGGTGGATGACGATGGCGTCGGTGGACTGTTCGGGGTGGAGCTGGAACTCCTCCGAGAGCTGGACACCGATCCGCTCGGGCTCCAGCAGCCGCGCGATCTTGGCGCGGTCCTCCAGGTCGGGGCAGGCGCCGTAGCCGAGGGAGAAGCGGGCGCCCCGGTACTTCAGGGCGAACATGTCCTCGATCTCGGCCGGGTCCTCGCCGGCGAAGCCCAGCTCCGAGCGGACACGCGCGTGCCAGTACTCGGCGAGGGCCTCCGCCAACTGCACGGACAGGCCGTGGAGTTCGAGGTAGTCCCGGTAGGAGTTGGCCTCGAAGAGCTTGGCGGTCTCCTCGCCGATGCGGGAGCCGACGGTGACGACCTGGAGGCCGACCACGTCGATCTCGCCGGACTCCTCGGGGCGGAAGAAGTCGGCCAGGCACAGTCGGCGGCCGCGGCGCTGGCGCGGGAAGGTGAAGCGGGTCCGTTCGTTGCCGTCGTCGTCCAGGATGATCAGGTCGTCGTCCTTGGACACGCAGGGGAAGTAGCCGTAGACGACGGCCGCCTCCAGCAGGTTCTCGGTCTGGAGCTTGTCCAGCAGGCCGCGCAGCCGGGGCCGGCCCTCGGTCTCGACGAGCTCCTCGTAGGTCGGGCCATCACCCGTGCGGGCCTGCTTCAGTCCCCACTGCCCCTTGAAGAGGGCGCCCTCGTCCAGCCAGGACGCGTACTCCTTGAGCTGGATGCCCTTGACCACGCGCGTGCCCCGGAACGGGGGCGTGGGCAGGGGGTTGTCGGTGGCGACGTCGGAGCGGACGTGGCCCTCCTCGGGGCGGTCCTCGACGACGGTGGCCGCCGCCGTGGCCTTGACCCGGCGCTGACGCAGCTCGGGCAGCTGCGCGCCGGGGACCCCGCGCTTGACGCCGATGAGGGCGTCCATCAGGCGCAGGCCCTCGAAGGCGTCGCGGGCGTAGCGGACCTCGCCCTCGTAGATCTCGTGCAGGTCCTGCTCGACGTAGGCACGGGTGAGGGCGGCGCCGCCGAGGATGACGGGGTAGTCGGCGGCCAGGCCGCGCTGGTTCAGCTCCTGCAGGTTCTCCTTCATGATCACCGTGGACTTCACGAGCAGGCCCGACATGCCGATGACGTCGGCGCGGTGCTCGGCGGCGGCGTCCAGGATCGCGGAGACCGGCTGCTTGATGCCGAGGTTGACGACGTTGTAGCCGTTGTTGGACAGGATGATGTCGACGAGGTTCTTGCCGATGTCGTGCACATCGCCGCGGACGGTCGCCAGGACGATGGTGCCCTTGCCCTCGGCGTCCGACTTCTCCATGTGCGGCTCCAGGTGGGCCACGGCGGTCTTCATGACCTCGGCGGACTGGAGCACGAACGGCAGCTGCATCTGGCCGGAGCCGAAGAGCTCACCGACGACCTTCATGCCGTCCAGGAGGGTGTCGTTGACGATGTCGAGGGCGGCGCGGGTCTGGAGTGCCTCGTCGAGGTCGGCCTCCAGACCGTTCTTCTCGCCGTCGATGATGCGGCGCTTGAGGCGCTCGTCCAGCGGCAGGGCCGCCAGCTCCTCGGCCTTGCCCGCCTTCAGGGACTTGGCGGTGGCGCCCTCGAACAGCGCCATCAGCTTCTGCAGCGGGTCGTAGCCCTCGGCGCGGCGGTCGTGGATGAGGTCGAGGGCCGTGCGCACCTCCTCCTCGCTGAAGCGGGCGATGGGGAGGATCTTGGAGGCGTGGACGATGGCGGAGTCGAGACCGGCCTTCACGCACTCGTCGAGGAAGACGGAGTTGAGGAGGATGCGGGCGGCCGGGTTCAGGCCGAAGGAGATGTTCGACAGGCCGAGGGTGGTCTGGACGTCCGGATGCCGGCGCTTGAGTTCGCGGATCGCCTCGATGGTGGCGATGCCGTCCCCCCGGGACTCCTCCTGGCCCGTGCAGATGGTGAAGGTCAGGGTGTCGATGAGGATGTCCGACTCGTGGATGCCCCAGTTCCCGGTGAGGTCGTCGATGAGCCGTTCGGCGATCTCGACCTTCTTCTCCGGGGTGCGGGCCTGGCCCTCCTCGTCGATGGTGAGCGCGATCAGCGCGGCGCCGTGCTCCTGCGCGAGGCGGGTCACCTTGGCGAAGCGGGACTCGGGCCCGTCGCCGTCCTCGTAGTTGACGGAGTTGATGACGGCCCGCCCGCCGAGCTTCTCCAACCCGGCCCGGATGACGTCCACTTCGGTGGAGTCCAGGACGATGGGCAGGGTGGAGGCGGTGGCGAACCGGCCGGCGAGTTCGGCCATGTCGGCGACGCCGTCGCGGCCCACGTAGTCGACGCAGAGGTCGAGCATGTGGGCACCCTCGCGGATCTGGTCGCGCGCCATCTCCACACAGTCGTCCCAGCGGGCCTCCAGCATGGCCTCGCGGAACTTCTTCGAGCCGTTGGCGTTCGTGCGCTCGCCGATGGCCATGTACGCGGTGTCCTGGCGGAAGGGCACGCTCTGGTAGAGGGAGGCGGCGCCGGGCTCGGGGCGCGGGTCGCGGGCGGTCGGGGCGAGGTCCCTGACCCGCTCGACGACCTGGCGCAGGTGCTCGGGGGTGGTCCCGCAGCAGCCGCCCACCAGGGACAGGCCGTACTCGCGGACGAAGTTCTCCTGCGCGTCCGCCAGCTCCGGAGCGGTCAGCGGGTAGTGGGCGCCGTCCTTGGTCAGTACCGGCAGTCCGGCGTTGGGCATGCAGGAGAGCTGGATGCGGGAGTGGCGGGCCAGATGGCGCAGGTGTTCGCTCATCTCGGCGGGGCCGGTCGCGCAGTTCAGGCCGATCATGTCGATGCCGAGCGGCTCCAGCGCGGTCAGCGCGGCGCCGATCTCGGAGCCGAGGAGCATGGTGCCGGTCGTCTCGACCGTCACCGAGACGATCAGGGGGACGTCGTATCCGGCCGTCTCCATCGCGCGGCGGGCGGCGATGACGGAGGCCTTGGTCTGCAGCAGGTCCTGGGTGGTCTCCACCAGGAGCGCGTCGGCACCGCCGGCCAGCAGGCCTTCGGCGTTCTGCTGGTAGGCGTCACGGATGGCGGTGAAGGTGGTGTGGCCGAGGGTGGGCAGCTTGGTGCCGGGGCCGATGGAGCCGAGCACCCAGCGCTGACGTCCGTCGCGGGCGGCGTACTCGTCGGCCGTCTCGCGGGCGATGCGGGCACCGGCCTCGGACAGCTCGGCGGTGCGTTCGGGGATGTCGTACTCGCCCAGTGCGGTGAGGTTGGCGCCGAAGGTGTTGGTCTCCACGCAGTCCACGCCCGCGTCGAAGTACGCGGCGTGCACCGAGCGGACGATGTCGGGGCGGGTGACGTTGAGAACCTCGTTGCAGCCCTCCAGCTGCTGGAAGTCCTCCAAGGTGGGGTCCTGCGCCTGGAGCATCGTGCCCATCGCGCCGTCGGCGACCACCACACGGGTGGCGAGGGCCTGGCGGAGGGCCTCGGATCGGGCCCGGCCTGCGGCGGCGGACGTGAGGGACGTGTTCGGCGACGAGGCCATGGAGCTGCTCCCTGGAGTGCGACGGCTGTCGGCTTTAGCGCCTCCCCATGGAAGACGCACGCCGCAAGCCTAGCCCGGAGCGGCGCGGATGGTCAGGGGCGTCCACGAGGCGGACCGGCGTGGCGTACACACTCGGGTGCGGTTTACTCCGACGACGAGGACGACGACGGACACCACTCCGGCACCCTTCGCACGCCCCACGGCCACATGAGCGCCCCGCGGGCACCGGACGGACACCGGACGGACACGAGAACGCCATCGCACGGCGCACGTGGCCGAAAAGCTGGTGACGGCCATTGGCGGGAGGTCGGCAACGACCGGTAGTGTTCGACATTGCCGAACGATGGTAGTTCAGTCGCGTACGGCGGCCGAAGGGGACGGAGGCAGGACGGCGATGGCACGGAACATCCAGTCGCTCGAACGGGCGGCCGCGATGCTGCGCCTGCTCGCGGGCGGCGAACGGCGGCTCGGTCTGTCGGACATCGCCTCGTCGCTGGGCCTCGCCAAGGGCACCGCCCACGGCATACTGCGCACGCTCCAGCAGGAGGGCTTCGTCGAACAGGACGACGCCTCGGGGCGCTACCAGTTGGGGGCCGAGCTGCTGCGGCTGGGGACCACGTACCTCGACGTCCACGAGCTGCGGGCGCGCGCCCTGGTCTGGACGGACGACCTGGCCCGCTCCAGCGGCGAGAGCGTGCACCTGGGGGTGCTGCACCAGCAGGGCGTGCTGATCGTGCACCACGTGTTCCGGCCCGACGACAGCCGGCAGGTCCTGGAGATAGGCGCCATGCAGCCGCTGCACTCCACGGCCCTGGGCAAGGTCCTGTCGGCCTACGACCCGGTGGCGCACAGCGAGGTGCTGGAGAGCGAGCGCAAGGCGTTCACCGACCGGACCGTGCACGCGCTGGCCGACTTCGAGGGCGTCCTGGACATCACCCGCGCGCGCGGGTACGCGGCCGACGTCGAGGAGACCTGGGAGGGCGTGGCGTCCATCGCCGCCCCCATCCACGACCGGCGGCGGATGCCGGTCGGCGCGGTCGGCATCACCGGCGCCGTGGAGCGGCTGTGCCGCGACGGCGAGCTGCGCCCCGAGCTGATCGCGGCCGTACGGGACTGCGCCCGCGCGGTCTCGCGGGACTTGGGCGCCGGGCGGTTCTGACCGCCCACCCCCGACACGGCGAAGGCCGGGACACCCCACGGTGTCCCGGCCTTCGCCGTACGCGCGTGCGCCTTTGACAGCCGCGTAGCAGCCACCTATCAGCTACCTAGCAGCTACCTCAAGATCGTCGGGCCGGTTCGATCAATAACGATCGCGTTTTCGACAACCAGGCTCTTGACGTGCCCGTAACGCCGGAGCAAGACTCCCGTCCATCGGTCGACATTGTCGAACACCTACCGGCAATACGCGCTAGAGTGTGACAACGCCACGGGCCGAACTCTTTCCCCTGGACGAAGGACAAAGGAGTCGCGGGTGTCCAGCTCCGACATCTTCATCGGCGAGACCATCGGTACCGCCATACTCATCCTGCTCGGCGGCGGCGTCTGCGCGGCCGTCACGCTGAAGGCCTCCAAGGCCCGTAACGCCGGTTGGCTCGCCATCACCTTCGGGTGGGGTTTCGCCGTTCTCACCGCCGTCTACACCTCCGCGCCGCTCTCCGGCGCCCACCTGAACCCGGCCGTGACCCTCGCGCTCGCCCTGAAGAAGGACGGCATCGAGTGGGGCGACGTCCCGATCTACTGGGGCGGGCAGTTGCTCGGCGCCATGATCGGTGCCGCCCTGGTCTGGATCGCCTACTACGGACAGTTCCACGCGCACCTGACCGACGAGGAGATCGTCGGTGACGGGGAGACGCGGGCCAAGGCCAAGTCGGTCGAGGCCCGGGAGAAGGGCGCCGGCCCCGTGCTCGGCATCTTCTCCACCGGGCCCGAGGTCCGCAACGCGGTCCTGAACATCGCCACCGAGGTCATCGGCACCGTCGTACTGGTGCTGGCGGTGCTCACGCAGGGTCTCAACGACTCCGGCAAGGGCCTCGGCACCCTCGGTGCCCTGATCACCGCGCTCGTCGTGGTCTCCATCGGTCTGTCCCTCGGTGGCCCCACCGGTTACGCGATCAACCCGGCCCGTGACCTCGGTCCGCGCATCGTGCACGCCCTGCTGCCCCTGCCCAACAAGGGCGGGTCGGACTGGAGCTACGCCTGGGTCCCGGTGGTCGGCCCGCTGATCGGTGCCGCCGTCGCCGCAGGCCTCTACAACGTCGCATTCGTCTGAGAAACCCATCGAGCCGCCGTTCCGCGGGCCCGTCTCGCGGAACGCTCAGCACGCGCCGTACGTACAGCCCGTTGACCAGTTGACCTTTCAGGAGCACACCGTGACCGACGCCCACACCGCCGGCCCCTTCATCGCCGCGATCGACCAGGGCACGACCTCTTCCCGCTGCATCGTCTTCGACCGCGACGGACGCATCGTCTCCGTCGACCAGAAGGAGCACGAGCAGATCTTCCCGAAGCCGGGCTGGGTCGAGCACGACGCCACCGAGATCTGGACGAACGTCCAGGAGGTCGTCGCCGGGGCCATCGAGAAGGCCGGCATCACCCGCGACGACATCAAGGCCATCGGCATCACCAACCAGCGCGAGACCACGCTGCTCTGGGACAAGAACACCGGTGAGCCCGTCCACAACGCCATCGTCTGGCAGGACACCCGCACCGACGCCCTCTGCCGCGAGCTCGGCCGCAACGTCGGCCAGGACCGCTTCCGCCGCGAGACCGGCCTGCCGCTGGCCTCGTACTTCGCCGGCCCGAAGGCCCGCTGGCTGCTCGACAACGTCGAGGGCCTGCGCGAGCGCGCCGAGGCCGGCGACATCCTCTTCGGCACCATGGACAGCTGGGTCATCTGGAACCTGACGGGCGGTGTCGACGGCGGCCACCACGTCACCGACGTCACCAACGCCTCCCGCACCATGCTGATGAACCTGCACACCCTGGAGTGGGACGAGAAGATCGCCGAGTCCATCGGCGTCCCGCTGTCGATGCTCCCGGAGATCCGCTCCTCCGCCGAGGTCTACGGCGAGGTCACCGGCGGCAGGCTCGGTGAGCTGCTCGGCGGCATCCCGGTCGCCTCCGCGCTCGGCGACCAGCAGGCGGCCCTGTTCGGCCAGACCTGTTTCGCCGAGGGCGAGGCCAAGTCCACGTACGGCACCGGCACGTTCATGCTGTTGAACACCGGCGAGAAGATCATCAACTCCTACAGCGGCCTGCTGACCACGGTCGGCTACCGGATCGGCGACCAGAAGCCGGTCTACGCCCTGGAGGGGTCGATCGCCGTCACCGGTTCGCTGGTGCAGTGGATGCGCGACCAGATGGGTCTCATCTCCACCGCCGCCGAGATCGAGACGCTGGCGCTCTCGGTCGAGGACAACGGCGGCGCGTACTTCGTACCGGCCTTCTCCGGTCTGTTCGCCCCGTACTGGCGCTCCGACGCCCGCGGTGTGATCGCCGGTCTGACCCGGTACGTCACCAAGGCGCACCTCGCGCGTGCCGTCCTGGAGGCCACCGCCTGGCAGACCCGTGAGATCACGGACGCCATGACCAAGGACTCGGGCGTCGAGCTCGCGGCCCTCAAGGTCGACGGCGGCATGACCTCCAACAACCTGCTGATGCAGACCCTCTCCGACTTCCTGGACGCCCCCGTGGTCCGTCCGATGGTCGCCGAGACCACCTGCCTCGGCGCCGCCTACGCCGCCGGTCTCGCCGTCGGCTTCTGGACCAGCACCGACGACCTGCGCGCCAACTGGCGCCGGGCCGCCGAGTGGACCCCCCGTATGGACGCGGACACCCGCGACCGTGAGTACAAGAGCTGGCTCAAGGCCGTCGAGCGGACCATGGGCTGGATCGAGGACGAGAGCTGAGTCAGGGGCCCACGAAGGCTCCGTTCACCGGCTCTGATGAGGAGTAAGAACCCGACATGACCAGTCAGACCACCCTGCAGACCCTGCCTGCCCTGGGGACGCGCCCGGCGTCCGGCTCGAACCCGAGCCGTGCCGAGACCCGGGAACAGCTCTCCAAGGCGTCGTACGACCTCCTCGTGATCGGCGGCGGCATCCTGGGCATCTCCACCGCCTGGCACGCCGCGCAGTCCGGGCTCAGGGTGGCCCTGGTCGACGCCGGCGACTTCGCCGGCGCCACCTCCTCCGCCTCCTCCAAGCTGCTCCACGGCGGTCTGCGCTACCTGCAGACCGGCGCGGTGAGGCTGGTGGCGGAGAACCACTTCGAGCGCCGTGCGGTCTCCCGCCAGGTGGCCCCCCACCTGGCGAACCCGCTCACGTTCTACCTCCCCGTGTACAAGGGCGGGCCGCACGGCGCGGCGAAGCTCGGGGCGGGCGTCTTCGCCTACTCCGCGCTCTCCGCCTTCGGTGACGGCGTCGGCCACCTGCTCTCCCCCGCCAAGGCGGCGCAGGACGTGCCCGAGCTGCGCACCGACAACCTCAAGGCCGTCGCCGTGTACGGCGACGACCAGATGAACGACTCCCGGATGGCCCTGATGACGGTCCGCGCGGCCGTCGAGTCCGGCGCGGTGGTCCTGAACCACGCCGAGGTCACCGGGCTGCGCTTCACCAAGGGCCGGGTCACCGGTGCCGAGCTGCGCGACCGGCTCTCCGGCGACGAGTTCGGCGTGGACGCGCGGCTGGTGCTGAACGCGACCGGCCCGTGGGTCGACCACCTGCGCAGGATGGAGAACCCGGACGCGGCCCCGTCCATCCGCCTGTCCAAGGGCGCGCACCTGGTGCTGAAGCGGACCGCTCCCTGGAAGGCCGCGCTCGCCACCCCGATCGACAAGTACCGCATCACCTTCGCCCTCCCCTGGGAGGACATGCTGCTGCTCGGTACGACCGACGAGGTGTACGAGGGCGACCCGGCGGAGGTCTCGGTCACCGAGCAGGACATATCCCAGATCCTGGACGAGGCCGCCTTCTCCATCCGCGACCAGCAGCTCTCCCGCGACCTCATCACCTACTCCTTCGCCGGTCTGCGGGTGCTGCCGGGCGGTCCCGGCGACACCGCCAAGGCCAAGCGGGAGACCGTCGTCACCGAGGGCCGGGGCGGCATGCTGTCCGTGGCGGGCGGCAAGTGGACGACGTTCCGGCACATCGGCCGCACCATCATGAAGAAGCTGGAGGCGCTGCCCGGGCACCCGCTGGGCGAGGACTTCGAGCCGGTCGCGTCGCTGCCGAAGAAGCTGCCGCTGCCGGGTGTCGCCAACCCGCGCGCGGTCGCCCACCGGCTGCTGGTGGACCGTCCGGCGCCGGGCCCGCGGATGGGCGCCGACACGGCGCGGCACCTGGCCACGCACTACGGTTCGCTCGCCTTCGACATCGCCCGCCTCGCCAACGAGAACCCCGAGCTGGGCGAGCGGGTCCACGCCGACGCGCCCGAGATCTGGGCGCAGGTCGTCTACGCCCGCGACACCGAGTGGGCCGAGACGGCCGACGACGTCCTGCGCCGCCGGACGACGCTGACGATACGGGGCCTGGCGACGGACGAGGTCCGCGCGAAGGTCCAGGACCTGCTCGACAAGAAGTAACCGGATTTCGGCGCCGGCCCCTCCCCCTGACCGGGGCCGGCGCCGAGAGGGTCGGCCCCTTCCGCTCTGGGGCCGGACCACGGCACGGGGCGGCTCCCTCGACGGAGCCGCCCCTTGTCGTCGGCCGGTTGTCAGTGCCGGGTTGTCAGTGCCGTGTTGTCAGTGCCGTGTTGTCAGTGCCGGGTTGTCAGTGCCGGGTGCTTTCATGACCGCATGGACATCGAAGCGGTCCTCGCTCCGACGTGCCGCCCGCGAGGTGGGAGCGCCGCACGATCGGGGCATCGTAGGGAGAGGAGTACGGGGTCGGGGATTCGGATACGCGGGGACCGGGTCCGGGGGACGGGTTCGAGGGGGACGCCGTGTGAGCGAGCACGTCGATCTGCTGGTCCACGGCGGTGACGTCCTGACGGTCGACGAGGCCGGGACTCTTGTGCGGGACGGGGCGGTCGCCGTCCGGGACGGCGGGATCGTCGCGGTCGGACCGGCTGAGGAGCTCCGTACGGCCTGCACACCGGCCACGGGCCTGGACGCCGAGGGCTGTCTGGTGCTTCCCGGGCTCGTCAACGCCCACGCACACCTGGCGATGACCCTCCTACGGGGCCGCGCGGACGACGTCACCCTCCAGGGGTTCCTGGAGCGGGTGCTGCGGTGGGAGGCCCGGCTGCTGTCGCCGAAGAACGTGGGGGCGGCGGTGCGGGTGGCGATCGCCGAGAGCCTGCGGGCCGGGGTGACGTCCGCGCTGGACATGTACTGGTTCCACGAGGCGGCCGAGCGGGTCGCGCGCGAGACGGGCTGGCGGCTGCACACCGGGCCGACCTTCATGGACGTCCCCGACCCCGCCGACGGCCGGGCGTACGGGGAACGGCTGGAGTGGGCGCGGCGGGACCTCGCCGACCGCTCCCACCGGCCGGGGACGCGCCCGGTGCTCCTCGCGCACTCGACGTACACGCTCGACCCGGGCCAGCTGCTCGACATAGCCGCCCTGGCACGGGAGTTCGGGGCACTGTTGCACATCCACGCGGCGGAGAACGCCACCGAGGTCGCCACGGTCCGGGGGCGGTACGGCAAGCGTCCGGTGGAGCTGCTGGACGCGCTCGGGCTGCTCGGCCCCGACCTTCTGCTCGCCCACGCGGTCGACCTCACCGGCCCGGAGGTCGCGGCGCTGGCCCGGACCGGGACCTCGGTCGCGCACTGCCCGGTGTCGAACCTGAAGCTGGGCTGCGGCATCGCGCCGGTGCCCCGGCTGCTGAGCGCGGGCGTCACGGTCGGGCTGGGCACGGACGGAGCGGTCAGCTCCAACACGCTGGACGTACTGGGGGCCGTACGGCAGGCGGCGCTGGTGCACAAGGCGGCCGGTGACCCCACGGCCGTCGGCGCGGAGCGGGCGGTGCGCATGGCGACGATCGAAGGGGCCCGCGCGCTGGGGCTCGGCGATCACCTGGGCTCCCTGGAGCCGGGCAAGCGGGCGGATCTGATCGTGCTCGACCTGGGCGGCCCGCATCTGCGGCCTCTGCACGACCCGTGGTCCACCCTCGCCTACGCGGCCCACTCGGCGGACGTACGCGACACCCTTGTCGAGGGCAGGGTGCTGATGCGGGAGCGGGTCCTCACCACCCTCGACGAGGCGGCGGCCCTGGCCGACCTGGAGGCTTTGGCCGATGGACGCGGTGGAGCCCCCATAATGGCCTGATACATCGGATGTCTGAATGACCGGAACGACCGATATGACCGGCATGATCGGCATGGCTGGCATGACAGGCATGACAGGGACATCCGAAGCAACCGGAGTGCCGGAGTGACCGGAGCGACAGGGAGGGGACGCCATGGCAGTCACCGACGAGGCGATCGAGAAGATCAAGGGCATGATCGTCTCCGGCGCGCTGCGCCCCGGCGACCGGCTTCCGAAGGAGAGTGAACTCGCCGCCGATCTCGGGCTGTCCCGCAACTCCCTGCGCGAGGCGGTGCGCGCCCTGTCGCTGATCCGGATCCTGGACGTACGGCAGGGCGACGGCACCTACGTGACCAGCCTCGATCCCCAACTCCTGCTGGAGGCCCTGAGTTTCGTCGTCGACTTCCACCGCGACGACACGGTCCTGGAGTTCCTCGCCGTGCGCCGCATACTGGAACCGGCGGCGACGGCGATGGCGGCCCTGAAGATCAGCGAGCAGCAACTGGACGCGTTGACGGCCCAGTTGGACAAGCTCGGCACCGATCCGTCGGTGGAGGAACTGGTCGCCTGCGACCTGGAGTTCCACCGGGGCATCGTGCGGACCTCCGGGAACTCCGTGCTCTGCTCGCTTCTCGACGGCCTGTCGGGGCCCACCACGCGGGCCCGCATCTGGCGCGGACTGACCCAGGAGGACGCCGTCAGCCGGACCCTGCACGAGCACCGCGCCATCCTGGCCGCCCTCCGCGACCGCGACGCCGACGCCGCACGCTCCTGGGCGACGGTGCACATCGCGAGCGTGGAGCAGTGGCTCCGATCGTCGCTGTGAGAAGTTGATCACCTGAGCCTCCGGTGGCCGACGCGTGTTTGAGTCGTGCGAACGGGGCAGTGATCCGTTCACTCCCCCGTGCAAGGGGGCTGCGGAGGCACCCTCGGCACGCCGTAAGGTTGGGGCGTACGCGAGGGCACGTCGGAAGGAGGCGCTGGGTGATCGAGCTGGAGGGGGTTCCCGAGCTGATCGACCCAGTGATGGTGGCCGCGTTCGAAGGCTGGAACGACGCCGGCGACGCCGCCTCCACCGCGGTCGCGCACCTGGACAGGGAATGGAAGGGCGAGGTGTTCGCGGCGCTGGACGCCGAGGACTACTACGACTTCCAGGTGAACCGTCCCACGGTGTGGCTGGACGGCGGCGTACGGAAGATCACCTGGCCGACGACAAGGTTGTCGGTGGTCAGGGTGGGCGGCGACAAGCCCCGCGATCTCGTACTCGTCCGGGGGATCGAGCCGTCGATGCGCTGGCGCTCGTTCTGCAACGAGCTGCTGGGCTTCGCCCATGAGTTGGGCGTGGAACTGGTGGTCGTGCTGGGCGCGCTGCTCGGCGACACCCCGCACACGCGTCCGGTCCCGGTCAGCGGTGTCACGTCCGACCCGGACCTGGCGCAGCGGATGGATCTGGAGGAGACCAAGTACGAGGGGCCCACGGGCATCGTCGGCATCCTCCAGGAGGCGTGCACGCACGCCGGCGTCCCCGCGGTCTCGCTCTGGGCGGCGGTGCCGCACTACGTGTCGCAGCCGCCGAACCCGAAGGCGACGCTGGCCCTCCTGAACCGCCTGGAGGACCTCATCGACGTACGCATCCCGCTGGGCGAGCTGCCCGAGGACGCGCGTGCCTGGCAGGTGGGCGTGGACCAGCTGGCGGCGGAGGACAGCGAGGTCGCCGAGTACGTGCAGACGCTGGAGGAGGCCCGGGACACGGCGGAGCTGCCGGAGGCGTCGGGCGAGGCGATCGCTCGCGAGTTCGAGCGGTATCTGCGGCGCCGTGACGGTGGCCCCGGCGGCTCGGCCGGAGGACACGCCACGGCCGACGGGGGCGACACGGGGTCCGGCGCGTGGAACCCGAAGGACAACCCCGGCGGGCGTGCCCGGCCGCCGAAGCCGCCTCGCCCTGAGACGGAGGCAGAGGCCGAGGCCGAGGCCGAGGACGGGAACGAGGATTCGTCGGACGACTGAGCCTGCACCTGCCGCGGACGACGTGCCGCCGTGCGGATCCGCGGGCTCGTCGTGGCTGGTCACGGCGTGGCTGGTCACGGCCCTGCGGCGGGGCCGCACATCGAGTACGGTCCCGCGCCCTGTCAGGGCGCGGGACGCGCACCGGGTGCTCAGCGTTTGATCGCCACCACCGCGTAACTCGTCTCCGGGGTCGGGGTCGTGGTGAAGCGGGCGTTGGGCAGGTACAGGCGGTTCTTGTGGGCCGCGACCGTGGTCGGCACGTCGAAGTCGGCGTCGCTGAGACGGCCCTCGAAGATGCCGCTGCGGCCGTCGGCGGAGAGCTGGAACACGTCGATCGCGTTCTGCCGGTTCTGCACGACGTAGAGCCGCCGGCCGAGGAGCAGCAGGCCGTCGCCGTTGGTGAGCGGGGCCGCGTCGCCCAGGTCGACCAGGGTCGTGACTCCGGTCCTCGGGTTCACCCGGTGGAGGCCACCGACGCCGGACTGGACGACCAGGAGGGCCTTGCCGTCCGGGGTGCGGGTGATCCCGTTGGCGTTGACGACCTCACCGGGGGTCTGGGTCCATGCGCCGCTCAGCGTGACCGTGACGACCTCGCCCGGGTCCGGCAGCCGGCCGTCGGGGCCGAGCGGCAGGGCGTACAGGGCGGGCTGGAACGAGTCGGTGAACCAGGCGACGCGCGGGGTGAGGAAGACGTCGTTGGCGAAGGTCGGCGTCTTGGTGGTGAGCGTGTACGACGCGATGATCTCGCCGGTACGGACGTCCACCACCCGGGCGCCCTGACCGCGCCCGGCGACGAACAGCCGTCCACGGTCGTCGAGTTTGAGCCCCACGGAGGGCGTACCGGGGCCCGTCGAGATCACACGGCCCGCGCCGGTGCGCAGGTCGGCGCGGTAGATCGAGCCGTCGCCGAGGGAGCCCAGGTAGGCGTAGGGCCCGCCGCCGATGGTGATGCCCTCGGGACGGAAGCCGTTCGGCAGGGGGATGACGTCGGGCCACGGGTCCCCGAAGGCCGAGCCGGTCGCGAAGGGGGTGGAGGCGGAGGCGGCCGAGGCCCCGACGAGCAGCGCGCCGGCGGTGGCGGCCGAGGTCGTGAGCAGTCTTCGCCGACTGAGGTGGGGGGCTGGGTGGGCGGAGGGGGATTGCGGGGGGAGCGGGGGTGCCACTGTGCGTCCCTTCCACGAAGAGACCGGCAGCTGGCCGGTCCGGCTTCAACTGACGTCTGTCACCCCATCACATGCCGACCCGCCCCGCAGCCCTTCGCCCCGCGACCGACAGCGCCTTGACAGCCCCGGGACGGCCCGTGGCCGGGACGGTGGAGGTCCGGCCGCCTCGGCCGATCAGCTCCTGACCTGTCCCTCCGAACTTCCGTCCGGGCACCGCGTCTTCAGGTCCGGTGCGGTGCGGTGCGAGCCGACCGTCCACCCCGTGAGCGGCCCGGCCGTCGAACGATGGGGCGCGTCCTCCGGTCGGAGGACGCGCCCCATCGATGCCCGTCTGGCACGTGTGACGTCGGCGACGTCTGTGCAGAGTCGTTACTGCAACGGCTTCACAGGGCCACGCCGAGAAGCGCGTCCACGGCACGCGACACCACGCCGGGCGCGCCCTCGTCCGTGCCGCCCCGCTCCTGCTGGAGGGCGGCCCAGCGGTCGACGGCGGCGAGCGCGGTGGGCGCGTCCAGGTCGTTCGCGAGGGCCTCGCGGATCTCCTCGACCAGGGCCTCGGCGGGCGGTCCGTCGGGCCGTGAGACGGCGGCGCGCCACCGGTCGAGACGGGCCACGGCGTCCTGGAGCACCTGGTCGGTCCACTCCCAGTCGGCGCGGTAGTGGTGGGCCAGGAGTGCGAGCCGTATCGCGGCCGGGTCGACCCCGTCGCGGCGCAGCCGGGAGACGAAGACGAGGTTGCCCTTGGACTTCGACATCTTCTCGCCGTGCAGCGCGACCATGCCGGCGTGGACGTACGCCTTGGCCATGGGGAACTCGCCGGTCAGCGCCTGCGCGTGCGAGGCGCCCATCTCGTGGTGCGGGAAGGCGAGGTCGGAGCCGCCGCCCTGGACGTCGAAGCCCATGCCGAGGTGGTCGAGGGCGATGGCGACGCACTCGATGTGCCAGCCGGGCCGGCCGCGGCCGAGGGAGCCGCCGTCCCAACTGGGCTCGCCCTCACGCGCGGCCATCCAGAGCATCGGGTCGAGGGGGTTCTTCTTGCCGGTCCGGTCCGGGTCGCCGCCGCGCTCGGCGGAGAGCAGCCGCATCGTGGCGGCGTCGAGGCGCGAGACCTTGCCGAAGTCGGGGTCGGACTCGACGGAGAAGTAGATGTCCCCTTCGAGTTCGTACGCGGCGCCGGAGTCACGGAGCCGCTCGACGAGCGGAACGATGCCGGGGATGGCCTCGACCGCGCCGATGTAGTGGCGGGGCGGGAGCATCCGCAGGGCGGTCATGTCCTCGCGGAAGAGGGCGGTCTCCTTCTCGGCGAGGGCCACCCAGTCGATGGCGTCGCGCTCGGCCCGCTCCAGCAGGGGGTCGTCGACGTCCGTCACGTTCTGGACGTAGTGAACCTGCCGCTTGGTGTCGAGCCACACGCGCTGAACGAGGTCGAACGCGTTGTAGGTCGCCGCGTGACCGATGTGGGTCGCGTCGTAGGGGGTGATACCGCAGACGTAGATACGGGCGACGGGACCGGGGTCAAGGGTGATGAGCCCATCGGTCGCGGTGTCGTGGATCCGAAGGTCGCGGCCCTTGCCGGGCAGGGCGGGGACCTCAGAAGCGGGCCAGGCATGCATGCCACGAGCCTAACCCGATCGCCGCGCCACTATGCCGGGCACCTGGGCACTCGGGGGTACGCCCTGTCGCGCGAGTGTCGTCGTCTCTCCGCGGGCGGTCGTGCCGCTGGGGCGGCACGGGTGGGCGCGGCGGCGCCTCGTGACCGCCGAGCAGCGACAACTCCGGCGTTCCGCACCGGCGAGGGGTGCCCTCAGACCGGGGGCCAGGGGATCGCCGGCCACTCCCCGCTCGGCTCCGGGTGCCGTCCGCTCTTCAACAGCGCGGCGACCCGCTCCCGCGTGGCGTCGAGTTCGGCCGGTGTGATCAACGCGACGAGCTTCCCTGCCAGGGCGCCGCCCTCGGCGAGCGCGTCCCGCAGCCGCTCCAGGACACCCACGGCCTCGCTCGTGAGCGGCTCCCCCGCCCAGCCCCACAGCAGCGTCCGCAGCTTGTTCTCGACGTTGAAGGTCACCCCGTGGTCGATGCCGTAGAGCCGCCCCTCGGCGGCGGGCAGGAGGTGCCCGCCCTTGCGGTCGGCGTTGTTGACGACCGCGTCGAGGACGGCGAGCCGCCGCAGCCGCTGGTCGTCGGCGTGCACGAGGAGCGCGGTCTCGCCGTCCCCGACCGCCGCGAAGCCGACGGCCTTCCAGCCCTCCCCGGCCTCCTCACCCTCGACGAGGGCCAGCAGCTCGGACCCGGGCGCGCCCTCGATCCACAGCTGGCACATGCCCTGCCCGTACGGCCCGTCCCGCAGCACGGTGGGTGGGACGAGCCCCCAGCCGGTCGCCTCGGACACCTCGTACGCGGCGACCTCCCGCTGTGCGAGCGTCCCGTCGGGGAAGTCCCACAGGGGCCGCTCGCCGGTGACGGGCTTGTAGACGCAGGCGGCCTCCCGGCCCTCGTGCGAGACCGTGCAGTACAGCACCGCGTTGGACGCCTCCCGCACCTGCCCGCGCACGGTCAGCTCGCCCTCGGCCAGCAGCCTGACCGACGGATCGACCAGCGGGGTGGGCGACGGCTCGGCGGAGGAGGTCACTCCCCGCGCCGGTATCCATTCTGGCGCGGACATACGTGTCCTTCCGGGTCGAGCGGCAGACTGCACAGCGGGCACGGCGGACGTCCCGCGTTGACGACGTCGAGAGCCCGCTTGGCGAAGGCCCGGGCCTGGGTGCCGGTGAGGCGGACGCGGAGCATCGGCGGGCCGTTCTCCTCGTCCTGGAGCATCCGCTCCTCCGCCTCGGCCAGGTCCTCCTCGGAGTCGGCGTCCAGCTCGACCAGGGCCTGGGCCTCGACGATCATCCGCTCCTCGTCGCCGTCCCAGGCCAGCGCCATGGTGCCGACCCGGAACTCCTCCTCGACGGGGGTCTCCAGCGGTGCCGTGTCCGACACCTCGGTGGGGGCCACGGCCGGCACCGCGGCGCTGCCGCCGCTGCGCCGCACGACCTCGTCCAGCAGTTCGTCCATGCGCTCGGCGAGCGCGGCGACCTGGGTCTTCTCCAGGGCTACGCTGGTGACGCGCTGCCCGGAGGAGGCCTGCAGGAAGAAGGTACGGCGCCCGGGCAGCCCGACCGTACCGGCCACGAAGCGGTCCGGGGGGTCGTAGAGGAACACCTGACGGGACACGTCCTGTCTCCATTGGAATCGACGTCGGGACCGGCCGCGTCGGCTGCTGAGGGGTTCAGCGCCGCCGCGACCGCTTCACCCTACTGCGGTTGACGATCACGGTGCTCCCGCACCGCCCCCCACGGTCGCGTCACCGTTCGGGGGCTCCTCGCGCGGCGCCAGGGACGACAGGTCCCCGGTGTCGCCGAGACGGACGAGAAACGGCCTGAGCCGGGTGTAACGGATCGCGGTGATGGAACACGGTTCGACAGAGATCCGCTGGAAGAGGTCCAGATGAAGTCCGAGTGCGTCCGCGACGAGCGACTTGATGATGTCGCCGTGCGAGCACATCAGGTACACGGCGTCGGCACCGTGGTCACGCTCCACGCGCGCGTTCCACTCACGGACCGCCTCCGCGGCCCGGTGCTGCATGGTCCGCATCGACTCACCGCCGGGGAACGCGGCGGCCGTCGGATGCGCCTGGACCACCTCCATCAGCGGCTCGTCGTTCAACTCGGCGAGCTTGCGGCCGGACCAGTCGCCGTAGTCGCACTCGCCGATGCGCTCGTCGGTGTGCGGGACGAGTCCGGGCCGGGTGTCGAGCAGCGGCCGGATCGTCTCCTGACAGCGCTGGAGCGGGCTGGTGACGACCTCGGCGATCGGCAGTCCGGCGAGGCGGCCGGGCAGCGCCGCGGCCTGCGCGGCACCTCGCTCGTCGAGCGCGACCCCGGGTGTCCACCCGGCGAGCACGCCCTCGGTGTTGGCGGTGGAACGTCCGTGCCGGACAAGGATCAACGTGGGCATGCGCCCCAGCCTAGACGCCCGTCCGACGCACTCCCCCGGCCCTGTGGACAAGGCCCAGTGAAAGGAACTCCCCGTGATCGTCGACTGCGCCGTCTACCAGGACGGGCACCGCACCGAGGGCCCCGACGACCTCTCGGACGCACTGGCCGCCGCCCGTGCCTCGGGCGGCTTCGTGTGGATCGGCCTGCATGAGCCGTCGGAGAAGGAGTTCGCCCTGGTCACCGAGGAGTTCGCGCTGCATCCGCTGGCCGTGGAGGACGCCCTGAAGGCCCACCAGCGGCCCAAGCTGGAGGTGTACGACGACTCGCTGTTCATGGTTCTCAAGCCGGTCGTGTACGAGCCGTCCAGTGACACCGTGACCAGCGGCGAGGTGATGGTCTTCCTCGGCCACGCCTTCGTCGTCACCGTCCGCCACGGCGAGGGCTCGCCCCTGGGCGTCGTACGCCGTCGCCTGGAGCAGGAGCCCGAACTGCTCGGCAAGGGACCCACGTCCGTGCTGTACGCGATCACGGACGCCACCGTCGACCACTACCTGGAGGTGGCGACCGAGCTCCAGACCGACCTGGAGGAACTGGAGGCGGAGGTCTTCTCGCCCGACGTCGGCGGCTCGCGGAACACGGCGTCCCGGATCTACACCTTCAAACGCCAGGTCCTGGAGTTCCGCCGGGCCACCGGCCCCCTCGCCGCACCGCTCACCCGGCTCTCGGGCACCGGCACCGGCACCCTCGCGGTGCCGTTCGTCGAGGAGAGTGCCCAGCCCTTCTTCCGTGACGTCAACGACCACCTCACCCGCGTCAACGAGTCCGTCGAGGGTCTGGACCGACTGGTCTCCGACATCCTCTCCGCGCATCTCGCGCAGATGAGCGTCCGCCAGAACGACGACATGCGGAAGATCTCCGCCTGGGCTGCCATGGCCGCGATCCCGACCATGGCCGCCGGTGTCTACGGCATGAACTTCGAGCACATGCCCGAACTGCGCTGGGTGTGGTCGTACCCGGCGCTGATGGCGCTGATGGTCATGACGGAGGTGCTGGTGTACCGGCTCTTCAAGCGCCGCGGCTGGCTGTAGCCACCGCCACCGCCACCGCCCGCCCCGTGCCCCTGTCCCTCGTGCCGTACGCGCGCGTGGGCGGAGGACGACGCCCCACGCGCGCGTACGGGTGCGCGAAGGTGCTCAGGCGAACTCGGGGGCCGCGGTCGCCGGTCCGCCCAGGGCGTCGCGGCGTTCCGGCATCCTCAGGGTCACCATGCGGCGCCAGCCGACGACCCGTTCGTACGCGTACATGGCGTGGATGCCCGCGGCGAGGACGACCGCCTTCGCCTTCGGCCAGCCCAGGACCCGCCCCATGTGGTCCATGACGGCCAGGCTGACGTCCCGGTAGACGGTGATCTCCGCGAGGGCGCACTCGCGCAGGGTCCGCTGGATGAGGCGACCGTGTCCGGCGGCCGCGTAGCGCAGCAGCTCCTCGTGGGTGTAGGCGAGGTGGTTGTCCTCGTCGTCGGAGATCATCCGGACGGCCTTGCCGATCTCGGGATGGTCCGCGAAGTGCTTGCGGAGCATCACCATCTGGTCGGCGGCGCGCTGTTCGGTGACCCGGCTGTGGGACAGGTAGACGATGATGTCCCGCAGCGTGAGGGCCTGGTCGGCCTTGAGCTTCTCGTGGGCGAGACCGATGCCTCGGCGTTCGAGGAGCATGGTGTAGTCGGTCTCGGGCGGGACCTCCACCGGGCGCAGGCCGCGCTTCTTCATGAGGGCGTTGAAGATCCGCCCGTGTTTGTCCTCGTCGGCACCGTGGCGGGTGATCTTCGGTGCGAGCGCACGCTCGCTCTGCGGGACGAGCGCGGCGATGCGCGCGTTCTCCCAGCCGCCCTGTGTCTCGCCACTGGCGGCGATCGAACAGAACAGTCGGAACGACTCGTCGTTGTCGACGATCTCCTGGAACAGACTCTTGGCCGAAAGCATCTGAGGCACCTCTCTGCAGGGGTCCTGGCAGGGGTCCTGCAGAAAACGAGTCAAATGGGGTACCAGGAGCCGGGCAACAGCTGTGTCGGACAAATCCGCCGAACGGAGGATGCCGGGGCGGCGCGAACGCGTAACCGGGCGGGTCGCGCCGCGTTGTGCTGTGTGACGGCCGTGGCGGGGAAGACCCCCGAGCCCCCACCACGGCCGCGGAACTTCCCCACCCGCCCGTCCCGCCGACACCAGCCGATACCGACCGATAATGTTCGGTATCGGCATTCGTCGGCCGCTGCGCCGTTCGGGTTACGCGAGCCCAGCCAGCTCCATGGCCTCGGTGCCCGCCCTGAGCGAGGCGATCCGCTCGTCCAGGGTGAAGCCCGCCGGGGCGAGCGTGAGGGTGGTGACCCCGGCCTCGGCGTAGGCCTTCATCCGGTCGGCGATGCGCTCGACGGAGCCGAGCAGCGTCGTCTGGTCGATCAGCTCGTGCGGAATGGCCGCCGCGGCTCCGGCCTTGTCACCGGCCAGGTACTTGTCCTGGATCTCGGCGGCCTCCTTCTCGTACCCCATGCGCTGGGCGAGCTGGTTGTAGAAGTTCTGCTTGCGGCTGCCCATGCCGCCGACGTACAGCGCGGTGTACGGGCGGAAGGTGTCGGCGAGCGTCGTCACGTCCTTGTCGTCACCGACGGCGAGGGGCAGGGTCGGGCAGACGTCGAAGCCTTCGAGGGTCTTGCCGGCCTTCTCCCGTCCCGCCCGCAGGTACTTGATCGCCGTGTCCTCCAGGTGCGCGGCCGAGGGGAAGATCAGCAGGGCGCCGTCGGCGATCTCGCCGGTCTGCTCCAGGTTCTTCGGGCCGATCGCGGCGATGTACAGCGGGATGTGCTCGCGCGTGGGGTGCACGGTCAGCTTCAGCGGCTTGCCGGGTCCGCCGGGCAGCGGCAGCGTCCAGTGCTCGCCGTCGTGCGACAGGCGCTCACGGGTCATGGCCTTGCGGACGATCTCCACGTACTCGCGGGTGCGGGCGAGCGGCTTGTCGAACTTCACCCCGTACCAGCCCTCCGAGACCTGCGGTCCGGAGACGCCGAGGCCGAGCCGGAAGCGGCCGCCCGAGAGCGAGTCCAGCGTCGCGGCGGTCATCGCGGTCATCGCGGGCTGGCGGGCCGGAATCTGGAAGATGGCCGAACCCACGTCGATGCGGTCGGTCTTGGCGGCCACCCAGCTGAGCACGGTGGCGGCGTCCGAGCCGTAGGCCTCCGCCGCCCAGCACACCGCGTATCCCAGCCGGTCGGCCTCCTGGGCGACGGCCAGGTTGTCCCCGTCCATGCCGGCGCCCCAGTAGCCGAGGTTGATCCCGAGCTTCATATAGACCAGCCTTCCCCTTACCGATCAGTAACGTCCTTGTCCCGCCGACCCTACCCCCGCGCTCCGCCGAGCTCCCCCCACGGTGCGATGGAGCGTTTCCGTTGTCCACAGGCCCCCACGTGACGGACCGTGGCCAGTAATGTCGGCGTCCATGGAGCAGAGGCATCTCGGCCGTACCGGCCTGCGCGTGTCCCGGATCGGGCTCGGCACCCTGACGTGGGGCCGCGACACGGACGAGCATGACGCCGCGGACATGTT
Source organism: Streptomyces gottesmaniae (assembly GCF_031845845.1). Lineage (NCBI taxonomy): Bacteria > Bacillati > Actinomycetota > Actinomycetes > Kitasatosporales > Streptomycetaceae > Streptomyces > Streptomyces gottesmaniae. The sequence goes on from NZ_JAVRFJ010000005.1 coordinate 130,537, forward strand.
GAAGCTGTTCTGGGAGGCGGGCGGCACCCTCGTGGACACGGCGGACGTGTACGGGGACGGCGAAGCCGAGTACCTGCTCGGGCAGTTGATGGACGGGCTGGTGCCCCGCCGCGACCTGGTCATCTCCACGAAGGCCGGCAGCGTCCCGGACCCGGACCGCCGCTTCGACGGCTCCCGGGGCCATCTGCTCGCCGCCCTGGACGCCTCCCTCGCCCGCCTCGGCACGGACTACGTCGACCTCTGGCACATCCACGCCTACGACCCCCAGACGCCGCTCGACGAAACCCTCCAGGCCCTCGACCTGGCCGTCAGCAGCGGCCGGGCCCGGTACGCCGGGGTCTCCAACTTCTGCGGCTGGCAGCTCGCGAAGGCGGCCACCTGGCAGCTCGCGGCCCCCGGTATACGCACGCGCCTGGCCAGTACGCAGCTGGAGTACTCCCTGCTGCAACGCGGCGTCGAGCGCGAGGTGCTGCCCGCCGCGCTGGACCTGGGCATCGGTCTGCTCCCTTCGTCACCGCTGGGGCGCGGGGTGCTGACCGCCAAGTACCGCCACATCACGCCCCCCGACTCCCGGGGCGGCTCCGAGCACATGGCGCCGTTCGTCGCGCCCTACCTCGACGAGACGGCGACCAGCATCGTGGAGGCGGTGCAGACCGCCGCGGACGGTCTCGCGGTGACCCCGCTCCAGGTGGCCCTCGCCTGGGTGCGCGACCGGCCCGGCGTGGCCGCGCCCATCGTCGGCGCGCGCAACGCCCTGCAGCTCACGGGGGCATTGTCAGTGGAGACCCTTAGTCTTCCTGACGAGATCTGCCGGGCTCTCGACGACGTGTCGGCGCCCGTGCACCGCTATCCCGATCACGACTGGAGCACGCTGTGAGCACGGAGCCCGCGACCACGGGGACGGACGAGCCGGGAGGCCGGGGCGACACGCCGCCCTCCGACGCGCCCGACGACGCAGCCGCCGGGGGCGCTCCGGAGGGCTCCGCCGGTGCCGCAGGTGCCGCCGAAAGCGATCCGGAGCCGGGCGAGGGGGAAGCGGAGGAAGGGACTGGGGACGGCGGGCCGGCCGAGGCCGACCGTGCCGACCGTGCCGACGCCGCCGACGCCGCCGAAACAGCGTCCGAAGTCTCCGCGGCCCAGGCCGAGTTGACGGCTCAGCGGTTGGAGCGGGAGCGGATCGAGCGGCGCAAGGCGGAGAAGAAGGCGCCGATCACGAGCGGGGCCAAGCTCAGCGGGACGGCCGCCGATCTCCTGGCCGCCGTACGGGCCGTGGAGGGCGGCCGGAAACCCACGGCCACCGCCTTCGACGAGCCGGAGCCCAAGCCGCGTCGGCCCGCGCAGGAGCCGGTGCGGCGACCGGAGCCCATGGCACCCCAGGCCGGTGGGGCGGCTCCCTCCGGCGAGACGGTCGAGGCGGTGCGCGCGGTGCTGGCCGAGGGCGGTGCTCCCGAGGCGCTGGTGCCCCAGGTCGCCGAGGCGCTCGGCGCGGGCGCGGGCACCCGACTGCGGGAGGACCCCTGGCAACTGCTGCGCGTTCCCGGCGTACGACCCGAGCAGGCGGACGGGTTCGCGCGGGCCCTGCTCGGCGCGGAGTGCGGCCCCGACGACGAGCGGCGGGGCCGGGCGATCACCGTATGGCTGCTGGAGCAGGCCGCCCTGGCCGGACACACGGCGCTGGAGGCTCCGGCCCTGGTCACCGCGCTCGGTCTGCGGTCCGTCCCCGACCCCGACGAGGCCGTCCAGAGCACCGTGGCCGAGGGCGAGGCCCTGGTCTTCCAGGACGCGCTGGACGACGCACCGTCCGCGCCCCGGTCCGCACCGGCCCCCGCGCCGACCGCCGCGGACACCGGCTCCGACGCCGACGGCGAGAGCGAGGGGGACGAGGCGGAGGAGGAACGCCCGGTCCGCGTCCTCATCGGCCTGGAGCGTTACGCCCTCGCCGAGGAGAGCCTCGCCGACGGACTGGCCCGCGTCATGAACTCCCTGCCCAAGGAGGATGCGACCGACTGGGCCTCGGCAGCGGCGTCGGCACCGCGTTCCGCCGGGGAGCTGATCCGCGCCGTCGCCGGACACGGGCTCGTGCTGCACACCGGCGGCGAGGCGGCCCGCGCGGAACCGGCGGCGCTCGTCACGGCAGCCCGGCAGCTCGGACTGCGCGCGTACGCGGCGACGCACAGCGCGGACGGCAGGCGCCACTTCGCCTCACAGCCGGCCTCCGCCGACGGGCGCGACACCGCCGGGGGGGACGACACCGCCGTGACGACCCTCGCCGGGCTGCTGTCCGGCGCCGAGGGACCCGGCCGTGACGTGGACGGCGCGCTCGACCTGGACCTTCTCGTGGTGCTGGACGCGCCCCAGTTGGACGTCGAGACCGCCGCGCTGCTCGCCGAGTCGCTGCCCGACGGGGCCCGGCTGGTGCTCAGCGGCGACCCGGGGGTGCTGTGGTCCGCCGGGCCGGGCCGGGTCTTCGCCGACCTGCTCGCCGCCCGGGCCTGCCCGCAGGTGGCCTCGCGGACGCCCGACCCCGGGCCGATCGGAGAATTGGTCTCGGGCATCGGGATCGGCGAGCTGAACCAGGTCGAGGCCCCCGGCAAGGAGGTCGTGATCGTGCCGGTGCGGGACGCCGGTGAGGCGGTGCACCGGACCGCGCAGCTCGTCGTGGACTCGGTACCGAGGGCGTTCGGGATCCCGTCGGAGCAGGTGCAGGTGATCACCCCCGGTCATGGGGGCGCCGCCGGTACACGGGCGCTGAACGCCGCGCTCAAGGAGCGGCTGAACCCCGGTCCGGGCCGTTTCGGCGGCTTCGACCCGGGCGACCGCGTGGCCCACTCCCCCGCGCCGGGCCGTACGACCCCGGGCCGCGTGGTGAAGGCCGATGCCGAGGGGCTGCACCTGGAGTGCGCGGGCGTGGCCGTCGTCGTACCGAAGGAGCGGGTCGAGCAGACCGTGCGGCACGGGTGGGCGCTGACCGCGCACCAGGCCGTGGGGCACCGGTGGCCGGCCGCGGTGGTGGTGCTGCCGGGTGACGCGGCGCAGGCCCTCACGCGCCCCTGGGTCTACACGGCCTTCGGCCGAGCCGAGCGGCACCTGTCCGTCGTGCACGGGGTGGAGCAGGCCCTGCCCCGCGCGGTCGCCGAGATCCCGCAGAAGCCACGCACGACACGGCTGCCGGCGTTGCTCAAGGCGCAGGTGCCGTCGGCCGATTGACGGTGCCGTGGGAGCCGGGACGAGCGGGGGCCGAACGCGCGCCCCTTGGGGCGGCCCGCAGGGCCGTCCGCCAGGGGCGCGGGGAACTGCGCCCGCGCCCACCGACAACCTGCGGCGGCCCGGCCACGGACGCCCCGAGCCGAGCGGCGCCCGTGGATCCGGACCCCTACCGGTCCACGTCCAGCGGTTCGAGATCTTCGTCCTCGTCCAGCTCCGCGTCCGGCGCGAGGTCGTCGTCCAGGTCGTCGTCGTCCGGTTCGTCGTCGAAGACCGCGCTGACGTCGAAGCGGCAGACGACCCGGTGCGCGTCGATCCCCTCGAACGGCGCCTCCAGCCACTCCCCGGGCTCGGCGGTGTCGTCCGCGGCGGTCACCCAGAGCGTGGAGTCGCCCTCCTCCAGGCCGAACTCCTTGTGCCGGGAGGCGATCTCGTCCGGTTCGAACTCCCCGAACAGCACGCCGAGGGCGCCGAGCACCGTGCTCGCCGCCCCTTCGGAGACGGTCGGCTCCTCGGCCGCCTCCACCCGCTGCGCCTGTGCCAGCAGCCGCTGTGGCTCGCCCACCGTGTAGTCCCGGCGGATCAGCACACTGAGCGCCCCCGGTTCCTCGGGGCCGATGTACGGCGGCCTGTCCTCGGTGCCGGGGATCTCGAAGGGAGTGACCTCGTCATAGCGGTCGTAGAGCAGTTCGTCGTACTCCTCGGCGGCCGCGGCAAGCTCGTTGAACGCCTCGTAGACGGCCGGGTCGTCCTCCCCCGACCGGCGTTCGACCGCGGCCAGGTGGCGGTCGAGCGCGGTCTTGACCGCCTCGGCGGCGGCGCGTACCTCGGCAGCGGTGGGCTGCGCAGCATCAGACATAGTGCAGACGCTATCCGTACCGGGCCCCAGCCCGCACAATAGATACCGATGCCGGAATACGAATTTGTCGACGTGTACGTACCGCGCGGGGTCTCCCGCAAGGACGCCACACGCCTGCTGACGGACCATGCCGAGTACGGACACTGGGAGTTGGACCGACTGAGCCTGCTGCGTGACGGCAGCCGCAGGGTGCGGTTGCGCCGACGGATCATCCGCCAGGTGCGCGCCACATGGTGAGTGGGCGGAACGAAACGGAGTGGGCCCCGCTGGTGCGGGGCCCGCTCCGTTCGGTGGACGCCGCCGCCGGTTACAGCGCGGCGGCCCGTGCCTTGCGGTAGATCAGGGCGCCCCCGATCAGTGCGCCCGCGCCCACCGGAAGCATCAGACCCAGAGGCAGGTCGCCGCCGGTCTGGGCGAGCTGCGCGGCGCCGTCGGACTGGGTGACGGTCTGCGTACCCGGGGTGTTGGTGTCACCGCCGGGGACCTCGCCACCGGGCCCGCCCGGTCCGCCCGGCTGACCGGGCTTGGTCGGCGCCTGCGGGGACGCCTCCTCGGAGTCGCCCGGCGGGTTCTGCGTGCCGCCGCCCGGGTTCTCGTGCGCCCCTCCGCCGCCCGAGTTCCCGCAGTCGTCGTCCGCGACCCCGTTGCCGACACCGACCACGCTGACGCTGTTGCCGCACACGTTGACCGGCACATGGACCGGAACCTGGATGTGGTTTCCGGAGGCCACACCCGGCGAGTCACCGGTGTGACCGCCGGCGTGGGAGCCGCCGCCGTACGACGGACCGTGGCCGTCGTCGCCGTAACCGCCGCCGCCCGAGCCGTTCGAGCAGTCGTTGCCCACGGCGGTGTTGCCGACGCCGACCACGTTGACGCTGTTGCCGCACACGTTGACCGGCGCGTTCACCGGGGCCTGCACGACGTTGCCGGAGGCCACGCCCGGCGAGTCACTGGCGTGCCCCCGGGCCTGGGAACCACCGTGCGAGGAACCGTGGCCCTGGTCGCCGTGGCCGCCGTGCGCGTGCTTGCCGCCTCCGCCGTTGGAACACTTGTTGCCGGCCGCCGGGTTGAGCAGCCCGACCACGTTCACCGTGTTGCCGCAGACGTTGACCTCGGCCTCCACCGGCGCCTGCACGGTGTTGCCGGAGAGCACGCCCGGCGAGTGGGTGGCGGAGCCCTGCGCGCCGGAGTCGGCGTGCGCCATGCCTCCGGCCGCGGCGAAGACTCCGGACGCGGCCGCCACCGTCATGAGGCCTTTGCGGGTGACCTGTCGCATTGCTGAATTACCTGCCTTAAGCCCTATGTTGTGATCTTGTACACCTTGTCGGGAGACCGAACGGCCCCGGAGTGCATGGCGCGCACTCCGGGGCCGACGGTTTATTCAGACCCTCACCGGGTGAGGCACAACGTCACTTGTTGATGCAGGTGTTGCCGAAGGCGGGGTTCAGCAGCCCGATCACCGAGATCGTGTTGCCGCACACGTTCACGGGGACGTGAACCGGCACCTGGACGACGTTGCCGGACGCGACACCCGGGGAGCCGACGGCGGCACCCTGGGCCCCGGCGTCGGCGACGGCCAGACCCGCGCCCGCGAGAACCAGACCACCAGTGGCTGCCGCAGCGGCGACGACCTTCTTGAGCATTATTCCTCCTTGTTGGCAAAGCGACTCCAAGTAGCGAGTCGCATCACCTGTAACGAGGAGGGAGTAATGGAGCTACGAGCTTATGGTCGGATTCACCCTTCACGGTCGATCTTCGTACGGGCGGCCGATTAAGTCAGGACGCGTCGATGAAGCGGTCGAGGACGCGCACGCCGAACTTCAGGCCCTCCACCGGCACCCTCTCGTCGACCCCGTGGAACATGCCCGCGAAGTCCAGCTCCGGCGGCAGCTTGAGCGGCGCGAAGCCGAAGCCCCGGATGCCGAGGTCGTCGAAGGACTTGGCGTCCGTACCGCCGGAGAGCATGTACGGGACCGCCTTCGCGGCCGGGTCCTCGGCGAGCAGCGCGGACTGCATGGCGTCCACGATCGCTCCGTCGAAGGAGGTCTCCAGCGCCTTGTCGGAGTGCACGTCCTCGCGCCGCACCTTGGGGCCGAGGATCTTGTCGAGGTCGGCGAGGAACTCCTCCTCGAACCCGGGCAGGAACCGTCCGTCGACATGCGCGGTGGCCTCGCCCGGGATGACGTTGACCTTGTAACCGGCGCCGAGCTGGGTGGGGTTGGCGGTGTTCCGCAGCGTCGCGCCGATGAGCTTGGCGATTCCGCCCAGCTTGGCGAGGGTGCCCTCCATGTCCTCCGGGTCGAGGTCGGTGCCGAGCGCGTCGCCGAGTTCGTCGAGGAAGGCGCGGGTGGTCTTGGTGACCCGCACCGGGAACTGGTGGCGACCGAGGCGCGCGACGGCCTCCGACAGCTCGGTGATGGCGTTGTCGCGGTGGATCATCGAGCCGTGGCCCGCCGTTCCGGCCACGGTCAGCTTCATCCAGTGCATGCCCTTCTCGGCCGTCTGGATCAGATAGAGCCGCCGCTGCTCGCTGACCGTGAACGAGAACCCGCCGACCTCGCTGATCGCCTCGGTGACGCCCTCGAAGAGATCGGCGTGGTTCTTGACGAGGTGCTTCGCCCCGTACGTGCCGCCGGCCTCCTCGTCCGCGAGGAAGGCGAGCACGATGTCGCGCGGGGGCCTGCGGCCGCTGCGCAGCCGGTCGCGGACGACCGCCAGCGTCATGGCGTCCATGTCCTTCATGTCGACCGCGCCCCGGCCCCACACACAGCCGTCCGCGACCTCGCCGGAGAACGGGTGGTGGGTCCAGTCCGCCGCGTTGGCCGGGACGACGTCGGTGTGGCCGTGGATGAGCAGCGCGGGCCGGGAGGGGTCCTCGCCCTCGATCCGGGCCACCGTGGAGGCGCGGCCCGGGTGCGACTCGAAGATCTGCGGTTCCAGCCCCACCTCGGCGAGCTTCTCGGCGACGTACTCGGCGGCCCTGCGCTCACCCGGGCCCGAGTGGTCGCCGAAGTTGCTGGTGTCGATCCGGATCAGTTCACTGCAGAGGTCGACGACCTCGTCCTCACCGGTCACGCGCCTGCCCGTGTCCGTCTCACTCACGCTGGTTCCTCCCGCTGTCGCTGCTGGTGGTTCCCCCTCATCCTCCTCCTGCCCCACGGCCCGTCCCAAGACCGGGACCGGCCCGTCACACGCCGTTCACGCGCGGCCGCCCCCGGGACGGGGTGTGATCGGGGGCCATCGAAAGCCTGGTAATGTTTCCTCCGTCGCCGCGAGGGAAACCCCGCACGACAGACACCTTGTCCGGGTGGCGGAATGGCAGACGCGCTAGCTTGAGGTGCTAGTGCCCTTTATCGGGCGTGGGGGTTCAAGTCCCCCCTCGGACACACTGTGGCGAAGGCCGCGACCCTCGGGTCGCGGCCTTCGGCGTTGTCGGCGGCCAAATGTGGGACATATCTCTACCTGTTCGAGAAACCGCAGGTCAGAGCCGTCCGGCTGCCCCCTGCGGGCCGTCCTGCGGATGCCCCCGCTTGGCCGTCACGACAGGCCGTAGTCACCCGAGCACTAGAGTATGGGGCTTGTTCGGCACCGGTACGGAAATATCCCCAGGCAGACCTGCGGCCCTCCGGCGCCCCCGGATGGTCCGGGTTCGAGAGGCGAGGATCCGATGGCCGCCGTGTACGAGAGTCCCGACCTGACGCTGCTCGACGGAGAGTTGGCCCAGGAGGTCGGGCCGTTCGGCGGGGCGGCGCGTTTCTCGGCCGGGCCCGCGGCCTCCCCCCGCACGCTCGTCGACGTCTTCGAGGCGTCCGTGCGGTCGTACCCGGACGAGCCCGCGCTGGACGACGGGAAGCGGCGGCTGACCTACCGGGCGCTGGCCGTCGAGGTGGAGAACCTGCGGCGACGACTGGGCGCCGCCGGGGTCGGGCTCGGGGACCGGGTCGGGGTGCGGGTGCCGTCCGGCACCAACGAGCTGTACGTCGCCGTGCTCGCGGTGCTGGCCGCCGGGGCCGCCTATGTGCCGGTCGACGCCGAGGACCCCGACGAGCGGGCCGAGCTGGTGTTCGGGGAGGCGGAGGTACGGGCGGTCGTCGGGGCCGGGCACGAACTGACGGTGAACGGCGCGTCGGACGTCCCCGCCGCGCGGCCCGGGGTCGAGCACGACGCGTGGATCATCTTCACCTCCGGGTCGACGGGCAAGCCCAAGGGCGTGGCCGTCAGCCACCGCAGTGCCGCCGCGTTCGTGGACGCCGAGGCGGCGCTGTTCCTGACCGAGGAGCCGATCGGGCCCGGGGACCGGGTGATGGCCGGGCTGTCCGTGGCCTTCGACGCCTCCTGCGAGGAGATGTGGCTGGCCTGGCGGTACGGGGCCTGCCTGGTGCCGGTGCCGCGCTCGCAGGTCAGGAGCGGCGCCGATCTGGGGCCCTGGCTGGTCGAGCAGGAGATCACGGTCGTCTCCACCGTGCCGACGCTGGCCGCGCTCTGGGAGCCCGAGACCCTGAGCGACGTACGGCTGCTGATCTTCGGCGGTGAGGCCTGCCCGCCGGAGCTGGTGCAGCGACTGGTGACGGAGGGCCGCGAGGTCTGGAACACCTACGGGCCGACCGAGGCCACCGTCGTCGCCTGCGCCTCGCTGATGTCCGGCGAGGAGCCGATCCGGATCGGGCTGCCGCTCGACGGCTGGGAGCTGGCCGTCGTGGACGAGGCCGGGGAGCCCGTGCCGATGGGCGGCAGCGGCCAACTGGTGATCGGCGGGGTGGGGCTCGCGCGGTATCTCGACGCCGAGAAGGACGCGGAGAAGTACGCGCCGTTGGAGTCGCTGGGCTGGGACCGCGCCTACCGCAGCGGCGACCTGGTGAAGGCCGAGCCCGAGGGGCTGGTCTTCCTCGGGCGGGCCGACGAGCAGATCAAGCTCGGCGGCCGGCGGATCGAGCTGGGCGAGGTCGACGCCGCGCTGCAGGCACTGCCCGGCGTCGCGGGCGCCGCGGCGGCCGTACGGACCGCGCGGAGCGGGAACCAGCTGCTCGTCGGATACGTGGTCACCCAGGAGGGCTGGGACCACGCGGCGGCCGTGCAGAGGCTGCGGGCCGAGCTTCCGGCCGCGTTGGTGCCGCTGCTGGCGCCGGTGGCGGAGCTGCCGACCCGGACGTCCGGGAAGGTCGACCGGAACGCCCTGCCCTGGCCGCTCGCGGACCTGGAGAGCGCCGGTCCGGCCGAGGAGTTGTACGGGACCGAGGCGTGGCTCGCCGAGCAGTGGGCCGAGGTGCTGGGGATCCCGGTCGGCGGCGCGGGCGACGACTTCTTCGCGATCGGCGGGGGGAGTCTGGCCGCCGCGCAGCTGACGACGCGGCTGCGGACCCGGTATCCGAACGTCGCGGTGGTGGATGTCTACCAGCGGCCCACGCTGAGGAAGCTGGCCCGGTATCTGGAGGAGTCCGGCGGAGAGGACGGTGCCCGGCGGGCCGTGGCGCCCGTGCCGGTGCGGTCGCGCCTGGTCCAGCTCGCGCTGCTGGTTCCGTTGTTCAGCCTGCTCGGTCTGCGGTGGGTCGTCCCGCTGGCGGCGCTCGGGAATCTGCTCGGCTCGTACGCCTGGCTGCCGGCCGCGCCCTGGTGGGCCGTGGCGGTCGGGGCGCTGCTGTTCTTCACCCCGCCGGGGCGGCTGGCGATCGCGGCGGGCGGGGCGCGGCTGCTGCTGCGCGGTGTCGGGCCGGGCCGGTACACGCGCGGCGGGAGCGTGCATCTGCGGCTGTGGACGGCCGAGCGGCTGGCCGAGTTCAGCGGGGCGACCTCGCTGACCGGGGTCTGGCTGGAACGGTACGCGCGTGCCCTGGGCGCCAAGGTCGGAGCGGATGTCGATCTGCACGCGCTGCCGCCGGTGACCGGGATGCTCAAGCTCGGGCGGGGCGCGGCCGTGGAGTCCGAGGTGGACCTGTCCGGACACTGGCTCGACGGGGACCGGCTGGAGATCGGCCCGGTCAAGGTGGGCGCCGGTGCGGTCGTCGGGACGCGGAGCATGCTGCTGCCGGGGGCCAGGGTCGGCAAGCGGGCCGAGGTGGCGCCCGGGTCGGCCGTGGTCGGACAGGTTCCCACCGGGCAGCGCTGGGCGGGGGCGCCCGCCGTCAAGCTGGGCAAGGCGAAGCGGAACTGGCCCGAGGAGCGCCCGCGGCGGGGCCTGTTCTGGCGGGCGTCGTACGGCGTCACCGGAGCCGGGCTGACCGCGTTGCCGGTGCTCGCCGGGGTCGCCGCGCTGGCCGTGCTGACCCCGTTCGTGGATCCGCGGGCGGGGATCGGCGGTGCCCTGCGGGGCGCGGCACTCGGCCTGGTGCCCGCCACGCTCGCGTTCGGGGCGGCGTACGCGCTGCTCCTGCTGATCGCCGTGCGGCTGCTGAGCCTCGGGCTGCGGGAGGGTACGCATCCCACGCACAGCCGCGTCGGCTGGCAGGCGTGGACGGTCACCCAGCTGATGGACCGGTCGCGGCAGACGCTGTTCCCGCTGTACGCGGGGCTGGTCACGCCGGTGTGGCTGCGGCTGCTCGGGATGCGGATCGGCCGGGGCGCGGAGGTGTCGACGGTGCTGGCGCTGCCCAGTCTGACGACGGTCGGGGAGGGGGCGTTCCTCGCGGACGACACCCTGACCGCGCCGTACGAGCTCGGCGGGGGCTGGATGCGAATCGGGCGGGCGGAGATCGGGCGGAGGGCGTTCCTGGGGAACTCCGGGATGACCGCGCCGGGGCGTTCCGTGCCCGACGGCGGTCTGGTGGGGGTGCTGTCGGCGACGCCTAAGAAGGCGAAGAAGGGCGGCTCGTATCTGGGGCTGCCGCCCGTCAGGTTGCCCCGGGCGGCGGCGGGCGGCGACCAGAGCCTGACGTACGAGCCCCCGGCCCGGCTGCTGTGGGCGCGGGCGCTGGTCGAGCTGTGCCGGATCGTGCCGGTGTTCTGCTCCGCCGGGCTCGCGCTGCTGACGGTGGCGGCGCTGAGTGCGCTGGGCGGCTGGGCGTGGCTGTGGGGCGGCGTCGTGCTGCTCGGGGCGGGCGTGCTGGCGGGTCTGGTGTCCGTCGTCGCGAAGTGGCTGCTCGTGGGGCGGCACCGCAGCGGGGAGCATCCGCTGTGGAGCGGCTTCGTGTGGCGCAACGAGCTGGCGGACACCTTCGTGGAGGTGCTGGCGGTGCCGTGGCTGGCCGGGGCGGTGCCCGGTACGCCGGTGCTCAACGTGTGGCTGCGCGGGCTGGGCGCGCGGATCGGCAAGGGGGTATGGGTGGAGAGCTACTGGCTGCCCGAGACCGACCTCGTGACGCTGGGCGACGGGGCCACGGTGAACCGGGGATGTGTCCTGCAGACCCACCTCTTCCACGACCGGATCTTGCGGACGGATACTGTGGAGCTCCGTGAGGGTGCCACCCTGGGCCCGGGCGGAATCGTCCTGCCCGGCAGCGTGGTCGGGGCCCGCACCACGCTGGGTCCGGCGTCGCTGGTCATGGCCGCGGAGTCCGTTCCCGACGACACCCGGTGGCTGGGCAACCCGATCGAGTCATGGCGCCGCTGAACGCGGCTCGTGCGGCTTCGGGCGACCCGGGGGACGATGGACGTCGTACGAGAGCGGAGCGGGGAGCAGAAGCGGCAGTGGCGGTTCAGCAGTCAGTGGGTCCGGACCCGTACTTCCCGGCGAACGGCGATTCCCGTTATCGGGTCCATCGGTACGAGCTGGCTGTGGACTACCGGCCGGGGCCGAACCGGCTGTCGGGCACCGCGCGGCTCAACGCGATAGCGGGCCGGGCCGCCCTCGCCGAGTTCCAGCTGAACCTCGCCGACTTCAAGATCGGGCGGGTGCGGGTCGACGGGCGGGCGCCGCACTACTCGCACCGGGGCGGCAGACTGCGGATCCGGCCGGCCAAGCCGATCCGGCCCGGGGCCGCGTTCACGGTCGAGGTGCACTGGTCGGGCAATCCCAAGCCGGTCAACAGCCCCTGGGGCGGGCTCGGTTGGGAGGAGCTGACCGACGGGGCGCTGGTGGCGAGCCAGCCGGTCGGGGCGCCGTCCTGGTATCCGTGCAACGACCGGCCCGCCGACAAGGCCTCCTACCAGATCTCGGTGACGACGCCGTCGGCGTACCAGGTGGTGGCGGGCGGGCGGCTGCTCACCCGTACGGCGAAGGCGTCCACGACGACGTGGGTGTACGAGCAGTCGGCGCCGACGTCGAGCTATCTGGTGGGGCTGTCGATCGGCAGGTACCAGACCGTGCTGCTGGGCGATCCGAGGCCGGGCGGGGTGCCGCAGCACGGGCACATCCCGGCGCACCTGCTCACCGAGTTCTCGCGGGACTTCGCGCGGCAGCCCGCCATGATGGAGCTGTTCGAGGAGCTCTTCGGGCCGTACCCGTTCGGGGAGTACGCGGTGGTGGTGACCGAGGAGGAGCTCGATGTCCCGGTCGAGTCCCAGGGGTTGTCGCTGTTCGGCGCCAACCACGTGGACGGGGCGCGGGGTTCGGAGCGGCTGGTGGCGCACGAGCTGGCGCACCAGTGGTTCGGCAACAGCGTGTCCATCGCCGACTGGCGGCACATCTGGCTGAACGAGGGGTTCGCCAAGTACGCCGAGTGGCTGTGGTCGGAGCGTTCCGGCGGGCGTTCGGCACAGCAACTGGCGTCCGCCGCGCACCAGAAGCTCGCCGCGCTGCCCCAGGACCTGCGGTTGGCCGACCCGGGCCGCAAGCTGATGTTCGACGACCGCCTCTACGAGCGCGGGGGTCTCACCGTCCATGCCGTCCGCTGTGCCCTCGGTGACGAGGCGTTCTTCCGGATGCTGCGCGGCTGGGCGACCGTCCACCGCGGTGGTGCCGTGACGACGGCCGGCTTCACCGCGCACGCGGGTCGCTACGCCGACGGGCCGCTGGACGCCCTGTTCCGGGCCTGGTTGCAGGAGCCGGCGCTGCCGCCCCTGCCCTCCCCGAGGGGCTCCGGGGTGCCGGCGCGGCCGCCGTATCCGCCGACGAACGCGGGCTCGGCGTAGAGCGGGCAGAATGACTGGCATGTCGTCGCGCCGCAGTGGTTCCAGGGCCAGGTCGAAGAGTGCTTCGCGGGCCGCTTCGCCGGTCCCCCGCGCATGCCCGTGCGGGCTGCCGCGGACGTACGAGGACTGCTGTGGGCGCTACCACTCCGGGAGCGCCGCCGCGCCGACCGCCGAGGCCCTGATGCGGTCCCGGTACAGCGCGTTCGTCGTGCGCGACGAGGCCTATCTGCTGCGCAGTTGGCATCCCCGCACCCGGCCCGCCGACGTCGCCTTCGACACGACGATGCGCTGGACCGGTCTGGAGATCCTGGAGACCCGGGACGGCTCCGCCTTCCACACCACCGGCACCGTCACCTTCCGCGCCTCGTACCGCGGCGGCTCGATGCACGAACGCAGCCGCTTCGAGCGGGTGGACGGGGCGTGGGTGTACGTGGACGGCGAGGTCCCGGAGTCGTGACCCGTTACTTCGACCCGCTGCCGTCCGTCGGCGACGACCGGGAGGCGTTCAAGGGGCGCTGGGAGGACCGGCTCTGGCTGAACGTGCCGGGGCCGTTGTACGGCGCCTACACCGACAACTGCTGGACCGGGCGGCTGCACGCGCCCGCCCATGTGCTCTACGGCGGCGAGCACGCGTCCGAGTACGTGTACCGCCAGCCCAGGACGCCCGCGGAGACGGCCCGGCTGGTCGAGGCGGCGAGAGCGGACCCCTACGCCTGCTACGCCTGCGACGGGGACGCGTGGTGGACGTCGGACCTGGTGCGCGAGTGGTGGCGGGGGCGGGCACGGGTCACGGAGTACCTGGCCGGTCGCAGGGACGAGTGGGCGGAGTTCGACGCCCGGTCGGGGCAGGGGATCGTCGCGGCCGTCCGGGACTTCGAGGCGTACATCGCGGACGGGTTGGCCGCGGACCTGCGGGTGTATCTGTACTGGCTGCAGGAGCGGCGGTCGCCCGGGGCCGAGGACCGGTTGCCCGTGTTGTAGGACCGGGCGTCCCCGCGTGGTCGTGCGTTCACGGCGCCAGGATGTCCAGCTCCTGGAGGGCGCCCTCGGTGATCTCCCTGGTGAGCTGTTCGGCTCGGGTGGCGTCGTGTTCGCGGATGGCCTCGGCGACCTGGACGTGGAGGGTCACGGCCACGGGGTCGGGGTCGTGGAACATCACGGCGTGGTGGGTGCGGCCGGCGAGGACCTCCTCGACGACGTCGCCGAGGCGGGCGAACATCTCGTTGCCGGAGGCGTCGAGGATCAGGCGGTGGAAGAGGACGTCGTGCCGGAGGTAGCCCTCCAGTTTGTGGCCGCGTGAGTTGGCGACCATGCCGATGGCGCACTCGGTGAGCGCGGCGCACTGCTCGGCGGTGGCGTTGCGCGCGGCCAGGCCCGCGGCGACGGGTTCGACGGCGGAGCGCAGGACCGTGAGGGAGCGCAGCTGGCGGGGGCGGTCCGCGCCGGCCAGCCGCCAGCGGATGACCTGCGGGTCGTAGACGTTCCACTCGGCGGGCGGGCGGACGATCACGCCGACCCTGCGGCGGGACTCGACCAGGTGCATGGACTCCAGCACGCGGACCGCCTCGCGCATCACGGAGCGGGAGACCTCGAAGGTCTGGGCGAGTTCGTCCGTGCGCAGCACACTGCCCGGTGGGTACTCGCCCGCCGTGATCGCCGGTCCGAGGGTCTCCAGAACTCGGCCGTGCAGCCCCCGGCCCGGTGTGGTCATGGGGATCAGGGTACGAGGAGGGGGCAACGAACAAAAAGTCAGACTTATTGATGTCCAGGGCTTGAATTCGTCGTACCTAATGGGTTTCAGTGTCGTCGACGTCGGGTGACGTCTCAGATGTCGACGAAGACAGCGAGGTAGTGATGCGTACCCCTCAGGTCGTCGTGGTGATGGGCGTGGCGGGGACCGGGAAGACCACGATCGGTCCCCTGCTCGCGGCCCGGCTCGGCGTGCCCTACGCCGAGGGCGACGACTTCCACCCCGAGGCCAACATCGCCAAGATGTCGGCCGGGACACCCCTGGACGACGCGGACCGGGGGCCGTGGCTGGACGCCATCGGCACCTGGGCCCACGACCGGGCGGGACTCGGCGGGGTGGTCAGCTGCTCCGCGTTGAAGCGTGCCTACCGGGACCGGCTGCGGGCGGCGGCGCCCGATGTCGTCTTCGTGCATCTCGCCGGTGACCGGGCCCTCATCGAGGACCGGATGTCCCACCGGCAGGGCCACTTCATGCCCACGGCGCTGCTCGACTCGCAGTTCGCCACGCTGCAGCCGCTGGAGGCGGACGAGGCGGGCGTCACGGTCGACGTGTCGGGCGCGCCCGAGGAGATCGCCGAGCGGGCGGTCGCAGCGCTGCGGGAGTTCGATCCGGCGTCGTCGTAGGACCTCGGCGCGCCGCCTCCTTCTTCCGCCTCTCCCCCACCTCCCCTGAAACTCCCCAACCAAGGAATCACCGTGACCAGACTCAACGTCGAGCTGCTGGCAGCGGACCCCGTCGAGCCGATCACCTCGGCGGGGCACGCACAGCTGGGCATCGCCGTACTGGCGGGCATCGCCGTGATCGTCGTGCTCATCACCAGGTTCAAGGTGCACGCCTTCCTGGCGCTGACCATCGGCTCGCTCGCGCTCGGCGCGTTCGCCGGGGCCCCGCTGGACAAGGCGATCGCCAGCTTCACCACCGGGCTCGGCACGACCGTGGCCGGGGTCGGTGTGCTCATCGCGCTGGGCGCGATCCTCGGCAAGCTGCTGGCGGACTCCGGGGGCGCCGACCAGATCGTCGACACGATCCTGGCGAAGGCCGGCGGGCGGGCGATGCCGTGGGCGATGGTGCTGATCGCCTCGGTGATCGGGCTGCCGCTGTTCTTCGAGGTCGGGATCGTGCTGCTCATCCCGGTCGTCCTGATGGTCGCCAAGCGCGGCGACTACTCGCTGATGCGCATCGGCATCCCGGCCCTCGCCGGTCTGTCGGTCATGCACGGGCTGATCCCGCCGCACCCCGGTCCGCTGGTCGCGATCGACGCGGTGCAGGCCAATCTGGGCGTCACGCTGGCGCTGGGCCTGGTCGTCGCGATACCGACCGTGATCATCGCCGGTCCGCTGTTCTCGAAGTACGCGGCGCGCTGGGTGGACGTCCCGGTGCCCGAGCGGATGATCCCGGTACGGGCCTCGGAGGAGCTGGAGAAGCGGCCCGGGTTCGGCGCGACCATCGCGACCGTGCTGCTGCCGGTGGTGCTGATGCTGGCCAAGGCGCTCGTGGACATCGTCGTGGACGACCCCGAGAACATGGTGCAGCGGGTCTTCGACGTGGCCGGCTCGCCCCTGATCGCGCTGCTCGCGGCCGTGATCGTGGGCATGTTCACGCTGGGGCGGGCAGCCGGGTTCACCAAGGAGCGGCTGGGGTCGACCGTCGAGAAGTCCCTCGCGCCGATCGCGGGCATCCTGTTGATCGTCGGCGCGGGCGGGGGGTTCAAGCAGACGCTCATCGACTCCGGGGTCGGGCAGATGATCCTGGAGATATCCGAGGACTGGTCGATCCCCGCGCTCGTCCTGGCCTGGCTGATCGCGGTGGCGATCCGGCTGGCGACCGGCTCGGCCACGGTCGCCACGATCTCGGCGGCGGGCTTGGTGGCACCGCTGGCCGCGGACATGTCGACGACCCACACCGCCCTGCTCGTCCTCGCCATCGGCGCGGGCTCCCTCTTCTTCAGCCATGTCAACGACGCCGGCTTCTGGATGGTGAAGGAGTACTTCGGGATGAGCGTCGGCCAGACCATCAAGACCTGGTCGGTGATGGAGACGATCATCTCGGTGGTGGCGGGGGCGATCGTGCTGCTGCTGTCCTTGATCATCTAGGCGCGGCGCCCGTCGCCGTCCGCCGGTGTCCGCCGCCGTGGCCGAGTGCCGCGGCGGCGGAGTCATGTCCCCGGGCAGCGGAGTCATGTCCGCGGCGCCATCGGTGACCTGCGGCGGCCGACGGCTCCCGGAGCGGCCCTACGGCCGCCACAGCGGATGCTCGCTGTCCGCCCATTCCCGGCTCACCGATCCCGTGCGCAGCCCCCGTCGGGCCTCCGGGTCGCCCAGGGCCATGCCGATGTGGCCGGCCAGGACGATGCCGATGGTCAGGGCCAGCCAGTCGTGGACGAAGGTCGCGCTGGTGCGCCACATCAGGGGGGTGAGGTGGGTAAACCACATCATCAGGCCCGTGGCGAGCATGACGAGGGTGGCGCCGGCGATCCAGGCCGCGTAGAGCTTCTGGCCGGCGTTGAACTTGGCGGCGGGGCGCGGGCCCGGGGTCCGGCGGCGGGCGGCGCGGAGCCAGAGGCGGTCGTGCGGGCCCCACCGGTTCAGACGGCCGACGTCCGCGCGGAACGCGCGGGAGGCCAGGCCCGCCAGGACCGGGAGCGGAAGGAGCAGGCCCGCCCACTGGTGGACCGTCACCACCAGGGCCCGGCGGCCGACCAGTTCCGCGAGGGCGGGGAGGTAGAGGAAGGCCGCCGTCACCACGCAGATGCCCATCAGGGCGGCGGTCGTACGGTGGATCCAGCGTTCGGCGGCGGTGAAGCGCGGGACGCGGGTGTCCGCGCGGACCGGGCGTTCCTCAAGTCGTCGGTTCATCGTCCCGCCCGTTCGATCGGCCGACCCACGCGTCGATGTCGTAGCCCCGCTCCTCCCAGTAGCCGGGCTCGACCTCCTCGGTGACCTCGATGCCGGAGAGCCACTTGGCCGACTTGTAGAAGTACATGGGGGCGACGTACAGGCGGACCGGGCCGCCGTGGTTGTGGCCGATGTCCTTGTCCTGCATGCGCAGGGCCACCAGGACGTCCGCGCGGCGGGCCTGCTCCAGGGTCAGACTCTCGCTGTACGCCCCGTCGAAGCAGGTGAAGCGGACCGCTCCCGCCGAGGAGCGCACCCCGGCCGCGTCCAGCAGCACGGAGAGCCGTACGCCCTCGAACGGGGTGTCCGGCACGCGCCAGCCGGTGACGCACTGGACGTCCTTCACCATCCGGGTCTGCGGCAGGGCCCGCAGGTCGGCGAGGGTGTACGAGGTGGGCTTGTCCACCAGTCCGCCAACGGTGAGGCGGTAGTTCGCGGCGGTCCTGCGGGGGACGGACGACGTCACCGAGTAGTAGCGGAAGCCGCCGCCGTTGGGCAGCAGGCCCGTCAGTCCGGTGGGGTCCTTCTGGGCCGCCTCGCCGAGGAACGCCTCCATACCGCGCTGGAGGACCGGCGCGGAGACGACGCCGAGGGCGCCGAGTCCGAGGGTGCCGAGGAGGACGCGGCGGCCGATGGGCTTGCCGCGCTCCGCCTCCCTCGCGTCGTCGTCGGGGTGCTCCGCCGGCGCTTCCCGTGCCTCGGGATGTTCAGGGTTCACGTACCGATTCGAACATCCGCCGCCCTGGTCGGGCCAGCGGCGGCGGAGATTCGTCAGAATTACGTCACTTCCGCGGGACTTCGGCGGGACTTCGGCGGGCGGGCGGACTTCGCGTGGGGCTCAGCCCGTCGCCTTCGCCGCCGCCCGGCCGGCCGTACGGCCCGAGAACAGGCAGCCGCCGAGGAACGTGCCCTCCAGGGAGCGGTAGCCGTGGACTCCGCCGCCGCCGAAGCCGGCGGCCTCGCCCGCCGCGTACACGCCCTCCAGCGGGTCGCCGCCCTCGGTGAGGACCCGGGAGGAGAGGTCGGTCTCCAGGCCGCCGAGGGTCTTGCGGGTCAGGATGTTCAGGCGGACGGCGATCAGCGGGCCCGCCTTGGGGTCGAGGATGCGGTGCGGGGTGGCGGTGCGGATCAGCTTGTCGCCGAGGTAGTTGCGGGCCCCTCGGATCGCCATGACCTGGAGGTCCTTGGTGAAGGGGTTGGCGACCTCACGGTCCCTGGAGACGATCTCGCGGCGCAGCTCGGCCTCGTCGATCAGCGGGTCCTTGGTGAGGGCGTTCATGCCGCGCACCAGGGAGCCGAGGTCCTTCTCGACGACGAAGTCGACGCCGTGGTCCATGAAGGCCTTCACCGGGCCGGGGACGTCCGCGCGGGCACGGATGAAGACGTCCTTGATGGACTTGCCCGTCAGGTCGGGGTTCTGCTCGGAGCCGGAGAGGGCGAACTCCTTGCCGATGATCTTCTGGTCGAGCACGAACCAGGTGTAGTCGTACCCGGTCTTCATGATGTGTTCCAGCGTGCCGAGAGTGTCGAAGCCGGGGAACAGCGGGACCGGGAGCCGCTTGCCGCGGGCGTCCAGCCAGAGCGAGGACGGGCCGGGGAGGACGCGGATGCCGTGGTTCTCCCAGATGGGGTTCCAGTTCTGGATGCCCTCGGTGTAGTGCCACATCCGGTCGCGGTTGATCAGGTGCGCCCCCGCCTCCTCGGCGATGCCGAGCATCCGGCCGTCGACGTGCGCGGGGACACCGGAGATCATCTTCTCCGGGGGGTTGCCGAGGCGCTCGGGCCAGTTGGCGCGGACCAGGTCGTGGTTGCCACCGATGCCGCCGGAGGTGACGATCACGGCCTGGGCCTTCAGTTCGAAGGCACCGGTGACCTCACGGCCGCTCGGCTGACCGCGCTCGATCGTCGACGGTTCCAGGATCTCGCCGGTGACGGTGTCGACGGAGCCCGCGCTGCGCGACAGCCCCGTCACCCGGTGCCGGAACTTCAGCTGGACCAGTCCCCGGGCCACACCCTCCCGCACCCGCCGCTCGAACGGCGCGACGAGGCCGGGGCCGGTGCCCCAGGTGATGTGGAAGCGGGGGACGGAGTTGCCGTGGCCGTTGGCGTCGTAGCCGCCGCGCTCCGCCCAGCCGACCACCGGGAAGAACCGCACGCCCTGCCGGTGCAGCCAGGACCGCTTCTCACCGGCCGCGAAGTCGACGTACGCCTCGGCCCACTTGCGCGGCCAGTGGTCCTCCTCGCGGTCGAAGGCGGCCGTGCCCATCCAGTCCTGGAGGGCGAGGGCGTGGCTGTCCTTGATCCGCAGACGGCGCTGCTCGGGCGAGTCGACGAAGAAGAGCCCGCCGAAGGACCAGTGTGCCTGGCCGCCGATCGACTGCTCCGGCTCCTGGTCGAGGAGGATCACCTTGCGGCCCGCGTCGACGAGCTCCGCGGTCGCCGCGAGCCCGGCGAGGCCCGCCCCGATCACGATCACATCTGCGTCGTACGACATGGAGGACGTCCTCTCGGGAACGGGTCAGGCAAGCGGGGCACCACGAAACGGGCAGGGCACGGCCCCCCGCTTTGTTACCGGCCGGTCAGCAGCTTTGGGATCAGATCCTTCGGCAGAAGGCGTGACCTAGTCAACTGCCGAGATGTGTCTCCTCTTACGGACAGCCCACGGCGGGGCGGCTACAGTCGGCCGAATACGTATCGGGCCACCCGCCGGGGCACAAATCGCCCTCCGGCCGGGATGCCGAGCGGAAGCCCCTCGGGCACACCCGCCGCGGCCCGTCCGACGACCCGAGGTATTCCGCGTGTCGGTTCTCGTTCTTCTTCTTTCCGTGGGTGCCGCCTGCTGTCTGGGCTTCGGCTTCGTGCTCCAGCAGCAGGCCGCCGCGCACGCCCCGCTGGGCGACTTCCTCTCGCCCCGGTTGCTGTTCGACCTGATGCGGGTGCCGCGCTGGCTCGGGGGCATCGGGCTGATGGTGTGCGGCATGGCGCTCGGGGCGATGGCGCTCGGCCAGGGCGAGGTCACGCTCGTGGAGCCGCTCCTCGCCACCAACCTGCTCTTCGCGCTCGCCCTCTCCCGTCGGCAGACCCGGCAGCCGCTGGGCCGCCAGGGCTGGACGGGGCTGTTGCTGCTCGCGGGCGGTGTCACCGCCTTCATCGTCGCCGGGCGGCCGGAGGGCGGGGCGGCGGTCGGCGGTCCGTTCCGGCAGTGGCTGATCATCGGTGTGATGGTGGGGCTCGCGCTGCTGCTCACCGTGTATGCGAAGCGGTCCCGGCTGAGCGCCGCGCCGGTGCTGCTGGCGGTGGCCGCCGGGCTCCTGTACGGCGTGCAGGACGCGCTCACCCGGGTCAGCGGGCAGCTGTTCGCCGGGGCCGGCTGGGGCGGGCTGTTCACCTCGTGGCAGCCGTACGGGGTCGCCCTGCTCGGGGTGACCGGTCTGGTGCTCGTCCAGAGCGCGTTCGAGACGGCGCCGCTGCGGATGTCCCTGCCGGCGCTCACCGCGGCGCAGCCGCTGGCGGGGATCGCGTGCGGGGTGGGGTTCCTCGGGGACCGGCTGCGGATGGACGCGGGGGCACTCGTGTGGGAGGGCGCCGGGTTGGCGGGGATCGTGGTGGGGGTGGTGCTCCTCGGGATGCATCCGGCCATGCCGTGCGGCTCCGCCAGGGGTGCGCGGGTTAGCGAGTTGCAGCGGAGCGCGTGATGAGTGGGGGCGCGTGAGGGGGTGGGACGCCTGAGGGGGTGGGGGTGCGGGTTCGTCGGCGGGTGCGGGTGGGTCGTGGTTGCTCGCGCAGTTCCCCGCGCCCCTAAAAGCTCAGGCCCCTGCGGGCCTGAGAAGCATGGGGCGCAGCCCCTGCCGAAGAACTCTGCCCGGTCCGCCCTGCTTGGATGGGGGTATGAGCGCCGCCGACGAGATCCTCGACATCGTGGACGAGAACGACCAGGTCATCGGGCAGGCACCGCGAGGGGAGGTGTATGCGCGGGGGATGCGGCATCGAGCCGTTTTCGTGCTGGCCAGGGACGCCGAGGGGCGGATCTTCGTGCATCGGCGTACGGCGACCAAGCTGGTCTTCCCGTCGCTGCACGACATGTTCGTGGGCGGGGTCGTGGGGGCGGGCGAGTCCTACGACGACGCGGCGCTCCGCGAGGCCGAGGAGGAGCTGGGGGTCGCGGGACTGGCGCGCCCCGAGCCGCTGTTCAAGTTCCTGTACGACGACGGGGCGGGGCGCACCTGGTGGTCGGCCGTGTACGAGGTCCGCTGCGAGTCGCCGGTGAGCCCGCAGGCCGAGGAGGTCGCCTGGCACGGGTTCCTCACCGAGGGCGAGGTGGAGCGGCGGCTGGGCGAGTGGGAGTGGGTGCCGGACGGGACGGCGGCGTACGAGCGGCTGAAGGAGCACAGGGGCGAGGGGGGCTTCGAAGCCGACCGGTAGTGTCCTGTGCGTGATCGAATTTGCACGGAACGTCCGGCTCTGGTTCGTCCCCGAGGACGTCCGGAAGGACGGCCGGACCCCGGACTACCGGTTCTCCCTGGCCAATGAGCGGACGTTCCTGGCCTGGCTGCGCACCTCGCTCGCGCTCATCGGCGGCGGGTTCGCGGTGGACCAGTTCCTGCCGGACCTGAGCTGGGGCTGGCGGGTCGGGCTCGCGCTCGCCCTGCTGGCCTCCGGCGTGCTGTGCGCGCTCCGGGCGGTCAACCACTGGGTGCGCTGCGAGCGGGCCATGCGGCGCGGGGAGGATCTGCCGGTCTCGCGCTTCCCGGCGCTGCTCGGCCTCGTCGTCGCCGTGGTCGCCGTCGCGATGGTCGCCGTCGTGCTGCTCGGGTGGGAGGGGTGAGCACACCGTCCGCTCCCCCGGCGTCCCCCGACCGCGACCCCGGCCTCCAGCCCGAGCGCACCCGGCTCGCCTGGCGCCGTACGACCCTCACGGGGGCCGTGATCGCCGTGCTCGCGGCGAAGTCCGCGCTGCACGGTGGACCGTCGACGGCCGGTGTACTGGCCGCGGCGCTGTGCGTGGTGCTGTGGCTGGGCCTCCTGGCGCTCGCCCACCGCCGTATCGCCGCCCTGGCCGCCACCCGCCCGCCGGTCCTCGCGGCCGCGACCGCCGCGGCGGCCGTCCTGTGCGTGATCGGCCTCGCGGTGTGCGGCGCGGCGCTGGTGTTCTGAGGGGCAAGTCTTGGTGTGTGCATGGAGTTTCAGAAAGGAAGAATTGAGACTTCTGTGCCTAGCCTGGACAAGTCATCCCTCGTACCAGCGAAGGCGAGCACCATGACCACTCTTCACCAGGAGCACCCCGTCCACGACCACGCCCACGGTCCGGCCTGCGGACACACCGCCGTGGCGCACGGTGACCACACCGACTACGCGCACGACGGGCATCTGCACCGCGAGCACTCCGGGCACTGGGACGAGTGCGAGCCGAGCGGGCACACCGCGCACGACGGGCACTCCCACGAGCACGGCGAGGACTGCGGGCACCAGGCGGTCACGCACGGGGACCACGTGGACTACGTGCACGACGGACACCGGCACGCCGCCCACGAGGGGCACTGGGACGACCACTGACCCGCGCCGTCGCCGTACCCCGGATTCCACCGCATCGTCGCCGACTGGCAGGCTCTGACCACCAGTTGGCGACGATCCGGGGGGATGAAGGGGGTCACTGTGACCGCGGAAGAGCCGTACACCGTCGAGATCGCGAGCGACGTGTACGCGTATGTGCAGCCGGACGGCGGATGGTGTCTGAACAACTCGGGCTTCGTGAGTGACGGCACCTCCACCCTGCTCGTGGACACGGCGGCGACGGAGCGCCGGACCCGTGCCCTGGGCGCCGCGCTCGACGCGACCGGCGTCCCCGGGCCCCGGCTCCTGGTCAACACCCACCACCACGGGGACCACACCTACGGCAACGGCTTCTTCACGCCGGCCGCCACCCTCGTCTCGCACGCGGCCTGCCGCCGCGAGGCCCTCGCCAGCGGACAGCACCTGCATCTGCTGTGGCCGCAGACCGACTACGGGGACGTGAGCATCCAGGGCGCGGACCTGACGTACGAGGACCGGGTGACGCTGCACGTCGGTGACATCGAGGCCCAGGTCATCCATCCGGGCGTCTCGCACACCGTCGGCGACTCGGTCGTATGGCTGCCGCACCGGCGGGTGCTGTTCGCGGGGGATCTGGTCTTCGAGGGCGGGACGCCGTTCTTCCTGATGGGGTCGCTGAGCGGTTCGCTGCGGGCGCTGGCGCTGCTGCGCGAGCTGGGCGCCGAGACCGTCGTGCCGGGTCACGGGCCCGTGACCGACCCGTCGGCGTTCGACAGGGCCGAGCGGTACATGCGGTTCGTCGCCGAGATCGCCGAGAAGTCGCACGCGGCGGGGCTCACACCGCTGGAGGCCGCCCGGAAGACGGATCTCGGGGAGTACGCCGCGCTGCCGGAGAGCGAGCGGCTGGTGGCGAACCTGCGGCGGGCGTACGCCGAGCTGGACGGGGAGCCGGAGGGCGAGGGCGTCGACCCGTTCGCCGGGTTCATGGACATGGCGACCCTGAACGGCGGGGAGATGATGACCTGCCACGCGTGATTGACGGGACGTGGGACGGGACGTCCGACGCGGGACGTGCGACGGGATGTCAGACGGGGCGTGACGGCACGCGGGGCAGCACGCGTGCCGGTGCGTTCCCCGATCCGGTCGCGACGGGCCGGATCGGGGAGCGGCGGGCCGGATCCGGTGGAGACACCGATCACTTTCGCGTTGCCCACTGGACGACATACCGACCGGTCGGCATCATGAGACGGGTCCCGGTAGAACGCGTTCGCGTGTAGGAGCGATGATGCACCCAGACCACCCGCCAGGTCTCGACCCCGACCGGCTCCGCGCCCTGCTCGACGCCGAGCGGCCCGGACTCGTGGGCGGCCCGCTCACCGGCCGGCTGATCGAGGGCGGACGGTCGAACCTGACGTACGAGGTCACGGACGGCACCACGAAGTGGGTCGTACGGCGGCCGCCGCTGGGGCATGTGCTGGCGACCGCGCACGACATGAAGCGCGAGCACCGCGTGATCAGCGCGCTGCACGCGACGGACGTACCCGTGCCGCGTCCCGTACTGCTCTGCGAGGACCCCGAGAACGAGGCCGCGCCCGGCGCGCCCTTCTACGTCATGGACTTCGTCGAGGGCACCCCCTACCGCACCGCCGAGCAGCTGGCCCCGCTCGGTCCGGCGCGCACCCGGGCCGCCGTGCTGGGCCTGGTCGACACCCTGGTCGAACTGCACGCGGTGGACCCGGCCGAGGTGGGCCTCGCCGACTTCGGGCGCCCCGAGGGCTTCCTGGACCGGCAACTGCGGCGCTGGGGCAAGCAGTTGGACGCCTCCCGCAACCGCGAGCTGGCCGGCATCGACGAGCTCCACGCGACGCTGGGCAGGCGGCTCCCCCACTCCCCCACGGCGACGGTCGTCCACGGCGACTACCGCCTCGACAACGTGCTGCTCGGCGACGACGACGCGATCAAGGCCATCCTCGACTGGGAGATGTCCACGCTCGGCGATCCGCTCACCGACCTGGGCCTGCTGGTGATGTACAGCGTGCCGCTGGCCACCCCCGACTCCCCCGTCTCGACGACCGCGACGGCCGCCGGGCACCCGGATCCGGCCGAGATCGTCGAGCGGTACGCGGCGCGCTCGGGCCGCGATGTCTCCTCGGTGTCCTGGTACACGGCGTTCGCGTGGTTCAAGCTCGCCGTGATCCTGGAGGGCATCCACTACCGGTACACCCTGGGCCAGACGGTCGGCCGCGGCTTCGACCGCATCGGCGACCTGGTCCCCGTCTTCATCGAACACGGCCTGACGACTCTTCGTACCGGCTCCGGTTCCGGCTCCCAGGAGGACTGATCCCATGGACTTCGCATTCGACGCGCGTACGGAGGAGTTGCGCGCCAGGCTCCTCGCCTTCATGGACGAGTACGTCTACCCGGCGGAAGCCGTGGCCGAGGAGCAGCGGGCCGAGCTGGACTCGCCGTGGGACACGCCGGCCGTGGTGGAGGAGCTGAAGGCCGAGGCCCGCAGGCAGGGCCTGTGGAATCTCTTCCTGCCCGACTCCGAGTACGGCGCGGGGCTCACCAACCTCCAGTACGCGCCGCTCGCCGAGATCACCGGCCGGTCCCCGCAGCTGGCGCCGACCGCGTTGAACTGCGCCGCGCCCGACACGGGCAACATGGAGGTCCTGAGCCAGTTCGGCGACGAGGCCCAGAAGAAGCAGTGGCTGGAGCCGCTGCTCGCCGGTGAGATCCGGTCGGCGTTCGCGATGACCGAGCCCGAGGTGGCGTCGTCGGACGCCACCAACATCACCACGCTGATCGAGCGCGACGGTGACGACTACGTCGTCACCGGGCGCAAGTGGTACATCTCCGGGGCCATGAACCCCGACTGCCAGATCTTCATCGTGATGGGCAAGACGGACCCGAACGGGGCCGACATCCGCCGTCAGCAGTCGATGATCCTGGTCCCGCGTGACACCCCCGGGGTCACGGTGAACCGGGCGATGCGGGTCTTCGGGTACGAGGACCACTACCACGGCGGTCACGCCGAGGTGGTCTTCGAGGGTGCGCGGGTGCCGGCGTCGAACCTGATCGGCGAGGAGGGCGGCGGGTTCGCCATCGCGCAGGCGCGGCTCGGTCCCGGGCGTATCCATCACTGCATGCGGCTCATCGGGATGGCCGAGCGGGCGATCGAGCTGATGTGCCGACGGGCGGTGGCGCGGGAGGCCTTCGGCAAGGCTCTGGCGCAACAGGGTGTCGTGCACAACTGGATCGCCGACGCGCGGGTCGCCGTGGAGCAGCTGCGGCTGCTGGTGCTGAAGACGGCCTGGATGATGGACACGGTCGGCAACCGGGGCGCCCACACGGAGATCCAGGCGATCAAGATCGCCACGCCCCGGACGGTCGTGGACATCATCGACCGGGCGATCCAGCTGCACGGCGCGGGAGGTGTCAGCCAGGACTTCCCGCTGGCCGAGCTGTACGCCGGGGCGCGGACGCTGATGATCGCGGACGGGCCCGACGAGGTGCACCAGCGGTCGCTGGCCCGGCGGGAGCTGAAGCGGTACGTGTGAGGTCGGGCGGGCCCAGTTGCTCGGGGGGTGCGGGTTTCGTCGGCGGGCCCGCACCCGACGACGCACCCCGTTCGGCTGAGCCCTACGGCCGCAGCGCGCGGAGCAGCAGGTCCGCCAAGTGGTCCGCGACCTCCTGGGGGCTCATCGGGCCGTCGGGGCTGTACCAGGTCGACAGGTGGTGGACCGAGCCGAAGTGGTAGTCGACCACCAGGTCCGCCGGGGTCGCCGTGGAGAAGACCCCGGCCTTCTGGCCCTCTTCCACGAGCGCGCGGAAGCGCTCGTGGTAGCGGCGGCGCTCCGCGCGGACCTGCTTGTTCTTCTCGGGGCTCAGGTGGTGCATGGAGCGGAAGAAGATCATCGCGTCGTCGAGGTTGTCGATGGTGGTGACGACGACATCCGCCGCGGCCCCCCGCAGCCGCTCCTGCACCGGCGCGTCGGCGCCCGCGAAGGCGTCCAGCCGCTCCTGCTGGATACGCAGCACGCGCGCGTACACCTCGTGCAGCAGGTCGTCCTTGGAGCCGAAGTAGTGGTAGAGCGCGCCCTTGGTGACGCCGGCCGCCTCGACGATCTCCTGCACGGAGGTGCGGTCGTAGCCCCGCTCGGCGAAGAGCCGGGTGGCGGCGGCCAGCAGCCGCTGCGGGACGGGCGTACCGTCTCCGTCCGTGGTCCTGGGCACTGCCGCCACCTGCCTTCCGAGGTTCTGTTGTCGCCTACTGGTCGCCCGTCGGCCCCGACCGGTTCCCGATCGGGCGGAATCGGGCACTCCCGCCGGAGGATCATCCCACTCTCCGGCGCCCGTCCGCCGGGCAGGGCGGTCAGCCCGTCGTCTCCCACTTCTGCTGGATGTGGTTCATGTTCGTCAGCCAGCGGTCCGGATCGGCGGCCCTGGCCTGGTAGTAACCGGCCACCTCGGGGTGGGGAAGGATCAGGAAGCGGTCCTTCTCGATGCCCTCGAAGAGCGCGTCGGCCACGTGCTCGGGCTCGATCGCGGTCGGCGCGAGCACCAGGTCCCCCGCGCTGCCGGAGGCCGTCAGCATGTCGGTGCGCACGCCCTGCGGGCAGATCGCGTGCACCTTGACGCCTCGGTGGCGGTAGGTGAGGGAGAGCCATTCGGCGAAGGCGTACGCCCCGTGCTTGGTGACGCTGTAGGGCGCCGCGCCGATCATCGTCAACAGTCCCGCCGCCGAGACCGTCGACACGAAACGTCCGCTGCCGCGCTCCAGCCACGCCGGCAGCAGCTCGTGGGCCGCCCGGACGTGCGCCATCACGTTGACGTCCCAGGCGAGCGCCCACACCTTCTCGTCGGCCGCCTCCGTCCCCCCGGAGGCGAGTCCCGCGTTCGCGCAGTACACGTCCACGGTCCCGCCGAGCGCGTCACGCGCCGCCGGAACGATCGCCGAGGCGTCCCCGGGCACCGCGATCCCGCCGACCTCGTCGGCCACGGCCCGGGCCCGGTCGGCGTCGAGGTCGTTCACGACGACCCGCGCGCCCTCAGCCGCGAACCGCCGCGCCAGCGCGGCCCCGATCCCACCACCGGCTCCCGTGACGACCACACCCGCACCCTGCACGGCTTCCACGTTCGGTCTCCTTCGACGCGACGTACCCAGAACGGCTCACAGAACGGCCTGCACAACGGCCCTGCACGACGGTCAGACTAACCGGTCGGTATGTTCAGAGGAAGAGTGGCCGTCCAGTCCCTCCTGGGGCGCCGGGGCGTGAGGGCGTGCGTGGTATGCGCGGCCCCGCCGCACGGGCGCGACCAGCCACCGCCGCCCGCGGACCGGCGAACCACCGGCCCCAGCGCTTAGCCTGCCTGTACGCCGCTTCCCGCGATCGCGACCCGGAGGTCACCCCGATGCACCTCTCCCGCCGCACCTTCCTGGCCGCCTCCACGGCAGCCACCGCCACCGCCTCCACGGCGGGCCTCACCACCGCGCCCCCGGCCGCGACGGCCCGCCAAGGGCTGCGCACCGGATTCGAACGACTCGTACGGGACGGCTACAAACTCCTCGGCGGCCAGAAGGTCGGCATCGTCACCAACCCGACCGGCGTCACCCGCGACGCCCGCCACATCGTCGACGTGATGCACGCCGACGACCGCGTGGACCTCAGGGCCGTCTTCGGGCCCGAGCACGGCTTTCGCGGCACCGCCCAGGCCGGCGGCTCCGAGGGCCGTCACGACGACCCGGCGACGGGACTGCCGGTCCACGACACCTACCAGAAGAGCGGCCGCCCCCTCGCGGACATCTTCACCGCCTCCGGCGTGGACACGGTCGTCTTCGACATCCAGGACGTGGGCGCCCGCTTCTACACGTACATCTGGACGCTGTACGACTGCATGGAGGCGGCACAGCTGGCCGGGAAGCGCTTCGTCGTGCTGGACCGGCCGAACCCGGTGACCGGGCGCAGCGCCCAAGGGCCCGTGCTGCACGAGGAGTTCGCGACGTTCGTCGGGCGCCGGCCCATCGCGCAGGCCCACGGGATGACGGTGGCGGAGCTGGCGCGCCTGTTCAACGGGGAGTTCCTCACCGCGCCGGTGCCGCTGGAGACCGTACTGATGTCGGGGTGGAAGCGGTCGCGGTTCTTCGACGCCTCCGGGCTGCCGTGGGTGCCGCCGAGCCCGAACATGCCGACGCCGGACACCGCGCTCGTCTACTCCGGGACGTGTCTCTTCGAGGGGACGAACCTGTCGGAGGGGCGGGGCACCACGCGGCCCTTCGAGCTGCTAGGCGCGGAGGGGATCGACCGGCGGTGGGCGGCCGCCGCGAACGGACTCGGCCTGCCCGGCGCGCACTTCAGGGAGGCGTACTTCGCGCCGACGTTCTCCAAGTTCCAGGGGAAGACGGTCGGGGGTGTGCAAATCCATGTCCACGACCGGGCCGCGTACGACCCCGTGCGCACCGGGATCGGCCTGCTCGTGACCGCCAGGCAGGTGTGGAGCGGCTTCGCCTGGCGCCCGGACAACTGGATCGACAAACTGACGGGTTCGGCGCGGGTGCGGACGATGATCGACGCGGGGGCGGACACGGACGAGGTCGTGGCCGGATGGCAGGAGGAACTGGCCGCGTTCCGCGCCGTGCGCGAGGAGTATCTGCTGTACCGCTAGAGCGCCACAGATCCGGGCCGTACGTGACGTATGGCCATCTTTCGCCGTTGGCAGGACCATGCGCCCTAGCGCACCACCAACGGGGCCGAAGGGGGCTCGTCATGGCGGATCCGGAAATGAGCGTGACTCCCTACTGGGAACTGACCTTCGACGCGGACGGGGACGTGGACACCGGTCAACGGGACCGGCTGCTCGACGGGGTGGAGAAGCGCGCGGTGGCGGATCTGGTCGTCTTCGCGCACGGCTGGAACAGCGACCGGTCCGGCGCGACCGGGCTCTACAGCCGCTTCTTCGAGCCGTTCCCGGGGCTCGCGCCGAACGCGAGGCTGGGGTACGTCGGCGTGCTGTGGCCCTCGATGCGCTTCTCGGACGAGCCGATCCCGGACTTCAGGCCGGTGTCGGCCCTCGTGCCCGGCCGCCCCGCGCTCGACAAGCACACCCGGCACGCGCTGTCGCAGGTCTTTCCCGAGCGCGCCACCGTCGTCGAGCAGATCGCCCGGCTGCTGGAGCGACGGCCGGACGAGGACGCCTCGTTGGAGGAGTTCGCCGGGCTCGTCCGGTTGCTGGTCGAGGTGGATCCGCAGGGGCCGCAGGGCGCGTTCACGGCGGACACCGTCGCCGAAGGGGTGCCGGAGGGCACGCCCGGGATGCTGTGCGGGGACGCGGCGGCGGTGTGCGCGGACTTCGCGGCGGCGCTGGCGGAGATCGAGACCTCGGGGGTGGCCACCGGGGCCGCCGTCGCCCCGCCCCAGGCGTGGGACGGCGCCCACGAACTCCTGCGTCAGGCCACCTACTTCGCGATGAAGCGCCGGGCGGGGACGGTCGGCGAGCGAGGGCTCGGGCGGCTGATCGGCCGACTCGCGCGGACCTCGCCGGACGTGCGGGTGCACCTCGTCGGGCACAGCTTCGGCGCCCGTCTGGTGTCGTTCGCGCTGCGCGGGCTGCCGGAAGGTGTGCGGTGCGTGAAGTCGGTGACGCTCCTCCAGGCCGCCTTCTCCCACTACGCGTTCGCGGCGCGGCTGCCGCACGACACCCGGGCGAGCGGCGTGCTGAACGGTCAGCACAAGCGGATCGACGGCCCGTTGGTGTGCTGCCACTCCAAGCACGACTCGGCGCTCGGCACGATCTACCCGTTGGCCTCCCGGATGGCGGGCGACGCGCGCACGGTGCTGGGCCTGAGCGTGAACAGCCTGCTGGGCGGGAAATGGGGTGCCCTCGGCTACGGCGGGGTGCGGGCGGTCGAGGGCACGCGGTCGTTCGAGCTGGCCGACGCCCTCAAGGCCCGGCTGCCGGCAGCGGGGTGCGTGAACGTCGACGCCTCGGCCGTGGTGAGGCGCGGCGGCGCGCCCTCCGGCGCCCACAGCGACATCTGCCACCGTGAGCTGGCCCGGGTGGTCCTGGCGGCGGGCCGTATCGCCTGATCCCGGCCCGCCGCCGTCACGCGTCACCGGTGCTCACCGGCGCAGGACGGGGCTCACCGATGTGAGGTGAACTCCACGACCTGCTGGTAGGTCGGCCGGTTCTGCCAGCTGATCTTGTTGTGCTTGATGCCGCCCAGGGGCTGCTGGATGATCGAGTCGGCGCACCACTGGTCGCCCGCCGAGCAGTACGCGTCGCCGGGATAGACCTGCGCGGCGGTCTTGCCCGCCGCCTCCTTGAGGGTGTTGATCAGGATGGTGCGGCAGGCGCTGAGACTGCCGCCGCCGCAGTACCGGTTCGCCAGCGGGCCCCGCACCGTCTCGCCCAGCACCGAGCGGATGTCCTTGTCGACGTAGCTCCACCAGCCGTACTGGAAGGAGCTGCCGGCGTGGGAGCCGGTCGGGCCGTGCGCGGCGGACGGGGACTCGTCGATGGGCAGGTTCGCGGTGATGGCGGTGTACAGGTCGGTGCCGAGGCCGGGTTCGAACTCGGCCTTCACCAGCAGGGGCCACCAGGCGTCCAGGACGCGGATCGCCTCGGCGTGGGCGTAGGTCTTCGAACCGGCGGAGGTCTCCGTGCGTTTCGAGCCGGACGTGACCCAGGCCTGGAGCTTGGTGACCGCCGCGGCGGCCGTGGAGTCCGTGACGGTACCGCTGTTGATGACCTTCAGCAGGTCGGGGACGACGTCCTCGGCCCGCAGGTCGGCGAGGCCCGCCTCGGCCATGGCCTTCGTCAGCGAGGCCCGGGTGACGCCGCCCGCGGCGACCAGGCGTTTCACCCGGTCGTCGAGGAGGTTGCCGCGGTGCACGGAGCCGTTGCCCCAGGGGGCGGTGGTGTAGTCGGCGGCCTGCTTGTTGTTCCAGGAGATGTAGTAGTCCTGGTCGATGGAGTTGGGGTGCTGGGCGGGCGGGGTGTAGTCGGCGGTGTTGGTGGTCGGGTTCCAGTTGCGCCACTCGTAGGCGGACCGGGCCCAGGCCGGGAACTCGGGGTCGACGTCCGCGGGGCGCACCGGGTTGTCGCCGCTGTTGTAGTACGCGGTGCGGGTGGAGTCGGCGTAGAACCAGTTGAAGGTGTAGTTGATGTTCTGGACGGCCTTCTGGAAGGTCTCCGGGCCCTTGACGTAGTCCGGGTCGTTCAGCATCTGGAAGCCGATGATCGACTCTGCCTCGTTCAGGTACGAGGAGCGCAGGGTGGTGTAGGCGACCTTCTTGCCGTCGACCGTGGCGCGGTGGGTCACGGGGCCGTACTTGGTGCGCCAGACCTGCATACGGTACGAGCCCGCCGGGGTGGAGTCGGCGGTGGTGGGCTTCCAGGCGTTGGTCTGCTCGACCTTCTCCATGGCGGTGCAGGTGCCGTGGTAGAGGTAGTGGACGTCGTCCTGGCACAGCTCGACCGCGTACGCGTCGATGATGTCCTGGCCGGAGGTGGTGGCGCTCCAGGCGTAGTCCTGGCCGCGGCCCAGCTCGACG
The DNA here is from genome assembly GCF_031845845.1 of Streptomyces gottesmaniae. Classification (NCBI taxonomy): domain Bacteria; kingdom Bacillati; phylum Actinomycetota; class Actinomycetes; order Kitasatosporales; family Streptomycetaceae; genus Streptomyces; species Streptomyces gottesmaniae. The sequence goes on from NZ_JAVRFJ010000005.1 coordinate 163,330, forward strand.
TACATGCTCAGGCCGGCGAAGGAGGCGCCGCGGGCGCTGATGCCCGGGCCCTGGATCTCCTGGAGCATGAGCAACTGCGGGGCGAAGTAACCGGTCTGCGGGCCGAAGACGGCGACGGGACGCCCGCTCGCGGTGTGCTCGCCGCTGACGACGAGGGCGTTGGACATGCCGCGCCGGGCCGAGCTGAGGGCGCTGTCGGTGGCCTGGGAGGAGAGGTTCCTGGAGGCCGAGGTGGCGGCGCTGCCGGCGCGGTCGTACACGAGGGGCTCCTCGGTGACCGTGCCGTCGTCGGGGAGGGCCATGCCCTGCGGGTTCGCGGGCTTGGTGGCGTACGGGAAGCTGCCGTCGTGGACGGTGAGGGCGGCCTCGGGGTCGTTGCGCTCGCGGAAGGACTCCCAGACCTTGGTGCCCTCGGTGACGCCGTACTTCTCCTGGGCGGCCAGCAGGGAGAGGGCGTTGTTGACCTCGCCGCCGCCTCCGGAGCCGAAGAGGGCGCCGATGACGGAGGCCAGGGCGACCAGGTCGGTGGGCTTGAACTTCTCGATGGTGCCGGCGTTGGTGACGGAGTCCTTGTGGCCGGTCAGGACGTACTCGCCGGGGAAGTAACGGCCGCTGTCGGCGGCGTCGATGTAGGCGTTGATGCCGGCGACGTAGGCGTTGACGTCGGCGAGGGCCAGCTGCCCGCGCTCGCCGTTGGTGGCCACCGCCTTGTCGATCTGCGCCTGGAGGTCGGCCTCGGTGTAGGGGGCGTGGCGCCAGAACTCCTGCTCCAGGCCCTGGTTGGAGGCGGCGCCGCCGGCGAACGGGGTGAGCTTGCCGCGGCCGACGTGCCGGAAGACGTCCATCAGCCACAGCCGGTCCTGTGCGGCGGCGTAGCCCGCGCCGAACTCGGTGCCGTACCGGGTGGTGCCCGTGATGTGCGGCACACCGGTCTTCTTGTCGCGGACGATCGTGACGTCGGTGCGGCCGGCCGGCTTCAGGGTGGAGGCGACCTGGTCGGAGGCGACGCCGAAGGAGGCGTCGTTGAAGAAGGTGTTGATCGTGGAGTTGGTGAGGCCCGGGTAGCCGGTGGCCAGGTTGTTGTAGGGGCCGAGCTGGTTGCTCGCGTTCTCCGGCATGGAGCCGAACCCCTGGTTGAGGAGGATCTGGGCGAGGGTGGCGTTGCCGTTCTGACCGGGCGGCAGGATGTCGGAGCACTGTCCGCCGCAGTGGTCGGTCACGGCTGCCGCCTGAACGGCGGCGGTGTCGGCGGCCGCCGCCGGGGAAGCCGGGGAAAGAGGCGACAAAAGACCGGCAACGAGTGCGCATATGGAGGCGGCCTTGAGGAACTCCGGGAATCTGTGGGGAGTTCTCAGTCCGTCGGGTGCGGTGCGTGAGGTGCGCGGGGTGCGCCAGGGCATGGCAGCTCCTCCTGACGGGGGGTGGGCCGGATGTTACCGCCGGTATCCCCGACTTTGAAGATGAACATGCGTCACGTTTTCCGGATCACCGTCGACGGACAGGTGACTCACAGCGTGAACAGGTACTCAGAAGCAGTCGTAAGCCCAAGAGGAAGCACAACAAGAAGCGCAAGAAGAAGCGCAACGAGAAGTCAGAGGCAGTCAGACGTAGGCAGGAACGGTCCGTGAACGGCTCAGCAGACGACTTATGGAGGTCATCGGAAATCGGATGGAGCCGAATCGCGTGTCGATACGTCTATTCGGCGACGTCCCGACGACGACGCCGAAGTGACCGAAGTACAGGTGCAGGTGTGACGGAGGTGCAGGGCGATGGCCGGTTTCCGGAGTCTGGCAAGACAGGTGCGAGATCCGAGGTGCGACCTGGCGCTGCGGCGTTATTCGCTGCGCAAGTGCCTTGAGCGTTTCGCCCCCTACGGGCATCGGGCGACCTGGGACCACTTGTGCTCCCGGGCCGGGTTCGGTCCCGAGGACCGCGACCCCGATCCAGCGCGGCTCGTGGCCGCACTGGACGAGTTGGAGGAGGCCCGCTCCGTCTGGCTCGACTACGAGGTGCAGTTCGCGCAGCGCCGCAAGAAGGAGAAGCACGACGGTCTGCGCAGGCCGGGCAGTGTCGACGACTGGCACCGGCTGACCTGGGGCGGTTTCGGCGTCGCGTGGTGCGACGACCCGAAGGTCCACCCCCGGGAACCCCTGGCGGAGGTGCTGCGCCGGCTCATCGCCGCGCTGGAGCGCGAACCGGGCTCGACCTGCCCGGTGTGCGAGGGCGAGCGCCTCGTCTGGATGTACGACCTGGCCCATGAACCGTCCTCGGGCCCGGTCTGCACGGAGTGCGGAATCGTGGTGCCCCGACCGGTGCTCACGCCCGAGGCCCTGGCGGAGTCCAGGCGCGGGCGGCTGCTGGTCTCGGCCTAGCGCGGCGGGGGTGCGCCGGGGATGCCGCACCCCCGTGTATGTGCGTGTACGACGCTCCGGTACGGCGTGACGACTACGGTCTCTTGACGTCCGTGTGGATGGCGAGCTTGAACTCGGCGAGGGTGATCGCCGTGGCCCGCTTGACGTCCCCCGCCCCCCGCGCGGATATCTTCAGGCCCAGCGGCATGCCCTTGTGCACGAACATCTGCCACACGCAGGTCCGGTACTGGCCTCCCCGGGTGCTCACGCTGTCCGTCGTGCCCGTGGAGTCGTACTTCTTCTTCGTCAGGTTCAGTGGATCGCGCACGAAGCGGGTGCGGTACTCCAGCGTCCTGGCGTCGGCCTCCCAGAACACCATGGCCGACAGCACGCCCCAGCCGTCGTGACTCGGCCAGATCAGTCCGGAGCGCGGGTCGGGGAACTTCGAGGGGGTGCCACCACCGTGGGCCGGGTCGTGCATCTTCCAGGGGTCGTACGACTCCTCGGTCGCCTCGTACGGGAAGCGCACCAGGTGGTAGCCGTCCGAGTCGTAGCTGATCCGCTGCGTCCCGGAGTGGGCCTTCTCCCACTTCAGGGAACAGATGACGACGCTCATCGGCGCTCCTCGCCCTTGCCGTGTCTTTACCGTGCCCTCTTCCGGGGGACGCGTCACGCCGCCCCCTCCGTGTCCATGACACGGTTCCGGTGAAAGCGGTTGCGGCGTGCGGCCGGAAAGCACCGGGTCCGAGCGCTCTTACCAGTCCGAAATCCGGTCGCTCCACCCCTTTCCCGTCCGGACAGTTGGGGGCGATGAGACAGCCCTGAGGGACCCGGACCGAGGAGAGGCCGATGTCGACGCTGCGTGTCACCGCCGAAGTGCTGACGATCCACGAACACCCGAACGCCGACGCGCTCGAACTGGCCCAGGTGGGCCTGTACCGCGCCGTCGTGGCGAAGGGCGCGTACCGCACCGGTGACACCGCCGTGTACATCCCGGAGCAGTCCGTGCTCCCCGCGCCGCTGATCGAGGAGTTGGGGCTCACCGGACGGCTGGCGGGCGGCAACGCGGACCGCGTGAAGGCGGTACGGCTGCGGGGCGAGCTGTCGCAGGGCATCGTCTGCCGCCCACGGGCCCTCTCGGACGTCGATCTCACGGCCGCCGTCACCGACGGCACGGACTTCGCGGAGCGGCTCGGCATCGTCAAATGGGTGCCGCCGATCCCGCCCACGATGAGCGGGGAGGTCGAGTCGGCGCCGGATCTGCTGCCCTGGGTCGACATCGAGAACATCCAGCGCCACCCCGGCATCTTCACGCCCGGCGAGCCGGTCGTCCTGACGGAGAAGCTGCACGGCACGGCCTGCCTGGTCACGTACGCCGCCGAGGACGGCCGGATCCAGGTCTCCTCGAAGGGCTTCGGGTCGAAGTCCCTCGCCCTGAAGGAGGATCCGCGCAATCTGTACTGGCGTGCCGTCCGCGGTCACCGGGTGGGCGAGGTCGCCGCCCGGCTCGCCGAGCGGCTCGGCGCGCGCCGGGTCGGGATCTTCGGCGAGGTGTACGGCACCGGGGTGCAGGACCTGACGTACGGCGCGGACGGCCGCCGCGACACCCTCGGGTACGCCGTGTTCGACGTCTGCGCGGACATCGACGGCCGGGTCCGCTGGCTGGACTCCGCGGAGCTGTCCGACCTGCTCGACGGTGAACTGCCGCTGGTACCACGGCTGTACGAGGGGCCGTACGACATCGACCGCGTCCTGGAGGTGGCGAGCGGTCGGGAGACGGTCTCCGGGCGCGAACTGCACCTGCGCGAGGGCGTCGTGATCCGGCCGGCCACCGAGCGGTACAGCCCGGTGACCGGCGGACGGGCCGTCGCCAAGGCGGTCAGCCCGGCGTATCTGACCCGCAAGGGCGGCACGGAGTACGAGTGAAGTCCGGGGACGGGTGAGACCAGGCCCGGAGGGGACCCGGTCGACATGCGGGCCGAGGCCGGGTGGCACAGGCCCCCCACGGGATCTCCGGGGGACTCGTGGGGTCCGGGGCCCGGGAGCTGCCGCGTCAGCTCCCGGGTTCCCGCTGTTCGGGCCTGCGGCGCTCGACCAGGAGGCGGGAGCCGCTCTGCCGTTCGCCGAAGATGTCGTCGGGGTTGGAGAGCACACAGGTGTCCATGGACAGACAGCCGCAGCCGATGCAGTCGGTGAGATGGTCCCGCAGCCGGTTCAGCTGCTTGATCCGTTCGTCCAGCTCGGACCGCCAGGCCTCGGAGAGATGGGCCCAGTCCTCACGGGTCGGCGTCCGCTCCTCGGGCAGCTCGGCGAGTGCCTCGCGGATCGTGGCGAGCGGGATGCCGACGCGCTGCGCGGCCCGGACGAAGGCCACCCGCCGTAGGGCGTCCCGGCTGTAACGGCGCTGGTTTCCCGATGTGCGGCGGCTGCTGATCAGCCCTTTGGACTCGTAGAAGTGCAGCGCGGAGACGGCGGCACCGCTACGGGCCGACAGCTGGCCGACGGTCAACTCGTGGATCTTCTCAGGGATCTGGGGCACCCCTCCGAGCCTACCCACACCCGATGGGGCACGGTCCGTTGACAGGGGTCGCACGGCCGACCATGCTAAGCAGTCGCTTAGACATCAGGATCAGGGAGGCCGAGACATGGCAGAGCCGAGGATCTTCACGTCCGCCGAGGAGCTGAAGGCGGCGGTGGGTGAGTCGCTGGGGTACAGCGACTGGCTGGAGGTCGACCAGAAGCGGATCGACCTCTTCGCCGAGGCCACCGGTGACCACCAGTGGATCCACGTGGACCCGGAGAAGGCGGCGGCCGGGCCCTTCGGGACGACCATCGCCCACGGCTATCTGACCCTGTCCCTGCTGCCGTTGCTCGTTCCGCAGATCCTCAAGGTCGACAACGTCAGGATGGGCGTGAACTACGGCACCAACAAGGTCCGCTTCCCGGCGCCGGTCCCGGTCGGTTCCCGGCTGCGCGCCACCGCGACCCTCCAGGACGTCACGGAGGTCGGCGGGGGCGTCCAGGTCACGGCCGCGGTCGTCGTGGAACGCGAGGGCGGCGAGAAGCCGGTGTGCGTGGCCGAGTCGGTGTCCCGGTACTACTTCTGAGCTCGCTGTGGCGCGGCGTTCGCGACCGCCGCGCCACGAGCGAAGCCCTACCCTGGCGCCACGGCGCGGCCGGTCTGCGGCGAGATCATCCCCGCGCACAGGCCGCGGCCGGCCAGTTGCTGCGCGATGCGCGGCAGCGCCGCGCGCGCGTTCGCGGACCAGTCGTGCATCAGGATGACCTGGCCGTTCGTGAGCCGGGCCGCGGCCTGCACGATCGCGTCGGTACTCGCGCCGTTCCAGTCCTGCGAGTCGACGTTCCAGAGGATCTCGGTCAGGCCGTACCTGGCCGCCACCGATCTCACCGTCGCGTTCGTCTCGCCGTACGGCGGCCGGAACAGCTTCGGAGTGCCGCCGCCCGCGCCCGCGACCGCCTGCTGGGTGCGGGAGATCTCCGAGTCGATCTGCGCCTGGCTCAACTGAGTGAGGTGCGGGTGGGTGTAGCTGTGGTTGGCCACCCACATCCCGGCGGTGACCTGCGCCCGGACCAGGGCGGGGTTGGCGGCGGCGTGCTGCCCCTGGTTGAACATGGTGGCCCGCAGTCCGTTCTGCCGGAGCGCGTTCAGCAGGGCCGACGTACTGCCGGACGGACCGTCGTCGAACGTGAGCCCGACATAGCCGGTGCAGGCGGCGGCCCGCTCCGTGGCGGCCGTGGCGGCGGTGGCGGCGGTGCACGTCAGGGGGACGACGCTCGCCAAGGCCGTCGCGAGGACGGCCAGCCGCCTGGCCGAGCGGAACGACGAGCGGCGTGGTCCGGTGTTCACGGGGACACCGTGATACTGGAGCTGCCGCTGCTCTGGTATCCCTCGGTGGCCATGATCATGTAGTACCGGAAGCTGCCGAGGGGCATCCCCGCGCGGGCCCAGGCGTCGAAGTGGTTGCCGGTGGTGATGCTTCCGCCCGTCCGCTTCGACTGACGCACGCTCCAGTACTGGTCGAAGGTGCGGGTGCCCTCGACGGAGGGGGCGTTGTACCGGGTGGTCCTGTAGATGTCGTACGTACCGCCGTCGCTGGTGACCGTGCCCTTGTACGTGCCCGTGGGCCGGTAGGTGCCCCAGTTGTCGACGATGTAGTACTCGACGAGCGGACTGGCCGTCCAGCCGTAGAGGGTCAGATAGGCGTTGCCGGACGGACTGAACGTGCCCGAATAGGTCACGGTCCTGCGGGAGCCGTTGCTCCAGCCCTTGCCGGCGACGAAGTTCCCGGTGTTCCTCCAGGAGGTCCGGTAGGTGCCGCCGGCGGCCAGGGTCATCGAGACCGTGCCCGGGGCGTCGGTCCAGAACGAGTAGTAGAAGCCGTTGTCGGTGCCGGTCCGGTTGCTGGTGACCACCGTGTCCGCGCGGGCCGTGCCGGGCAGGGCCAGCGTGGTCGCGGCGGCCATCGCGGTCGCACAGACACCGCTCATGAAGAGCCTGCGGCTGGGGGGCGGGGTGGGTGCGGGGGTGGGTGCGGGTGCGTCGTTCATACGCGCGCGTCCTCCTCGGGCTCGTGGGGTTCGCCCTGTCACCCCGGGAGTGTTGGCCTGCCCCTGCCAACTGTCAATGCTTCGGTACCGAACCCGAAACATTCGCTTCCTGCACCAGCGACAATGCGCCAAGACCCGCCGAGGAGGAATCAGCGGACCGGCCCGGATCCTCGAATGTTTCGAAGACGGGCCCGATCGCCGAGGGTCACTTCTTCGCGCCCACCATGCGCAGGACGAGGTCCGCGTACAGCGCGCCGACCTCGTCCGGAGTGCGGGAGCCGTTGACGTTGAACCAGCGGGCCACGTCGATGCAGAGGGAGAGGATGGCGACCGTCGTGCCGCGGACGTCGGGGACGTCGAAGTCGCCCGAGGCGACGCCGTCCTCGATGATGCCGCGCACGGCCGCGTCGTTCTCGCGGCGCAGGGTGACGATCTCGGCGCGGGCCTCGGGCCCGAGGGCGTCGAGTTCGTACTGCACGACACGGGCGACGGTGTGCTGCCCCGCGTGCCAGCGGACGAAGGAGCGCACGGCCTCGGCGAGCCGGTCGGCCGGGCCGCCCTCGGACCGGGCCGCCGTCCGCAGTACGTCGAGGGCCTTCTCGTGGCCGATGCGGCTGATCCGGTGGAGCAGTTCTTCCTTGGTCTTGTAGTGGATGTACAGCGCGGCGGGACTCATCCCCGCCCGCCCCGCGATGTCCCGGGTCGTCGTCGCGTGGTAGCCGCGCTCGGCGAAGGCCTCCACGGCGGCCACCAGCAGCCGCCGGGCCGCGTCCGGGTTGACCTCGCCCCACGGCTGCGGCTCGCCGCCCGCCGTGTCCTCCGCCGTACTCATCGCTCGTTCGCCCCTTCCGATGGCTCGGCACCACCATACCGCCGAAGGTGAGCGGGCGCTTAGAAGCCCCGCTCAGGGCCGTGCCGTACGGAAGCCGGGTCGTGCGCGGGGCCGCGCGCCGACCTCAGAGCTTCTCGAAGGGGTCGTGCTCGGCGAGGAGCTTCTCCAGCCGGGCCTGGTCGACCCTGCTGACGATCCGCCCGGCCTCCTGCCGGTCGCGGATCACCTTGGCCAGGGTGAAGGACGAGGTCACGAGGTAGAGGACCGCGATGGCCAGGAAGGCGCGGACCCAGGTGTCGGCGTCGAGGTTGTAGATGCCGACGGTGGTGGCCGCCATGGCGACGGCGAAGGAGGCGACGGCCTGGCCGTAGAAGGCCGCCGTGTTCTGCTGCTTGACCGGTGTCTCACTCATGGGGACATGGTCCGCCGGATGTGGCCCGAACCACATCCGTCGGGATACTCAGCCGACGGCCCTCGCATACTCAGCCCGCACCGGGTTCGAACTCGCGCGCGGCCCCGGGCTCAGAAGGCCGAAACGCCCGTCAGCGCCCGCCCGATGAGCAGTTTCTGTATCTGGCTGGTGCCCTCGTAGAGGGTCATCACCCGGGCGTCACGCAGGAGCTTTCCGGCCGGGTACTCGTCGATGTAGCCGTAACCGCCGAAGACCTGGAGGGCGTTGTTGGCGGCGCGGACGGCGGCCTCGGAGGCGAACAGCTTGGCCTTGCTCGCCTCGGTGGCGAAGGGCTGCCCCCGGTCGACGAGATCGGCGACGCGCCAGGTCAGCAGTCGGGCCGCGTCGACGTCCACCGCGATGTCGCTGAGGAGCTCCTGGACGAGCTGATGGTGGGCGATGGACCTGCCGAACTGCTCGCGCTCGCCCGCGTACCGGACCGCCGCGTCCAGCGCGGCCTGGGCGATGCCGACGCAGCCGGCGGCGACCGACATCCGGCCCTTGGCGAGCGCGGACATGGCGACGGTGAAGCCCTTGCCCTCGGGGCCGAGCAGGGCGGAGGCGGGGACGCGGACGTCCTCCAGGACCAGTTCGGCGGTGGCCTGGCCGCGCAGGCCGAGCTTGCCGTGGATGGTGCGCCGGGTCAGGCCCGGGGCGTCGGCGGGGACGAGGAAGGCGGAGACGCCCTTGTGGCCGGGGGCGTCGGTGGAGCGGGCGAAGAGCAGGACGACGTCGGCCCAGGTGCCGTTCGTGATGAAGGTCTTGGTGCCACTGATGACGTACTCGTCGCCGTCGCGGACGGCCCGGGTGGCGAGGTTGCCCGCGTCGGAGCCGGTGCCGGGTTCGGTGAGACCGAAGCAGCCGACGTACTCCCCCGCCGTGAGCCCCGGCAGCCAGCGGCGCTTGTGCTCCTCGTCGCCCCAGGCCGCGATCGTCTTCGCGACCAGGCCGAGGGAGACGGAGACGATGCCGCGCACGGAGGAGTCGCCGCGGCCCAGCTCCTCGGTGACCAGGCAGTACGTGACATGGTCGCCGCCGGAGCCGCCGTACTCCTCGTCGACGGTGAGCCCCAGGAAGCCGACCTCGCCGAGCTTCTTCACGATCGCCCGGTCGACGCTCTCGGCGCGGTCCCATGCGATGACGTGCGGCGCGATCTCGCGCTCCACGAAGTCCCTCGCGAGCCGGCGCGCGGCGGTCTGTTCCTCGCTGAGCTCCAGGTTCACGCAGCCCGCCTCTCGTCCGTTCCCCGTTAAATTACCACTGCTAGTTTTAGGCTTCAGCCCTACTATGTGCGCCATGGCCCGACCGCGCAAGCCCCTGTTGAGCACCGACCGCATCGTGGAGACGGCGCGGGCACTGGTGGACGCGGAGGGGCTGGCGGCGGTCTCCACGCGACGGCTCGCCGCCGAACTCGGGGTGAGCGGACCTTCCCTCTACAACCACTTCCGCACCATGGACCAGATCCTGGAGGCGGTCGCCGACTCGGTGAGCGCGCAGGTCGACCTGTCGATGTTCCGGGACGGGCGGGACTGGCGGACCGCGCTGCACGACTGGGCCGTCTCGTACCGGGCCGCACTGCGCGACCACCCCAACATCGTGCCGATCCTCGCGCGGGGACCCGGTCGGCGGCCGGCGGGACTGCGGGTCGCCGACGTCGTGTTCGGGGCGATGGTCGAGGCGGGGTGGCCGGCGGCCCAGGCCACGTCCATCGGGGCGCTGATGCGGTACTTCATCATGGGGTCCGCGATCGGGTCGTTCGCCGGTGGGTTCGTGGACGACGAGAGCGCCTACGACCCCACCGACTACCCGCATCTCGGGCAGGCCCACCTGCTGGCCGAGCAGCAGCAGAAGGTCGACGAGCGGGCGTTCGAGGTGGGGCTGCGGGCACTGCTGGACGGACTGGAGCAGCAGTACGAGCGGGTCGCGCCCCGCTAGGGGGTGTTTCTGATGGATCTCCGCGGCGTCGCGACGCCCGGCACGCCCTCTCGCCGCACGAGGGCCGCGCGGAACCGCGTCCGACAAGCCGCGAACGGCCCGGTTCGCGCGGCCCCGGAGGAATCCGGGGCCGCGGACCGGGCCGTCGGCGCGTGGGCGGAGCCGGAGCCTGAGCCGGAGCCTGAGGTGCCTAACCCTCCGCTCGTGAACTCGCCCTCCCCGCAAGGATCTTGATCGAGACGAGGGCGATCACCGAGAGCCCGATGATGTACGCCGAAACCGCCATGGACGTGCCGGTGGCCTCCAGCAGGAGGACCATCAGGAACGGGGCGAGGCCGCCGCCGAACACCGCCGCGATCTGGTAGCCGAGGGAGGCGCCGGTGTAGCGCATCTCGGGGGTGAACAGCTCGGCGAACAGGGCGGCCTGGGGCCCGTACATGATGCTGAGGAAGCAGCTGGCGACGAAGGTGCCGACGGCGAGCCACAGCAGGGAGCCGGTGTCGATGAGCAGGAACAGCGGGACGGCCCACAGGGCGATGCCGGCCGCGCCGAACGCGTAGATCCGGATCCTGCCGACGCGGTCGGAGAGGGCCGCGGCGGCGGGGATCAGGACCAGCTGGGTGAGGCTGACGCACAGGGACACCGCGAGGACGGCGCTGCGTTTCATGTCGAGTTCGCGGGTGGTGTAGTCGAGGACACCGGTGATGAGGATGTAGAACGTCGCGGTGTTCACGGCGAAGGAGCCGCCGGCCAGGAAGACCGTGCCGAGATGACCGCGCAGGATCGTCCTGAGCGGAGAACTCTTCTCGCCCTTCTCCTTCTCCGCCAGCTCCCGCTCCGCCGCACGGAATTCGGGGGTCTCCTCGACGTGGCGGTGGATGTACCAGGCGAGGCCGAGGACGAACAGGCCGACCAGGAAGGGCACCCGCCAGCCCCATGCGGCGAAGGCCGTGTCACTGGTGGCCGCGCCGACGACGAGGAACATCGTGTTGGCGCTCACCACGCCGATGGGGACGCCGAGTTGGACGAAGCTGCCGTACACCCCGCGCTTGCCCTCGGGGGCGTACTCGGTGGCCAGCAGCATCGCGCCGCCCCACTGGGCGCCGACGGCCACCCCCTGGGCGACCCGGAGGAGGACGAGCAGGACCGGAGCGGCGATCCCGATCGTCTCGTACGTGGGGAGGAGGCCGATGCCGGTGGTGGCGACGCCCATCAGGGTGAGCGCCAGGACGAGCATCGGCTTGCGGCCCCGTTTGTCGCCGAGGTGACCGGCGACGACACCGCCGAGGGGGCGGGCGAGGAAGCCGACGGCGAAGGTGGCGAACGCGGCGAGGACTCCGGCGGAGGAGCTGCCGGCCGGGAAGTAGAGGTCGCCCAGGACGAGGGCGGCGGCTATGCCGAAGACGAAGTAGTCGTACCACTCCACGGCCGAGGCGAGCGCCGCGGCGGTGGCCACCTTGCGGTGGCTCTGGGGGCGGGAGGTGGTGACGGGGACGGAAACGGGAGCGGTGTCCATGCGAGCACACTCCGATGGGTGCGGGGACGTTGCCGGGGAACGTACTGACCGGACGGTATGTAGGTCAACGGTCGTGCACGGACGGGTTCGGGTGAGGGGTGGTTCGTTCGATCGCGAGGGAGGGTTCGTTCGGTTGCGAGGGGGTTCGTTCGGTCGCGGGTGGGTGGGGGCTGGGCGCGCCGTTCCCCGCGCCAGCTGCGCGCGTCCGGCCCCCGCTCGCCCGCGGGTGGATCAGAACGTGACCAGAGCCCTGCCGCCCTTGCCGGCGCGCATGTTGTCGAAGGCCACCGGGATGTCGTCCAGGGAGATGCGGTCGGTCACCAGGGCGGACAGGTCCAGGCGGCCGGCGCGCACATGGTCGGCGAGGACCGGCACGTCGCGCGCCGGGTCGGAGTTGCCGTAGACGCACCCGGAGAGGGTGCGGCCCCAGTGGAAGATCTCCAACGCGTTGAAGGTGACCTGCTGGTCCTTGCCGCCGATGCCGACGACCGTGGTCCGGCCGCCGCGCCGGGTCGACTCCCAGGCCGTCCGGATGGTGACCGCGCGGCCGACGCACTCCACGGCGACGTCCACGCCCTGCTTGCCGGTGAGCGCGCGGATCTCGCGGGCGGTGTTCTCCGAGGCGACCACGTACTCCGTGGCCCCCGCCGCACGGGCCAGCTCCTCCTTCGCCGCGGAGACGTCCACGGCGACGATCCGGGACGCGCCGGCGATCCGCGCGGCCTGGAGCGCGGCGAGCCCGACACCGCCCGCCCCGAACACGGCGACGGTCTCGCCCTCCCGGACCCGCGCCGAGTGGTGGACCGCGCCGTAGCCGGTGAGGACGGCGCAGCCGAGCAGGGCCGCGTCGGTGAGCGGAACCCCGTCCGGCGCGGGGAGCACACAGCCGGCGGCCACGACCGTCTCCTCCGCGAAGGCGGCCACGTTCAGGCCGGGGTGGAGGTCGGCGCCGTCGGAGGCGCGCCGGGCGTACACGTTCCCGGAGCCGAGCAGCGCGTTCGCGCATAGCCAGACCTCGCCGAGCGAGCAGGCGTGGCAGTTCCCGCAGGCGGGCGCCCAGTTGAGGACGACTCCGTCACCGGGCGAGACGTGGGTGACCCCGTCACCGACCGCCAGGACGGTGCCGGCGCCCTCGTGGCCGAGCACGGCGGGCACCGGCACCCGCATGGTGCCGTCGGACAGCGACAGGTCGGAGTGGCAGACACCGGCGGCGGCGAGCCGCACCCGGACCTGGCCGGGTCCGGGATCCGGCAGCTCGATCTCCGTGACCTCCAACGGGGCACCGACGGCGGGCAGTACAGCGGCTCGAACGGCCATGGCGACGACTCTCCTCGAACCGGTCAGAACTGAAGGGACTTGGTCTGGAGGTACTCCGCCAGGCCGTGCGCGCCCAACTCGCGCCCCACTCCCGACTGCTTGTACCCCCCGAACGGGGCGCGCGGGTTGAAGCGACCGCCGTTGATGTCGACCTGACCGGTGTCCATCCGGCGGGCGAAGGCCACGGCCTCGCTCTCGTCACCGGCCCAGACCGCGCCGGCCAGCCCGTACACCGTGCCGTTGGCGATCCGCAGGGCGTCGGCCTCGTCCTCGTAGCGCAGGATCGACAGGACCGGGCCGAAGATCTCCTCCTGGGCGATCGTCATCTCGGGGGTGACGTCGGCGAAGACGGTGGGGCTGACGAAGTAGCCCTGCTCGCGCGGGGATTCGGGGCCGCCCGCGATCAGGCGGGCGCCCTCGGCCACACCCTTCTCGATGTAACCCCGCACCCGCGCCTGCTGCTTGGCGTTGACGAGCGGGCCGATGCGGTCGCCGTACTTCGCGGCGGCCTGGGCGGCCAGCTCGACGGCCTCGTCGTACTGGGAGGTGTGGACGAGCATCCGGGTCCAGGCGCTGCACGTCTGACCGGAGTTGGACATGACGTTGGCGACGCCGACGCTCACCGCCTTGGCGAGGTCGGCGCTCGGGAGGATCACGTTGGCGGACTTGCCGCCGAGCTCCAGGGCCACCTTCTTGACGGCGGCCCCGGCGGTCGCGGCGATGCGTCGGCCCACCGCCGTGGAGCCGGTGAAGGAGACCAGGTCGACGCCGTCGTGCTCGGCGAGCGCCTGCCCGGCCACCGGGCCCAGACCGGTGACCAGGTTGAACACTCCGGCGGGTACGCCCGCCTCGTGGACGGCCTCGGCGAAGAGCTGCGCGGTCAGCGGGGTGTCCTCGGCGGGCTTCAGGACCACGGTGCAGCCGGCGGCGAGGGCCGGGGCGACCTTGGCGACGACCTGGTGCAGCGGGTAGTTCCAGGGGGTGATCGCGCCGACGACGCCGATGGGCTCGTGGTGCACGGTGGAGTTGCCGACCTTCTCCTCGAAGGCGTGCTCGGCGGCCAGCTCGGCGTACGAGCCGGCGACCGTGACCGGCAGGTCCGCGTGCACCCTCTGGGAGAGCGGCAGCGGCGAGCCGAGCTCGGCCGTGACCGTCTCGGCGATCTCCTCCCGGCGCGCGGCGAGCGCGTCGCGCAGCGCCCCGATGATCGCTCCCCGCTCGGCGGGCGGAGTCGCGGCCCAGCCGGGCAGCGCGGCGCGGGCGGCGCCCACGGCGGCGTCGACGTCCTCGGCGGTCCCCGCCGGGACGCGGCCGATCACCTGCTCGTCGGCCGGGTTCACGACCTCGATCGTGTCGGTCCCGGCGGCGGGGCGCCAGGTACCGCCGATGTACATGCCGTCGTGTGCCTTCATCGTGCTGCCTCCCGAGCGGGCGTCGTCGTCCGCCCCAAAAACTAGCCCTGATAGTTTTCCGGCACCAGGCCTTCGGGGAGTGAGGCGGGACTCGTCGGCGGCGCGGCGGCGCCGTGCGGCGGGGAGCCTGGATGCGTCCGCGCCTCCGCGCCTCAGAAGTCGACCCGCTTCCTGTCGTCGACCCGCGCCACGGCCTCCTGCGCGAACGCGGCGCGATAGTCGCCGCGGATCTCCTCGATCCTCCGGTCGCTAGCGGTGGCCGACGACACCGGATACAGCAGGATCAGCTCGTACGACCGCTCCTTCTCGATCGTCCCGGTCGCGTCCCGCCACTGCCCACGCCCCTCCCGCACGGTCAGCCCGTCCGGAAACCCGGGGGTGACCTCGCGGTCGACGAAGGTCATGAACTGCTCGTCGGTGACGGCCGGACCGCCGTCGGGCCGTTCGGTGCCGAAGAGGAGCCGCGTCTCGATGTAGGGCGTCCCGCGCGCCGGGGCGACCACGGAGCCGGTGGGGGCGTCCTCGGCGAGGGTGGCGTACGCGGTCGGGGCGCCCACCACCAGCAGACAGGCGGTGGCGGCGAGGGCGACCCGGGCGCGGGTGACACGGCGGGCTCGGGGGGAGGCGGGGTGTACGTTCATGCGTCCACCTCTAGCGGTACCGCTGCTTCCGGTTGTGTCGGCCGCGCCGGGGTCGGTTCCCGTGTGCGTCCGTACGCCCCCGGGGCTCGCCGAGGCGGTCGGCGCACGCCCTGAGCGCCGGTTCACGGCGTGCGCGCGCCATGCACGGCTACGCACTGGTGCACGGCTCGCGCGCTCGTTCACGGCCGGCGCGCCGGCTCCCTGGTGGCGGTGAGGTGGGCGAAGACGACGACGTTGCTCCCGTAGCCCTTCCGCCGGTCGTACGTGCCACCGCAGGTGATCAGGCGCAGTTCGGGGCGCCCGCGATGGCCGTACACCTTCTTGCTGGGGAAGCGGTCCTTCTCGTACGACTTCACGGCGTCCACGGTGTAGACGGCGGTGCGGCCGTCCGCCCGCAGGACCTCCACCAGACGGCCGGGCTTGATCACGTCCAGCGCGGCGAAGACGGCGGGGCCGGTCCGGGTGTCCCGGTGACCGACGACGACCGCCGTGCCGGGTCCGCCGGGCGCGGGCCCCTCCGTGTACCAGCCGACCAGCTTCGGCTTGTCGTCCGGCGGTGCGGGGAGCCGTCGACGGTCGTCGAGGCGGAGACCGGTCACCGGCGCCTCGATGCCGAGGTAGGGGATGGTGACGGTCTTCGCCGGGGAGGGCGGCAGCGCACGGGGGCGGGCGGGCTTCCGCGGCACGGCCGGCCCGGGGGTGGGCGGCGCGGGCCGTACGAGCTGGGAGGGTGGGGGCGCCGTCGGCCGGGCGGGCGTCTGGGTCGCCCACCGGTTCGAGGGCCGGGAGTCCTCCGCGGTCCCGGGCCCGGTCGGCGCGGCCGGTCCGGTGCGCTCGGCCCGTTGCTCGGCGGTCGCGGTCGGGGGCTGGGAGGGTGCGGGCTCCTCGGGCGGCGGGGGCGTGAAGTAGAGGGACGCCCGGGCGCGTGGTGCCCCCGCACCGCGCGCCCCGGAGTCGGCCCAGGCGGAACCGGCCTCGGCGGTCCCGGTCCGTTCCCCGCCCTCCGCCAGATGGACGCCGCCCACCACCAGCGCGGTGGCCATGACGACCGTCCGCGTCAGGCGGTAGGCGCGCGTCCGGTGCCAGGGCCTGCGCCGGCGTCTACGCGGCGCCATCGGCGCGGCGACGGCGCAGCCGCAGATAGGCCACGCCGCCGACCGCGGCGAGACCCACGGTGGCCGCGCCGGCGACCGGCGAGAAGTTCTGGGTGAGGGCGAGACCGCCGCCACCGGCCGGAACCGCGCCCTCGGGTCCGGCGAGGCCGTTGAGCGGGCAGTTGACGGTGATCTCCCTGCGCCCCTCCTCCAGCGTCCCGCCGATGGTCCTCCAGGTCAGCACGTAGTTGCCGTTGGGCAGGCGCGCCGCGTTCTCGGGCGCCACGGGCGTGCTGTGTCCGGTGCCGTCGGCCGCGAGGGTGATCTCGCCGGTGGCGACGGGGTCGGTGCGCGGTGCGGGCGGCTGGCGGTCGATGGTCCAGCTGATGCGCTGCGTCGGCGTGGGGTCCGCGGGGAAGTTGAAGGCGGAGAGGTAGAAGTCGCAGACCAGCTGCTGGTTGCGCTGGTTGTCGAACGGGAAGCCCACCTTGTGGATCACGACGTCGGGGTCGCCCGGGGCGGCGACGGCGGCCGGTGCCGTGATCAGGCTGGCTCCCGTGACGGTGAGGGCCGCGAGGACGGCGGCGGCACTCGCGCGCACTCCGGCGGGGCGCGGGCGGGACGAGGTGGACATGCAGAACCTCCGAGTCAGACGATTTTCACACAAATCGCTCTTTCGCCTGACTCTCTGTCACATCCCACCGGGCGCGGGAGGAGCCGCGCCCGACGACCCGTCAGATATCCCCCTTACGGCCCAGGGCAGCCCCGGGCCGGGAGCCCTTCCCCTCCCCCGTCACCGTCCCCTTCGCCGCCCCCTTCGCCGTCCCCCTCCGCCTGTTCCTCTTCTCCTTCGGCGTGCCGCTCCCCCGCCCCGGCTCCGCCGGCGAGCGCAGGGCGATGACCGACGACACCAGCAGCAGCGCGCCCAGCATCACGAACGGCGCGGCCACGCCCGCGACCCCGGCGATCAGACCCGCGGCGGCCGGCGCCCCTGCCTGTCCCAGCCGGTTCCCCGTCAGTCGCAGCGCGAGGGCGGTGGACCGGGCCTCGTCCGGCGCGGCCTGCACCACCGTCGTCATGGACAGCGGCTGCCCCACCCCGAGGCAGAAGCCGAGGGCGGCGAGGATCAGGGCCAGCGCCCACACCGGCACCGGCAGTGCGATCCCGGCGCACAGCAGGGCCCCCAGCACACAGGTGACCGTGAGCAGCGCGGTCCGGCCGAGCAGCCGCAGCATGGGCGTCATCACCAGACGGCACGCGATGGTCGCCGCCGCCCGCAGGCTCAGCAGGAGGCCGATGACCGACGGCGAGATGCCCCGGTGTTCACCGACCACCGGCAGATACGCGGTGAGGATGTCCGTCGCCGACAGCACGGCGAGGCTGATGAAGATGCCCCCCGGCACGCCACGGGTGCGCAGAATGCGGTGCACCGGCACGCGTTCGCCCCGCGCCGTACGGGAGTCGGGGTCGACGGGGCGCTCTATCCGCCACAGCGAGGTGACCGCGACCGCCGCCCCGGCCCCCGCGACCACCAGCGCCAGGGCGCTCGTCCGGGCCATGTCCGGGCCGCCGATCAGGGCGCCCGCGGCGATCGGGCCGACCAGTTGGCCGAGGGAGGCGCCGATGGTGAAGTGGCCGAAGTTGCGGTCGTGTTCGTGCGGCGCGGACTGGCGGGCCACCAGGGACTGGGCACCGATCACGAAGGAGAGGTGACCGAGGCCCATCACACCGCTCCAGACGGCCATCGCCACCAGGGAGTCGGCCAGACCGCTCATCACACAGCCGCCGGATATGAGGACGACCCCGATCGGCAGCAGGGGCGCGCACCGGCCCTGGTCGGTCCTGCGGCCGAGCGGGACGGCGGCGAACAGCGGGAGCAGGGCGTAGACCCCCGCGATCACACCGACGGCCCGTTCGTCGGCGCCCAACGCGAGGGCCCGGTAGGACACGGCGGGCCGGGCCATCGACACCGCCCCCTGCGCGAAGCTGAAGGCGATGACGAGGCGGAGCAGCCAGCCGCGGTTCCTACCGGGCCTCATGATGCGGTTCCTCCTGGGGGAAGTTCACGCCGGTTCGAGGGAACTTCGCTCCGGTGCCGGGGAGTCGGGTTCCATGGTTCAGATGATGCCGAACAGCACGCCGGCGGCGAGGATGATCAGCGAGGTCGCCGCCGCCCACTTCACCACGAACTTGGTGTGGTCGCCGAACTCGACCTTGGCCATACCCACGAGCACGTACACGGCCGGGACCAGCGGGCTGGACATGTGCAGCGGCTGACCGACGAGGGAGGCGCGGGCGATCTCCAGCGGCGAGACCCCGTGGGCGGCACCGGCCTCGGCGAGGACCGGGAGGACGCCGAAGTAGAAGCCGTCGTTGGACATGAAGTAGGTGAGCGGCAGGCTCAGGAAGCCGGTGACCAGGGCCATGTGCGGTCCCATGCCGCCCGGGATGCCGTCGACGATCCACTTGGCCATCGAGTCGACCATGCCGGTGCCCTGGAGGACGCCGGTGAAGACGGCGGCGGCGAAGACCATGCCGGAGACGTTGAGGACGTTGTCCGCGTGGGCGGCGAGCCGGTCCTTCTGGTCGGGGATGTGGGGGAAGTTGACCGTCAGCGCGAGCGCGGCGCCGAGGATGAACAGCACCGGGATCGGCAGCAGCTCCATGATCATGGCGGTCAGCAGTGCCACCGTGAGCAGCGCGTTGAACCAGTACAGCTTGGGGCGCAGCGTCGGGCGGTTGGGGTCCAGCCCCTGGAGGCGGACGTCGTCGACGTCGTCGTCCTCGGACCCGGCGTCGGTGCCGGAGCCCGCCGCGCCGGTGGCCTTCGTCGTACGGACCTTGTCGTCACCGGAACCGGATCCGGCGGCCGACGAGGCGCCCGCGCCGACGAGCACGGTCTCCTCGGAGCCGGACTTCTCCTCGTCCTTGACGATCTTCTCCTGCTCCAGCACCTCGTCGAGGCTCAGCACACCGAGGCGCTTGCGCTCGCGCAGACCGAGGAAGTAGGCGAGGACGAAGACGAAGAGCAGGCCGACGAGGAGCGCCGGGATCATCGGGACGAAGATGTCGCCGGCGTCGAGCTTGAGCGCGGTGGCGGCGCGGGCGGTCGGGCCGCCCCAGGGCAGCGTGTTCATCACGCCGTTGGCGGTGGCGGCGACACCGGTCATCACGACCAGGCTCATCTTCAGGCGCTTGTACAGCGGGTACATCGCCGAGACGGTGATCATGAAGGTGGTCGAGCCGTCGCCGTCCAGCGAGACGATCGCGGCGAGCAGGGCCGTGCCGACGACGATGCGCAGGGGGTCGGCCTTGCAGAACTTCAGGATGCCTCGGACGATCGGGTCGAAGAGGCCGACGTCGATCATGAGGCCGAAGTAGACGATGGCGAACATCAGCATCGCGGCGGTGGGCGCGAGATTGCCCACCCCCTCGATGACGTAGTCGCCGAGTTGGGCTCCCTTTCCGACGAACACGCAGAAGAGCGCGGGGATCAGTACGAGTGCCGCGATCGGCGACATCTTCTTCATCATGATCAGGACCAGGAAGGTCGCGATCATGGCGAAGCCGAGGATGGTCAACATGTGGATACCTAACGTTCGCCCTTGAACTCCCACCAGGGCACCGGCGGTGCGACGACGTTAGGGCGGCCCGACAAGTCTTAACAAGACGTTGACATGCGAGCAATAAGCGCAGAACTCCTGGTCACAGCGTTGCGCCTGCTCGGGACAGTTCCACGGGGATGCCGTTGAGGACCGCGTTGCCCGACAGCGGGTCGAGCAGCGAGCCGTCGAGGAGCTGGTTGACGTTGACCCCGGGGTCGACCGCCGCGTGGCTCATGCGGGTGCCCGGACGGTCGTGTCCCCAGCCGTGCGGAAGGCTCACGACACCCTGTCGTACGACGTCGGTGACCTCGGCGGGAGCGGTGACCTCTCCCCCGGCGCCCTTGATCCGTACGGCGTCGCCGTCGGCGAGGCCGAGGCGGTCGGCGTCGTCGGGGTGGATGTGCAGGGTGCAGCGGTTGGTGCCGCCGGTGAGGGCGGGGATGTTGTGCAACCAGCTGTTGTTGGACCGCAGATGGCGGCGGCCGATGAGGACCAGGCCGTCCGGGCGCTCGCGCAGGGCGGTGCGAAGCCTCGGCAGATCGTCGACGATCGGCCGCGGCAGCAGTTCGATCCTGCCGCTGACCGTCTTCAGCGGCTGCGGCAGCCGGGGCTTCAGCGGCCCGAGGTCGATGCCGTGCGGGTGGGCGAGGAGCTTGTCCAGCGTCAGTCCGTCCGGGTGGGCACCGAAGCCCTCGCCGTAGGGGCCGAGGCGCAGCATCATGTCGAGCCGGCGCTCGGGGCCGGTGTCGCCGGTGAGCAGGCCCGCCAGTTCGCGCGGGTCGCGGCCGTGGACGGGTGAGTGGGCCTCCCGCACGGCCTTGCCCAGGGTCTGGCCGATGACGAGGTCGTCGACGGCGGAGGGGTCGGCGCCGTGCATCCCGGTGGCGGCGAGGGTGAGACGGGCGAGGATCTCCGTCTCGGCCATGCGGCCGTCCTCCAGGGGGACGGCGGCGCGGTTGTAACGGACCTGGTTGCGCACGGCGAAGGCGTTGAACGCGAAGTCGAAGTGCGGGGCCTGCGAGGGCGGGGGCGGCGGCAGGACCACGTCGGCGTGGCGTGCGGTCTCGCCGAGGTAGGGGTCGACGCTGACCATGAAGTCCAGCGAGTCGAGGGCCTTGTCGAGGCGGTCGCCGTCGGGGGCGGAGAGCACGGGGTTGGCGGCGACGGTGACGAGGGCGCGGATCGGGCTGCCCTCGGGGGTGGCGGTGTCGATCTCCTCGGCGAGCGCGGACAGCGGCAGTTCGCCCTTGGCCTCGGGGTGGCCGCCGACCCGGCTGTGCCAGCGCCCGAGGGCGAAGCCCCGGCCGGGTCCGGCGGGCCGGGGCGTCTTGTCCGTCGCGGAGTGCGGGAACAGGGCGCCGCCGGGCCGGTCGAGGTTGCCGGTGAGGATGTTGAGGACGTCGACCAGCCAGCTGGCGAGGGTGCCGTGCGGGACGGTGCAGCTGCCGATGCGGCCGTAGACGGCGGCGGTGGGCGCGGCGGCCAGTTCACGGGCGAGCGCGCGGATGGTCCCGGCGTCGACGTCACAGGCCCCGGCGACGGCCTCGGGGGTGAACTCCCTCATGGCGGAGGCGAGTTCGTCCACCCCCTGGACATGCGGGGCGAGGTCCCCGAGGTCGACGAGCGCCTCCTCGAACAGCACCTGGGCCATCGCCGCCAGCAGCAGCGCGTCGGTGCCCGGCCGGATGGCGACGTGCCGGTCGGCGAGCTTGGCCGTGCGGGTCAGGCGGGGGTCGACGACGGTGAGGGTGCCGCCGCGCGCCTTGAGGGCCTTGAGCTTGCCGGGGAAGTCGGGGGCGGTGCACAGACTGCCGTTGGACTCCAGGGGGTTGGCACCGAGGAGCAGCAGATGGTCGGTGCGGTCCAGGTCGGGGACAGGGATGGCGTGGGCGTCGCCGTAGAGCAGTCCGCTGGAGACGTG
Organism: Streptomyces gottesmaniae; assembly: GCF_031845845.1. Taxonomy (NCBI): domain Bacteria; kingdom Bacillati; phylum Actinomycetota; class Actinomycetes; order Kitasatosporales; family Streptomycetaceae; genus Streptomyces; species Streptomyces gottesmaniae. The sequence goes on from NZ_JAVRFJ010000005.1 coordinate 184,974, forward strand.
CTTGGGCATCTGGTCGACGGTGGAGGCGGTGAACAGGCTGCGGGTGCCGAGTCCGGCGAGCAGGACGGGCGGATAGAGGGCACCGGCCATGGTGTGGACGTTGGGGTTGCCGAGGACGACGCCGACGGCGTTCGGACCGTGTGCCTCGACGACCGGTCGCAGTCCGGCGGCGACGGCGTCGAAGGCCTCGGCCCAGGTGGCCTCCCGCAGTTCCCCGTCCTTGCGGACCAGCGGGGTGCGCAGCCGGTCGGGGTCGCCGTCGGCCGCCCCGAACGAGGCGCCCTTGGGGCAGATGAATCCCTTGCTGAACACATCGTCCCGGTCACCGCGAGCCCCGGTGACCCGGGTCCCCTCGATGGTGAGGGTGAGTCCGCAGGTCGCCTCGCAGAGCGGGCAGACGCGCAGGGCGGTGCGGGAGTCGGTGGTGGTGGACACGGGTCCTCCCGGAGGGGGCGGCGGCGACGGTGACGCTCGGACGGGTGCCGCGCGCAGGGCGCGCGGCACCGAGGCCGAGCATACCGACCGGTATGCATCACGGGGAGGGGCTGCGGGTGGTCTTGTCGGGAAACCGCGAAGCGGGGCTGCGCCGGACCTCTGGGTCACGGCTTCACGGAGGCGGCCGGTCACGCGGACGGGCGCCCGGCGGCCCGGCCGGTGCGCCGGGCCCGGCGCACCGGCTCAGTCCAGTACGCGCGCGAGATAGGCCCGCAGCAGCTCCCGCATCTCCGCGATGATCCGCTCGTCGCCCTCCGGGGAGACCCGGAAGGCCAGGTGCACCAGGGTGTCGGCGGTCTCGACGGCGATCAGGAAGGTGCGGCGCAGGTCCTCGTCGGGGGTGCGGTCGATGAACGCGGAGAGCAGGTCGGACAGGCGGTCGGCGACGCGGTGATTGGGTTCCTGGCGGCTGCCGCCGACCGGGATCTGGTTGCCGAAGTCGATGAGGGCGAAGCCCGGGGTGTTGCGTTTCATGTCGAGGTACTCGTCCAGGACGGCGTCCATCGCGGTGCGCCAGTCCCGGCGGCCCCTCGCGTGGAGGCGGCGGCTGACCCGGTCGGTGAAACGGTCCAGGTTGCGTTCGGCCAGCGCGTCGGCCATCGCGCGCTTGTTGCCGAAGAAGCGGTAGACGGAGCCGATGGGCACACCCGCGCGCAGCGCCACGGCGCGGGTGCTCAGCGCGTCGTAGCCGACCTCGTCGAGGAGGTCGGCGCAGGCGTCGAGGATCCTGGTCAGTCGTTCGGCACTGCGCCGTTGCACGGGGGCGCGGCGCAGGGAGGTCGCCTGGGACACGGGCTTCATGATGCCTTTCCGCCGAGGTCCGATGAACTGTCCGAATATCAGTACGGCCGGTACCGCCGCTCCCGCTCAGCGCTGGAACGTGCGGACACCGAACATCCGCACGCCCACAGCCTGCCGGGAGACTAGAGCACCGCACTGACAGGACGGATCCCCCCGCGGTCCGGTTCTCCCCGTCCGCCCGATGCACCCGATCTGCGGACGCCCCGCCGACGTCCGGTTGTCGTCCGTCGGCGTCCGTCGCCGCGTCGTCCCCTTGCACCCGACCCGGCCGAATCCTACGGTGAAGCACAGGAATCAGGATCGCGAGGGAGCGGGCATGAGCGGGGACGCCAGGAAGACGGCCGAGGGGCTGGACTACCTCTCCGGCTTCGGCAACGAACACGCCTCGGAGGCGGTCCCGGGCGCGCTGCCGCACGGCCGCAACTCCCCGCAGCGCGCTCCGCTCGGCCTGTACGCGGAGCAGCTCAGCGGCACCGCGTTCACCGAACCGAGGTCGCACAACCGCCGCTCCTGGCTCTATCGGATCCGCCCGTCGGCCGCGCACCCCGCGTTCACGCGCACGGACAACGGCGCGCTGCGCGCGGCCCCCTTCACCGAGACCGTCCCCGACCCCAACCGCCTGCGCTGGAACCCCCTGCCGGAGCCTCCGGCGGGCACCGACTTCCTCGGCGGCCTGTGGACCCTCGGCGGCAACGGCGACGCGGCGCGGCGCACGGGCATGGCCGTGCACCTGTATCACGCCAATTCCGCCATGGAACGGGTCTTCGGCGACGCGGACGGCGAACTCCTGATCGTCCCGGAGCGGGGCGGCCTCCTGCTGCGCACGGAGTTCGGCCTGCTGCGCGCCGAGCCCGGTGAGGTCGCCCTCATCCCCCGGGGCGTCCGCTTCCGCGTCGACCTCCTCGACGACACGGCCCGCGGCTACGTCTGCGAGAACTACGGCGCCCCCTTCCGCCTCCCCGACCTCGGCCCCATCGGCGCCAACGGCCTCGCCAACGCCCGCGACTTCCGGGCGCCTGTAGCCGCGTACGAGGACGTCGAGGGCCCGGTGGAGGTGGTGAACAAGTTCTGCGGCAACCTCTGGACGGCCACCTACGACCACTCCCCGCTCGACGTGGTCGCCTGGCACGGCAACCACACCCCGTACGTCTACGACCTGCGCCGGTTCAACGTCATCGGGACGATCTCGTACGACCACCCGGACCCGTCGATCTTCACGGTGCTCACCTCGCCGAGCGACACCCCGGGCCTCGCGGCGGTGGACTTCGTGGTGTTCGCGCCGCGCTGGCTGGTGGGCGAGGACACGTTCCGGCCGCCCTACTTCCACCGGAACGTGATGAGCGAGTACATGGGCCTGATCGAGGGCGCGTACGACGCGAAGACGGCCGGAGAAGGGGGTTTCGTGCCCGGGGGCGGTTCGCTGCACAACATGATGTCGGCGCACGGTCCGGACCGGGAGACCTTCGACCGGGCGAGCACGGCGGAGCTGAGGCCGCAACGGGTGGACGACGGCCTCGCGTTCATGTTCGAGACGCGCTGGCCCGTCCTCACGACCGAGCAGGCGGCCCGCTCGGAGCAGCTGCAGCAGGCGTACGACGACGTGTGGTCCGGGCTCCGGCGTCACTTCGGCCCGTTGCACTGAACGCGCCGGGCCGGGTACGGATACCGCTGTGACCTCATTCGCTCCGGACTCGATCGTCCTGAACCGCAAACTGCCGCTCTGGTACCAGGTGTCGCAGTCCCTGCGCGCCTCCATACTCGGCCGGTCTCCGCAGGAGCCCCTGCGGCTGCCGACCGAGGAACAGCTGGCCGGGCACTACGGCGTGAGCGTGCTGACCATGCGGCAGGCGCTGAAGGAGCTGGAGGGCGAGGGGCTGATCAGCCGGCACCGGCGGCGCGGCACGTTCATCGAGCCGAGTGCCCGGCGGGGCTCGCCGGTCCGGCTGCTCGGCTCCGTGGACGCGATCGTGGCCCAGCAGTCGGGGATGACGACCGAGCTGCTGGACCAGGGCAGCACCCCTGTGTCGGGTGAACTCGCGGAGTATTTCCCGGACTTGACCGAGGTGGCCATCTACCACCGGCTGCGCGGCGACGAGCGGACGGGCGAACCCACCAACCACGCCCGCAACTACGTCCGCCCCGAGCTGGCCGAGCGCATCGACCGCGACGACCTGCTCCGCTGGCCGATGACCAAGGTCCTGCGTGATGTCGTGGGCGTGGCCATCGGGCGGATCACCGACACGGTCGAGGCCCGCATCGCCGACCCGGAGACCGCCCGTCTCCTCCAGGTGCCTTTGCTCAGTCCGATTTTGCACTACACAGGCGTCACCCACGACGAGTCCGGCCGCGTCCTCGACGTGGCGGTCATCCACTACCGCGGCGACCGCTTCTCGTTCACCGTGACCCTCGACGCCCCCTGACGAGGCCGTACGATGCCCAGCGTGACGCCCGACGACGCCCTCCCGCTCGCGGACCTCATGCCGTGGTCCGTCGCACCGCCACGCCTGGGCCGGGGGTGGCCGGCGGCCCCCGACGCCGTGTCCCTGAAAGCCCGCTGGGACGCCCTGGTGAAGGCCGAGGGCCCGGACCGCGAGACCCTGTTCGCCCCCACCCGTTCCCGCACGCTCACCTCGGCGGTGGCCCAGCTGCCGGGCCGGACCACCGGTACCGGCCGACTGGCCCGGGAGACGGGTCCCTGCCCGGAGCCGGTCCGTGTCCTGGCCGCCCCGTTCGACGAGCAGTGGCTCATCCCCGACCACCGCCTCATCGACTCCGCCCGTCCCGAGCTGTGGCGGGTGGCGGACGAGCGGCAGGTGTTCGTGGTCGAACAGACGGCCGCGCCGGATTCCTCCGGCCCTGCGCTCCTCGCCTCGTCCGTGCTCCCGCTCGCCCCGCTCCACGGCCCGCGCGTCGGCCGCGTCCGCCCGCTGTACCGCCGCCCGGGGGCCGTCGAACCGAACCTCGCACCGGGCCTGGCGGAGTACCTCGGCGAGCGTCTCGGCAGCGGCCCCGTCGACCCCGTCGACGTCCTCGCCTGGATCCTGGTCGCCGCGCGCCCCGGCCCCGGCCGTGTCGAGGTGCCGCTGCCCGCCGACCCCGACGTCTGGTCGCGGGGCGTCGAACCGGGCCGCCGCGCCCTGTGGCTCATGCGCCGCGACGGCGATCGTCCCAAGCTCCCCGGCGGCCGCCGCCCCTACGTGCGGGCCCCGCTCCCCTCCCGCCCCGTCGAGTTCCGCTACGACCGCGACGAGGAGGCTCTCGTCGTCGACGAGGGCCGCATCTCCCCCGTCCCGTCCGAGGCCTGGGACTTCCACGTCGGCGGGGTCCGCGTGCTGGAGGAGTGGTTCACCCGCAGAACGGAACCGGCGGAGCCGGGCACCCTGGAGGCGATCCGTCCGACGACCTGGCCCCAGTCCTGGACGTCGGAGCTGCTCGAACTGATCACCGTGCTGGCGCTGCTAACCGAACTGCGGCCGACGCAGGACGAGTTGACGGTCCCGGAACCGATCACGACGACGGACCTGCGCCGGGCGGGAGTGCTCCCCGTCCCGGACTCCGCCCGTCGGCCCGCCTCGGTCCTGGACCACCGGGAGGAGGGCCCGGAGGGCCAGTTCACCCTGCTGTGAGGCTCTACGGCGCGAACGACTCCAGCACCCGGTCCAGCATCCACTCGAACGCGGCCTCCAGATCGATCGGCCCGGAGTCCTCCATGAACGCCGCCGCCAGCCGCGGGTACGCGCCGCTCGCGATCTGCTCCCCGAGGTACGCGATCCGGACCTCGTTCTCCCGTTCCTCCGACCACGGCAGCGACCGCACCCGCTCGGCGGTCGCCAGCTCGTTCGCGACGTAGGTCGTCACGCACCCGTTCAGCATCCCCAGGAGCTGCATCTTCGTCCCGTACGGCGCGTCGAGGGAGTCCATGCAGGTCATGCAGTGCTCCAGATACCGCAGCCCGTGGGGGCTGAAGCCGTAGACCGGCGACATCAGCCGGGGCATCCAGGGGTGGCGACGCAGCAGGTCACGCGTCTGATGGGCGACCCGCCGCAGATCGGCCCGCCAGTCGCCGCCCGGCTCCCACAGCTCGTGCTCGCCGGCGACCGCGTCGACCATCAGCTCGTACAGGTCCTCCTTGCGCGGCACGTAGTTGTAGAGCGACATCGTGCCGCAGCCCAGCTCCGCGGCCACATGCCGCATGGACACGGCGTCCAGGCCGCCCGCGTCGGCGAGCCGTACGGCCGCCGCCGCGATGTCCGCGCGGCTGAACGCTGGTCTCGGCCCCCGGCCGGTGCGTTCGGGGCGCGCCCAGATCACTTCGGGTCGGGCCGCTCGGCCAGCCATCGATCATCACCTCGGCCACCATCCTAGTTACGTACAGCGTACGTAATGCGCTATGGTCGCCCCATGATTACTACGTACGCTGTACTTAGTGAGGGTCTGGAGAAGAGCTTCGGTGACGTCCGTGCCGTGCGCGGCCTCGATCTGGCCGTGGAGGAGGGCACGGTCGTCGGGATGCTCGGCCCGAACGGGGCGGGCAAGACGACGGCCGTACGGCTGCTGGCGACGCTGCTGCGGCCGGACGCGGGATCGGCGCGGATCGCGGGCCACGACCTCGTGCGGGAGCCGGCCGCGGTCCGGCGGGCGATCGGGGTGACCGGGCAGTACGCGTCGGTCGACGGCGACCTCACCGGACGGCAGAACCTCCGGCTGTTCGCCCGGCTGCACCGGGTCCGCGACGCGGCGGCCCGCGCGGCCGAGCTCCTCGACCGCTTCGGTCTGACCGAGGACGCCGACCGGCCGGCCTCCACCTACTCGGGCGGTATGCGCCGCCGGCTCGACCTCGCGGCCAGCCTCGTCCGGCACCCGGCGGTGCTCTTCCTCGACGAGCCCACCACCGGCCTCGACCCGGTCAGCCGGAACCGGACGTGGGAGGCCGTGCGTGCCCTGAAGGCGGAGGGGACCACCGTGCTGCTGACCACGCAGTACCTGGAGGAGGCCGACCAACTCGCCGACCGGATCGTGCTGATGGACCGGGGCCGGATCGCGCACAGCGGTTCGCCGCCCCAGCTCAAGGCGCTCATCGGCTCGTACGCGGAGGTCGTCGTGGCCCACGCGGACGCGATGACCGCCGCGGCGGGCGTGCTGGACCGACTCACCGGCGGGCGACCGACGTTCGACGACGACCGGCACGCCGTCGGCGTGATCGCGCTGGACCCGACGCTCACACTCCCCCGGCTGGTGCGCGAACTCGACGCGGCGGGTGTGCCGTTGCTCGACGCGAGCCTGCGCCCGCCCACCCTCGACGACGTGTTCCTCCGCCTCACCGAGGGCGGCCCGGCGGACCTCCACGACCTCGAGGAGCGTGCGGCATGAGCGCGTTGGCGTACGACGGCACGGCGATGCTGGGCCGGCAGCTGCGGCGGGTCCGCAACAATCCCGGGCTGCTGATCCTCACCCAGATCATGCCCATCTCGATGCTGCTGTTCTTCGGGTACGTCTTCGGCAGCGCCCTCGCCGTGCCGGGCGAGGAGTACCGGCGGTTCCTGGTGCCCGGTCTGCTGGTGGCGACGGCCTCCGGCGGGATCATGACCGGGATGTTCCAGGCCGCCCAGGACACCCACCGGGGCGTGATGGACCGCTTCCGGACGCTGCCGATGAGCCGGGCCGCCGTGCCCCTGGGCCAGGCACTGGCGGACCTGGTGGTCACGGTCGCGGGGTCGCTGCTGTTCCTGCTCGTCGGGCTGGCGGTGGGCTGGCGGATCGAGGGCGGCGCGCTCGCGGCGGCCGGCGCGTTCGGGCTGTTGCTGCTGTTCCGGTTCGCGTGCGTGTGGATCGGCATCTTCCTGGGTCTGCTCACCCGCGACGAGGAGGCGTCCGGGCAACTGGGCGGTGCGACCTTCCTGCTGCCGCTGCTCTCCAGCGCGTACATCCCGACCGAGGGTCTGCCGGGCTGGCTGCGCACGGCCGCCGAGTGGAACCCGATCAGCGCGGTCGCCACGGCGCTGCGCGACCTCTTCGGGAACGCGGCCGTCCCGGAGGGTGCCGCCTGGCCGGTGGCGCACCCCGTCGCCGGGTCGCTGCTCTGGTGCGCGCTCCTGCTCGCGGTGTTCGTACCGCTCGCGGTCCGCACCTACGCGGCGGGCCCCAGGTGACCTCCGGCCCGTTCGGGGGACGGGCCGGAGGCCGCCGCCCCGGAGGCCGCCGGCCCCGGGCCGCCGCCCCGGGCCGCCGCCCCGGGGCGCGTGACACGCGGCACTTGCTGGTGACAACCGCGCCCCGGCGGGGACATGATCCACGGCATGCGTCCACTCCCCCGCACCGGTGACCCCCTGCCCCTCGACGGCATCACCGTCGTCGCCGTCGAGCAGGCCGTCGCGGCACCCTTCGCCACCCGGCAGCTCGCCGACCTCGGGGCACGGGTGATCAAGGTCGAGCGGGTGGACGGCGGCGACTTCGCCCGCGGCTACGACACGGCGGCCCGGGGCCTGGCCTCACACTTCGTGTGGTGCAACCGGGGCAAGGAGTCCCTCGCGCTGGATCTGAAGGACCCGCGCGGCCTGGCCGTCGTACGCCGACTGGTGGCGGACGCGGACGTGTTCGTGCAGAACCTCGCGCACGGCGCGGCGGCCCGGCTCGGCCTGGACGCGGCCACGCTGTGCGCCGCGCACCCCCGGCTGGTCGCCGTGGACATCTCGGGCTACGGGGCGTCGGGTCCGTACGCGGACAAGCGGGCGTACGACATGCTCGTGCAGTGCGAGGCCGGGCTGGTGTCGGTGACGGGGACACCGGAGCGGCCCGTGAAGGCGGGCATCCCGGCGGCGGACATCGCCGCCGGGATGTACGCGTTCTCGGGGGTGCTCGCGGCGCTCGTCCGGCGGGGCACGACCGGACGGGGCGGGCCGGTGGAGGTGTCGATGCTGGAGGCGCTGGCCGAGTGGATGGGACACCCGCTGCACCACGCCATGCACGGCGGAACCGCTCCGGCCCGCACGGGACTCGGGCACGCGGTGATCGCGCCCTACGACGCCTATCCGACGGCGGACGGCGGGCGGGTGCTGCTGTCGGTGCAGAACGACCGGGAGTGGCGGCGCCTCGCCGAACAGGTCCTGGGGCGGCCGAAGTTGGCGGACGACCCGGCCTTCGCGACGAATCCGGCCCGGGTCGAGCGCCGGGAACGTACGGACGAGCTGGTCGCGCAGGCGCTGGGGCTGCTGGACACCGACGAGGCGCTGGCGCGACTGGAGGCGGCGGGGATCGCCTGTGCTCGGCTACGGGATGTGACGGAGGTGGCGGAGCATCCGCAGTTGGCGGCCCGGGACCGGTGGCGGGAAGTGGAGTCACCGGTGGGGCCGCTACGGTCGCTGCTGCCGCCCATCACGCTGCCGGGCGGGGACGAGGCGCGGATGGGTGCGGTGCCCGCGCTCGGGGAGCACACCGGGTCGCTGCTGCGTGCCGCGGGGATGACGGACGACGAGATCGCAGCGTTGCGCCGGGACGGCGTGGTGGCCTGAGCGCGGGCCTCCTGCGGGGAAAGCCCTTGGTGCTGTGGTGCGGTGGTGTTAGCGGCTGCCGAACAGCGAGCGGCGCAGCCTCTTCAGGGGGGCGAAGAGCGAGACCCGCCCGACGCGCGTGTCCTTGCGGCTGCTGCGCTCCTGCGGGGACCGTGACGTTATCTCGCGCATCAGCGAGGTCGCCTCGGCCGCCTCGCGCTGTGGCACGGCGGGGCCGCTCAGCACCGAGAGATGTCGGTCGAGGCGCGAGCTGGTCGCGCTGCTCCCGCACGTGATCGCAGGGACTCGCGCCCTGCGCACTGTTATCTGTTCCATGTCACTCCCCACCCGTACGAGTCCACCCGGCCCGGGCAGCGTAACCATATCGCCCCGTTGGAGCACTCGGGAATCACGGTCCCGGTATTCACCTACCCCGTAACAGCGTTGTTGACTACTCTCCGAATCCGACCGATTCCAGGGCGAGTTGGACAACTGGCTGGCTGGTGGGCTGCGGTGATCCACCGTCGGGTTCGACGGTCACGGCGAGTGACGTCGCGTCGGTGTTCATTCCGCTGGTGACCAAGGGCGTGTCGCCGTCGAAGAGGCCCAGGGAGCGTGGTTGCACGTCGGGGCGCATGAGCCAGAGCTGGTGCACCTGGTTCTTCGGCAGGTCCTCGAATCCGCTGAGGGTCACGATCGCGCTCCGCTCCTCAGCGGAAGCGATCACTCCGATTCTGTGGCCCTCCGCGTCCCGGTCACTGGTCGCGCGGGCGTCCGGCGCGGCGAGAACGTGGGCGATCTCACTCGCCTGTGCGCGCTCGGCGGCCAGCTCGTCGCGGGTGCGGTCGGCCTGGACGGCGAAGAGGGAGGCCACCACGAGTGCGGCGGCGGCCGTGACGGTGGCCAGCGGGACGAGCAAGGAGCGCAACCGGGGCGCACGGGCGCGCGACTTCGGCGGCGGCTCGGCGCCCCACACATGCCGCGGCAGATGCTGGGGCCGCGACGGCTGGGCGCTCCAGGACCGGTTCTCCTGAGGGGTGTTGCGCACGGCGGCGAAGACCCGGTCGCGCATCGCGGCCGGGGCCGGCACGGCCGTCGACCAGGCGAGCCGGACCGCGTCCTCGGACAGGACGCGCACCTCGGCCGGGCAGCGGTCGCAGCGGGCCAGATGCTGTTCGAAGCGGCGCCGCTCGTCGGGCTCCAGGGCGTCCAGTGCGTAGGGAGCGGCGAGCGAGTGGAGGTCCTCGCGGCGGAAGAGGCTCACTCGGCACCTCCCCCGGGCCGGCCGTACAGGGCGCTCATGCGACTCCTCCCAGGCATTCGCGCAGCCGTGTGAGTCCGTCGCGCATACGGGTCTTGACCGTGCCGAGCGGCAGTGAGAGCCGCTCGGCCACCTCACGGTAGGTGTAGCCGTCGTAGTAGGCGAGGGTGACGGACTCGCGCTGGAGGGTGGTGAGCTTCTCCAGGCAGTGGCGCACCCACTGGCGTTCGAGTCCGGCCTCGACCTCCTCGGCGACCTGGTCGAAGGCGGTGTGGTGGTTGCGTCGGCCCTCGCGCTGCTCGCGCTCGGTGGCGGCGCGGGCGCTGCGCACCCGGTCCACCGCGCGCCGGTGCGCGAGGGTGAGTATCCAGGACAGGGCGCTGCCCCGCTCCGGGTCGAACCGGCCTGCGGAGCGCCACAGTTCGAGCAGCACCTCCTGGGCCACCTCCTCCGACTGCGCCGGGTCCCGTACGACACGGCGCACCAGCCCGAAGACCGGGCCGGACACCAGGGCGTACAACTCCTCGAACGCCCGTTGGTCGCCTCCGGCCACCCGGACCAGAAGCCTGTCCGCCTCCACTCGCTCCCCCTCGCCTCCGGCCGAGCACGGCCATCCCCGCGCGTAAGGCATTCGCAACCGACCCACCTCCGGATGGGGTTACGGATCCGGAAGAGATCCGGATCAACAAATCCCGCTCTCCGCTGAAACAACCTTTCAAACGCGCCGTAAGAACGTTTGGGATTCGACCAATCCACCCTGCCGACCGCTCCGAATGGCGTTCGTCAGGCAAGTTGGGACAGAGGACGGACGGCATGACGACACCTACTTCCAGGAGCGGCGCGGGACGGCGGAGCATCGCGTCCCTCATCTGTGCTTCGCTGGCCGCCGGAGGACTCGCGGCCGCCGGCGTCACCGTGTTGCAGCCGGGGGCGGCCTCCGCCTCCAGCCACCGGGAGGCTCCGCTGATCTCGGGGGAGCCCCAGTTCGACAACACCGACGTGTACGCGTTCGTCAGCCCCGACCAGCCGGACACGACGACGGTGATCGCGAACTGGATCCCCTTCGAGGAGCCGGCGGGCGGACCGAACTTCTTCACCTTCTCCGAGGACGCGGAGTACGACATCCGCGTCGACCAGGACGGCGACGCCCAGGAAGACCTCATCTTCCGGTACACGTTCAAGACGAAGACGAAGAACGACAAGACCTTCCTGTACAACACGGGCGTCGTGGAGAGCCTCGACGACCCGGACCTGAACATCACGCAGACGTACGACATCGACCTCATCAAGCTGAAGGATCGCCGCGCGGTCTCCAAGACCAAGCTCGCGGACGACGTGTGGGTGGCGCCGTCGAACGTCGGCAAGGCGTCGATGCCGGACTTCAAGAAGCTGCGCGACGAGGCCGTGTACAAGACGGCGAGCGGGGTGACCACGTACGCCGGTCAGGCCGACGACCCGTTCTTCCTGGACCTGCGCGTCTTCGACCTGCTCTACGGCGGTGACCTCTCCGAGGTCGGACGGGACACGCTCAAGGGCTACAACGTCAACTCGATCGCGCTGCAGATCCCGAGCGAGGCGCTCGTCCAGTCCAAGGACCAGCCCATCGTCGGCATCTGGTCGACGACGCAGCGCGAGGGCGCCGACGGCCAGTACCACCAGGTGTCGCGCCTCGGCATGCCGCTGGTGAACGAGGTCGTCAACCCCATCGGGGACAAGGACAAGTTCAACGCGTCCTCGCCGGTGGACGACGCCCAGTTCCTGAAGAACGTCACCGAGCCCGAGCTGCCCAAGCTCATCGAGGCGATCTACAAGATCCCGGCGCCCAAGGAGCCGCGCAACGACCTCGTCGACGTCTTCCTCAAGGGCGTCGAGGGCCTCAACCAGCCGCCGCACGTGACCCCTTCGGAGCAGCTGCGGCTCAACACCTCCATCGAGCCCACCGCGAAGCCGAAGCGGCTGGGTGTGCTGGACGGTGACAACCAGGGCTTCCCGAACGGGCGCCGGCTCACCGACGACGTGATCGACATCGCGCTCCAGGTCGTCGAGGGCGAGCTGGTCGACGCGCCCAACGACCTGGGTGACGCGGTCGACAAGAACGACAAGAAGTTCGGCAAGTCCTTCCCGTACGTCGGTCTGCCGACGGCCGGTTCGCGGGGCAAGACGGTCAAGGGCAACACCACGAACAACGTCCGCAGCGCACTGGGCGGCGGCGTCGAGAGCGGCACCGACGACACCACGCTGATCGCCGCCTCGGCCGGCGCCGGCGCGGCCGGTGTCCTGCTGATCGGCTCGGGCCTGCTGTGGTGGCGCCGTCGGAACGACCGCGCGTACTACTAGCCGGCCCCGCGTCCGGGCCCTTCCCCATGGGGCCCGGCCGCCGTGACCGGCGCGGCCCGCTCGTATCCATCCCCCACGGCGCGGGCCGCGCCCCACGACCCCGATCACCGTACTCGGCAAGGATGTTGAGGAGAGGGCATGTCCCCGCGTACGAACGAGAGCGCGCCGCAGGACGGACGTCAGCGTCCCGACGAGGGTGCTCCCGAGCCCGACCGGGGCGACCTCGCCGAATCCGGGTCGGCGCCCGACGCTGGGTCGGCGTCCGCCACCGGGTCGGCGCGCGCCCGCGGGTCGGTGCGCGACGTTGGGGCTGCGCCCGAGGCTGGGGCCGCGTCGGAGGGCGGGGCCGCGTCGGAGGGCGGGGCCGCGTCCGACGTCGAGTCCACGTCCGGGTTCGATGCCGGGCCGAGGCCGGTGACCGACGCCGAGGCCGACGCCGCTTCGGACGCCGGAGCCGCGTCAGGCGCCGAGCCCGCCGCCGAGACCACTCGCGACAGCGAGCCCGACGCCACGTCCGACGCCGCGGCCACATCCGCATCCGCGCGTGCCGCCAAGCCGAGCCCCGTGTCCGAAGCCCCGACGGTCGCCGAACCGAACCCGGTGCCCGACACCGAGGCCAACGCCGCATCCGGCACCGGGGCGGCGCTCGACACCGCCTCCGGCACCGGGACCGCTTCAGACACCGAGCTCCCCACCCCTTCCGACGCCGCCTCCGCATCCGCGCGTGACGCCAAGCCGAGCCCCGTGTCCGAAGCCGCGACGGCCGCCGAACCGAACCCGGTGCCCGACACCGAGGCCAACGCCGCATCCGACACCGGGGCCGGCCCCGCTTCGGACGCCGGGGCCTCGCCCGACGCCGCATCCGACGCCGAGGCCGCGTCAGAGACCGAGCCCGACGCCACGTCCTGCGCCGCATCCACAACCGAGCTCGACGCCCCGTCCGACGCCGCATCCGCATCCGCATCCGCATCCGCGCGTGACGCCGAACCGAGTCCCGGCTCCGACACCGAGCCCAGCGCCGCATCCGACACCGAGCCGAACCCGGTGTCCGAAGCGGCGTCCGACGACGAGTCCGGACCCCTGTCGGACACCGACACCGACACCGACACCGGGTCCGCGTCCGGTTCCGGGGCCGGTGGCGGACCCGGAGGCGGCATCGTCGTGGCCGGGGCCGTGGCGAAGAGTGCGGTGGGGCCGGAGACCGGTCCGGTACTGGGGCGCGGGCCGACCGACGGGGCTCGCCGCACGCCCTCGCCCGAGTCGGCCCGTCGGCGGCTGGCGCGGCTCACCGCGTGCGCGGCGGCGCTGGCCGTCGCGTTCACCGGGTTCGCGGTCGCGCTGGGCGCCAGGGACGACGACCGGACGGTGGCCATGTCCTCCTCACCGGGTGTCTCGGCGGCCCAGCTCGTCGGCGGCGACCTCGACACGGCAGTCGAGCGGCTCCAGGCCCATCTCAAGGAGCAGCCCAAGGACTTCGGCTCCTGGTCCACGCTCGGCCTCGCCTACGTCGAGCAGGCCCGGGTCAAGGGCGACCCCTCCCGCTACCCACAGGCCGAGAAGGCCCTGAAGCGCTCGCTGGAACTGCGGCCGGACAACGACCCGGCGCTCGCCGGCCTCGCCGCCCTCGCCGCCGCCCGCCACGAGTTCGAGGACGCCCTGCGGTACGCCGACCAGGCGCTGAAGGAGAACCCGTACAGCGAACGGGCGTTGTGCAGCCGCGTCGACTCCCTGGTCGAACTAGGCCGCTACGACGACGCGTTGAAGGCGGTCCGCCTCGCCGACACCCGCCGCCCCGGCATCCCCGTCTTCACCCGGTACGCGTATGTGTACGAGCTGCGCGGCGACGTGAAGACCGCCCGACGCGTCCTGGAACGGGCCCTGGACTCGGCGGCCACGCGCGGTGACATCGCCTACGTGGCCACCCAGCTCGGGCAACTCGCCTGGAAGCAGGGCGACTACGAGAACGCGCTCGACCACTACGCCCGCGCCCTCGGCGCCGACGACACCTATCTCCCCGCCCTGGAGGGCCGCGCCCGCGCCCAGGCCGCGAGCGGCGACGGCGCCCAGGCGATCAGCGGCCTGGAGCAGGTGGTGTCCTCCTATCCGCTGCCGGGGCCGCTCGTCGTCCTCGGTGAGCTGTACGAGGCCGAGGGCGACAGGACCAAGGCGGGCGACCAGTACGCGCTGGTCGACGCCTACACCGCCATCGCACGCTCCAACGGCGTCAACGCCGACCTCGACACCGCTCTCGCCGCCGCCGACCACGGGGACACCAAGGCCGCACTGCGGGCCGCCGAGGCCGAGTGGAAGCGCCGGGAGACGGTGCACACGGCGGACGCCCTCGCCTGGGCGCTGCACGTCAACGGCCGCGACGAGGAGGCCCTGCCGTACGCCCGCCGGGCCACCGCCACCGGCTACCGGGACGCGACGTTCCTGTACCACCGGGGCATGGTCGAGTACGCGGCCGGCGACAAGAAGGAGGCCCGCGCCTCGCTGAAGGCGGCGCTCGACCTCAACGCCGGTTTCTCGCCGCTCGGCGCGGCCGAGGCCCGAAAGACCCTGAAGGCACTGCAGGCTCTGGAGACCACCAAGTGACCCCTCCCCGGCGCGTGTTCGCCACCGGCACGGCGGTCCTCCTGGCCGCCTGCACGCTCGTCCTCGCCGGACCCACCGGTACGGCGAGCGCCCACCCCCTCGGAAACTTCACCGTCAACCGGTACGACGGTCTGGTCGCCGCCCCCGGGCAGCTGAAGATCCTCCATGTCGAGGACCTCGCGGAGATCCCGGCGACCCAGGCCGGGCCCGCGATCGAGCGGCAGGGCATGGAGAGTTGGGCCCGGGAGCGGTGCGAGAAGGCCGCCGAGGGCAGTGAGGTCACCGTCGACGGGGGTGCCGCCGAGGTGGCGCTGAAGTCGAGCCGGGCCGAGGAGCGGCCGGGCCAGGCGGGCCTGAAGACTCTGCGGGTGGAGTGCCGGTTGACGGCCCCGCTGCCGGACCGGGCCGCCGACGTACGTTTCCACGCGGCCGTGGACTCCGGGCCCGGCTGGCGTGAGGTCACCGCACAGGGCGACCGGACGACCCTGGCCGGGTCGGACGTGCCCGAGGAGTCGGTGTCGAAGCAACTCACCAGTTACCCCGAGGAGTTGTTGCAGTCGCCGGAGGACACCGCGACGGCTTCGCTCCAGGTGCGGCCGGGCGGACCGGCGCTGGCCGAGCGGGAGAACGACGCGCCCGGCGCCTCGATCCTGCCGCGCGGCGCGGACCGCTGGACCAGGGCCCTCGACGACCTGGTCTCCAGCCAGGACCTCACCTTCGGCTTCGGCGCCCTGGCCTTCGGTATCGCCCTGTTCCTGGGCGCCATGCACGCGCTCGGTCCGGGCCACGGCAAGACCCTGATGGCCGCGACGGCCGCCGCGCGCGACCGGGCCCGGATGCGTGACGTCCTGCCCATGGCCGCGTCCGTGACGGTCACCCACACCCTGGGCGTCGTCGCCCTCGGCCTCCTCGTCCTGGCCGGTTCCGCCGCCGCCCCGTCCGTGATCACCTGGCTCGGCATCGCGAGCGGCCTGTTCGTGATGGGAGCGGGCATCACCCTCGCCCGCCGCGCGTGGCTGAACCGCAAACTGGCGCTCACCCACACGAGCGGGCACGGGCACGGGCACGACCACGGCGACGGACACCCCCACTCGCACGACCACAAGCCGGAGCCCAGCCGGGAACTCGTCCTCGCCCAGGCCGCTCCTTCACACACCCACGCGCACAACGAAAGCCACACGCACACCCCCACGTCGGTCGCCCCCCACGACCACGGGCACACCCACGGCCACACCCACGAGCCCGACGACCACCAGCCAGACCACGACCACCACCACGCCGACGTTCACCACCACGCCCACTCCCACACCCCCCAAGAGAAGCGCTCCCTCTTCGGCGGCGGAGTCACGCACACCCACGGCGGCTTCACCCACACGCACCCCACCGCCCCCACCCTGCGCGGCACGATCCTGCTCGGCTTCGCGGGCGGCATGGTGCCGAGCCCGTCGGCCGTGGTCGTCCTGGTCGGCGCGGCGGCGCTGGGCAAGGCGTGGTTCGGCCTGCTGCTCGTGCTGGCGTACGGCATCGGGCTGGCGCTCACGCTGACGGCGGCCGGGTACGCCGTCGTGAAGGCGGGCGGCTGGGTGACGCGGGTGATGGACCGGGGCGAAGGCCGGCTGGGCGGGCCGACGGCCGCGCTGGTGCGCAGGACCGTGCCGCTGGCGTCGGCTCTGCTGGTCGTCGCGCTCGGGGCCGTTCTGGTGTTCAGGGGGGCAACATCCGCACTGGGCTGAGCTACTTTTGGGGAGAAATCGCACGGAGTGGAGATTCCGGGCCGATGCGCGTGCGGATGCGAGTGACGGGGGATGGCCGTGTCCGAAGAACCGGGCAGTGAACGGGTGATCGCGGGCCGCTACCGGCTGCTGACCCCGCTGGGCGAGGGCGGCATGGGCACCGTGTGGCGGGCCCGCGACGAGGTGCTGCACCGCGAGGTCGCCGTCAAGGAGGTGCGGGCGCCGGGCGGTATCGCCGTCTCCGACGTGGAGCGGATGTACGCCCGTCTGGAGCGGGAGGCGTGGGCGGCGGCCCGGGTCGCCAACCGCAATGTCGTCACGGTGTACGACGTGGCCATGGAGGACGGCCGCCCGTGGATCGTGATGGAGCTGGTGCGCGGTCTGTCGCTCGCCGACCTCCTCGACGGCGAGGGCCCCCTCCCTCCGCAGCGCGCCGCGCACATCGGTGCCGAGGTGCTGTCCGCGCTGCGCGCCGCGCACGATGCCGGGGTGCTGCACCGGGACGTGAAACCGGCCAACGTGCTCATCTCCAACGACAACCGGGTCGTGCTCACCGACTTCGGCATCGCCACGGTCGAGGGCAGTTCCGCGCTGACCATGACCGGTGAGGTCATCGGCTCCCCGGAGTTCCTCGCCCCCGAGCGGGCGCTCGGCCGGGCGTTCGGCCCCGAGTCGGACCTGTGGTCGCTCGGGGTGCTGCTGTACGCGGCGGTCGAGGGCAACTCGCCGTTCCGGCAGAACACTCCGCTGAGCACCCTGCGCGCGGTGGTCGACGAGGAGCTTCCGCCGCCGCACCGGGCCGGTCCGCTGGCCCCGGTGATCGAGGGGCTGCTGCGCAAGGATCCGGCCGAACGGATCTCCGCCGAGCAGGCCGAGCGGGATCTGCGGATCATCGGCGCCGGGGGCACCCCCTCCGGGGGAGTCGCCCCGCACTCCGGCACGGTCGCCACGGCCCCGTACAGCCCGACGGTGGCGGCCTTCCCGAGTCCGGGCGCGCGGACCGGACCGGGGCCGGGCACGAACGAGTTCGGGCCGCCGACCCCGCAGCGCCCCACCCCGGCGGCGCCCCACCCTTCCCCGGCGCCGGGCCGCGGGCCTGACCGCAACCGCCGGGCCCTCGTCTTCCTGGTCGCGGGGATCGCGGCGATCGCCTTCGCCATCGCCGGCCTGACGTACGCCCTGGTCAACCAGGACGACGGCGGGAAGGACGGCAGTCCGACCAACGGGGCGGGCACGGTGGGCGGCACCGACGACCGGACGGGCGACGACGCTGCGGGCGAGGAACCCGGCGGGGGCGACGCGACGACCGACGACGGCGACTCCCCCTCGCAGTCCCCCGACGAGCCACCGACCAGCAAGCCGCCCGCTCAGACGGTCGAGGTGACCGTCGAGGGCGTGCACACCGACTACGCGGGTTCCTGTCCGCCTCAGGACGCCGAGGCGCCCGCCTTCACCGCGACGTTCACCGTGGGCAGCGTCCCCGTGGACGTCGACTACCGGTGGGTGGCGAGGAGCGGCGAGGTCGAGGACGAGGGCTGGAAGACCCTGTCGTTCTCGTCCGGCGGCGAGAAGACCAAGCAGGACCGGGTCGTCGTCTCGACGAACAGCAGTCACGCGGACGAGATCGGCGTGGAGGTCCGGGGCCCGGTGAAGACGGAGTCCAACACGGTCGCGTTCTCGGTGACGTGCGAGTCGGAGGCCCCGACCACGGGCGGGACCTCCCCCTCCGACGACTCGGAGAACCCGGACGGTTACAGCGGCTCCGGCGCCGACTACGACGCCGACGCCGATGCCGACACCGGAGCCCTGAACGGGGCCGTCAGGCCGCGTTCTTGACCTCAGGCCGCATTCCTGACCTCAGGCCGCATTCCTGACCTCAGGCCGCGTTCCCGGCCTCAGGCCATGCTTCCGGCCTCAGGCCACGCTCCTGAACACCGGCAGATACCCGCCCGACTGGCCCGCGGCCTTCGGGTGGTACGACTCGCCGATGTTCAGCAGGTTCAGGCTGTGCAGCCACGCGCTGCCCGAGCACAGTTCGTGTCCGGTGAACGCGGAGCGGACGTCGCCGAAGGTGAACCCGTGGTCGGCGGCGCGTTTGGCGATCGCGGTGTTCAGGTAGTCGGCGGCGTTGTTGATGGCGGACCGCTTGGCCTGGGAGAGGCCGGGGCAGGTGCCGCCCAGCTGGTAGAAGCGGGGGTAGCCGAGCACCACCACGTGGGCGGCCGGTGCCTTCGCGCTGATCGCCGAGTAGACCTTGTCGAGTTGGCCGGGGAGCGTCGAGTCGACGTACGCCTTCGCCGTGTTGATGCGGGAGACGCAGGCGCTGTCGGACTGCAGGACGCACGTGGTCATGACGTCGGCGAAGCCGGCGTCGTTGCCGCCGACGGAGACGGAGACCAGCCCCGTGCCCGCGCCGAGCGGCCCGAGTTGACTCGCCAGAACATCACCCGTTCGGGCGCCCGAGCAGGCCGTGAAGTGGAAGGTCGAGGGAGCGTTGGCGGCCGCCCAGAGGTAGGGGTAGGCCTTCGTGCTGCGCTTGCAGTCGCCGCTGGAGGAGAGGTAGCTCCCCGCGCCGACACCCGACGAGTAGGAGTCGCCGAGCGCCACATAGCCGGTGGCGGCGGCCTGTTGGGACGCCTGCGCCGTCGCCGCCCCGGTGAGGCCTGCGCCGACGGCGAGGAGGAGTGAGGTCATGTATGCCGCAAGTCGGGAACGTCTCATGGAACCTCCCTTTAGCAGGATCTCTGCCTCAACCGTCGTAGCAACTACGCGTGTTGATCGGAAGTGTTCATGTCAATACTTTCCCACTCTCAAGCGAACACACCCACCGTGTTCCACCCCTGTTCGATTTCAGCTGTGTGACAGAAACATGACAACGCTTCACGTCTCTTGATCTACCCCCGTAGAGCACCCAATCTGCTTACAGCCGCGAGCGGAACGCGACGCTCCCGGCCGTGAGTGCGATCCCGCACGCACCCCCCACGAACGCGCGCCACACCCATGCGCGCGTCGCCTATGAGGAGGAAACCCTCGTAATGGCACACCTGCGTAGCAAGAACTTCCGCGTCGCCGCCATCACCACCGCGGCGACCGCAGCCCTGCTCGGCGGTCTGACCGCGCTCCCCGCCCAGGCCGCCCCGGCCGAGGGCAGGGTGCTCGCGGCGGACTCCCCCACCGCCGTCAAGGGCAGCTACATCGTCACGCTCAAGAAGAACGCGGGCCTCAAGGCCGCGTCGAGCGCCGGCAAGGACCTGGTCGAGGAGTACGGCGGCTCGGTGAAGCGGACCTTCAAGTCCGCGCTCAACGGCTACTCGGCCGAACTCTCCGCCACCGAGGCGAAGAGACTCGCCGCCGACCCGGCGATCGCCTCCGTCGAGCAGGACCAGGTCTTCACGGTGGACGCCACCCAGACCAGCGCCCCGTGGGGCCTGGACCGCTCCGACCAGGCGTCACTGCCGCTCTCCGGCACGTACACCTACCCGGACAGCGCGGGCAGCGGTGTGACGGCGTACGTCATCGACACCGGTGTCCGCATCTCGCACGCCCAGTTCGGCGGCCGGGCGGTCAACGGCTACGACGCCGTCTCCAACGACAACGTGGCGCAGGACGGCAACGGCCACGGCACGCACGTCGCGTCCACCATCGCGGGCTCGACCTACGGCATCGCCAAGCAGGCGAAGATCGTGGCCGTGCGTGTGCTGAACAACGCCGGCTCGGGCACCACGGCCGGTGTCGTGGCCGGTATCGACTGGGTGACCGCGAACCACAGCGGCCCCTCCGTCGCCAACATGTCGCTCGGCGGCGGCGCCTCCACCGCCATCGACACGGCCGTCCGCAACTCCATATCCAGCGGTGTGACCTACGCCGTCGCGGCCGGCAACAGCAGCGCCAACGCCTCCTCGTACTCCCCGGCCCGCGTCACCGAGGCGATCACGGTCGGCGCCACCACCAACACGGACGCCCGGGCGAGCTACTCCAACTTCGGCGCGGTCCTGGACATCTTCGCCCCGGGTTCGTCGATCACGGCCGGCTGGTACACCAGCGACACCGCCACGAACACCATCTCCGGCACCTCGATGGCCACGCCGCACGTCGCGGGCGCGGCCGCCGTCTACCTGGCCGGCCACACCTCGGCCACCCCGGCCCAGGTCGCCTCGGCCCTGACCGCCGGCGCCGTCACCGGCAAGGTGACCAGCCCCGGCACCGGTTCCCCGAACCGCCTGCTGCAGATCGTCCCGTAAGGACGACCGCTCCACCGTGAAGAGAGGTTTCCCCGGAGGCGTGAGTCGCCTCCGGGGATTCTTCGTGTGCGACCGCGCATGTCCTCGCCGACGCATGACGATCGGGCGTACGGTCGGGTGTGGCGGGTCTCGACGTATTGACTCCCCCACGCCGCCTGAGCGACATTGAAGCCCGGCATCCGGCGCTTCAGGGGGCAAAGTCGCCAATGCAGACCTTGGGTATCAAGCCATCGTTGTCAAGCAGCGGCGGACCGCTGCTGGCGGGCGTGGCCGCGGCCGTGGCGGGGGTCGGCGCGGTGCTCGCGTTCGCCGACACCGACTCGGTGCTGCGCGGCCCGTTCACCCTGTTCTTCCTCCTCGTCGCGCCAGGAGCCGCCATCGGGGCCGTGCTGCGCGGACTGGAGCCGTTCGGCCGGGTCGTGACGTCCCTCGCGGGCGCGATCGCGGTGAACCTCCTCGTCGCCCAGGGCATGATCGCCACCCACTCGTGGTCGGTGACCCGTGGGATCACGGCCGTGACCGTGATCAGCTCGCTCGTCATCCTGCCGAGTCTGGTACGGCGCCTCGGTGCCCGTACGGAGAGAAGACGGACCTGAGACGTGGACATCAGTGTGTACCGCCCCGGCGAGCTGACCGCCGCGGACCGGGCGGCCTGGACCGCTCTGCAGTCGAAGGCCCATCTGCACGGCGCTCCCGAGCTGGCGAACCCCTTCCTGTCCCCGGAGTTCGCGCTCGCGGTGGGCCGCTGCCGCCGCGGCGTGCGGATCGCGGTCGTGCGGGAGGGCGGTGAGCCGGCGGCCTTCTTCCCGTACCAGAGATCCACCGTCGGGGTGGGCAGAGCCGTCGGTCTCGGCCTCTCCGACTGCCAGGGCGTGGTCCACCGGCCGGGCTTCACCTGGGACGCCGAGGAGCTGCTGCGGGCCTGTGGGCTCGCGGTGTGGGAGTTCGACCATCTGGCGGAGGGCCAGACGCCGTTCGCGGCCCATGTGACGGGCACGTTCCCGTCCCCGGTCATGGACCTGGAGCAGGGCTACGAGGCCTATCTCGGCCGGCTGCGGGCCGGCTCGCCGAAGTTCGTCCGCTCGACGTTCGCCAAGGAGCGCAGGCTCGGCCGCGCGGTGGGCGAGGTGCGCTATGTGCACGACGAGCGCGACCCGGGGGTCCTGCGCACCCTGATGGCCTGGAAGTCGGCGCAGTACCGCAGGACGGGCCGCAGCGACCGCTTCGCGCACCCGTGGATCACCCGGCTCGTGCACCAGCTCTTCCACACCCGCACCGACTCCTTCGCCGGCCAGCTGTCCGTGCTGTACGCGGACGGCAAGCCGGCCGCGGCTCATTTCGGACTGCGCTCCGAGCGAGTGCTGACATGCTGGTTCCCGGCTTACGACCCGGCGTTCGCGAAGTTCTCGCCAGGCCTGCTCCTGCATCTGCACATGGCCGAGGAGGGCGCCGCCGACGGCATCGCCTACCTGGATCTGGGCCGGGGGCAGAAGCAGTACAAGGATTCCCTGAAGACCCGGGAGATCTCCGTGTCGGAGGGGTGGGTCACCCGGCGCCATCCGGTGGCGCTCGGGCACCGGGCACGACGGGCACCGGTCCGCGCTGTGCGGAACACGGTGCTGGCGCGGCCGGAACTGTTCGAACCTGCCGATAAATTGCTGAAGCGGATGGGGAAATTCCGGTCGGGAGGTCAGGTAACGGACACAACAACAAAAAAGTGAGACCTCGTAAGAGGTCTTGCCATATGGTCTCAATCATCAATACCGTCTTGCATCGTTGTAAATAAACCCGCATCGGTCCGTCGGTACATGCTCCTAGGGGAGGGCTCAAGGAGCGCGGCGGTCCCGGCGCGGGGCGCGGTAGGGGGGTGCCGTGCTCGGTGACCGCACCGTTTACCGAGTCGTGCCGCGCGACCGACTGCCGAGTCGCGACAGTCGGCCGGCTTTGCCAGCTCACCCGGCATGCACGGAGATCGACTTCGCCATGCCGTAAGTGAGAACCCCCCTTTCGAACCGGACAACATTCCGAACCACCCAGGGGCGGGTGGTTCACCGGACGAGAGGGACCAGACTCATGAGCTCAGTTCTGCGCCCGGCGATACCCGAACCGGTCACGTACCGGCCGATCTCCGACCACCTGGCCATCGCGCCGCCGGTGAGTGTGGTGATCCCCGCCATGAACGAGGCGGAGAACCTTCCGTACGTGTTCAAGACGCTGCCGGGCTGGATCCACGAGGTGGTCCTGGTCGACGGCAACTCCACCGACGACACCGTCGCGGTGGCCCGGGAACTGTGGCCGGACGTCAAGGTCGTGCCGCAGCAGGGCAAGGGCAAGGGGGACGCCCTGATCACCGGCTTCGAGGCGTGCACCGGCGACATCATCGTGATGGTCGACGCGGACGGCTCGGCCGACGGCCACGAGATCGTCTCGTACGTCTCCGCCCTCGTCTCGGGCGCCGACTTCGCCAAGGGCTCCCGCTTCGCCAACGGCGGCGGCACCGACGACATGACCCTGATCCGCAAGCTCGGCAACTGGGCGCTGTGCACCACCGTGAACCGCAAGTTCGGCGCCCGCTACACCGACCTGTGCTACGGCTACAACGCGTTCTGGCGGCACTGCCTCGACGAGATCGACCTCGACTGCACCGGTTTCGAGGTGGAGACCCTGATGAACATCCGGGTCGTCAAGGCGGGCCTGAAGGTGCAGGAGATCCCCAGCCACGAGTACCTGCGCATCCACGGCGCGAGCAATCTGCGGGCCGTGCGCGACGGACTGCGGGTGCTGAAGGTGATCCTGAAGGAGCGCTCCAACCGGCGTGCCCTGCGCCGCCGTTCGCACGCGACGACGCTCACCGCCGGGCGGGGAGAGTCGTCTTGAACGAGCCGACCGTCTCGGTCGTGATCTGCGTGTACACCGAGGACCGCTGGGAGGACATCCTCGCGGCGGTCTCCTCGGTGCGCGCCCAGTCCCGGCCGGCCCTGGAGACGCTCCTGGTGGTGGACCACAACCCGGCCCTCCTCGAGCGTCTCACCAGGGAGTACAAAGAGCATCAGGAGAGCGGCGAGGTCCGGGTGCTGGCCAACGCGGGCCCCCGCGGGCTGTCCGCGGGCCGCAACACGGGCATCGCCGCGTCGTACGGGGAGATCATCGCCTTCCTCGACGACGACGCCGTCGCCGAGCGCGACTGGCTGCGCTACTTCGTCGAGGGGTACGCCGACCCCCGGGTCATGGCCGTCGGCGGCCGTACGGTGCCCGTGTGGGCGTCCGGCCGCCGCCCGGCCTGGTTCCCCGAGGAGTTCGACTGGGTGGTGGGCTGCGCCTACAAGGGGCTGCCCGGTGGTGTCGCCGAGGTCCGCAACGTCCTCGGCGGCAACGCCTCGTTCCGCCGCAGCGCCTTCGACGCGGCCGGGGGCTTCGCCACCGGTATCGGCCGTGACGGGGACAAGCGCCCGCTGGGCTGCGAGGAGACGGAGCTGTGCATCCGGCTCTCCCGGGCCCGGCCGGAGGCGGTGCTGCTGCTCGACGACCGGGCGGTGATCCACCACCGGGTGCCCGACGCGCGGGAACGGTTCGGGTACTTCCGGGCGCGCACCTACGCCGAAGGCCTGTCGAAGGCGCTGGTGGCGCGGAGCGTGGGCGCGGGCAAGGGGCTGGAGTCGGAGCGCCGGTACACCACCCGGGTGCTGCCCGCCGGGGTGGCGCGCGGGCTGCGGGACGCACTGCTCGGCCGCACGGGGGGCGCGGGACGTGCGGGCGCGATCGCCGTGGGGGTGGCGGCGGCGGCCGGAGGGTACGTTGTCGGGAGCGTCCGGGCCCGCAGGGGCGAGGTCACGTTCTCGGTCGGCGGGATTCCGGGCGGCCCGGTCGGCAAGGGGGGCGAGGGGGACTCGTCATGACGGAGACGACGGGGACGGCGAGGGCCGCGACAGCGGCCGTGCCGATCCTGATGTACCACGCGGTGTCCGCCGCGCCGAACGACGCCACCAGGGACCTGTCGGTGACGCCGGAGGCCTTCGCGGCACAGATGGCGCTCATCGACGACCTGGGCCTCACCCCGGTGGACACCGCGGCCCTGGCGGCGGGTTGGCGGCTCGGCCGTCCGCTCCCCGCCCGGCCCGTGCTGATCACCTTCGACGACGGCTACGCGGGCGTGCACCGGCATGCCCTGCCCGTCCTCGCCAAGCACGGCTTCGCGGCCTCGCTGTTCGTCACCACGGGCTGGATCGAGGGCCCCCACGACAACGGCGGGGCCCTCGACACCATGCTCGGCTGGGACCAGGTCCGCGAGCTCGCCGACAACGGCGTGGAGATCGGCGGGCACAGCCACACCCACCCGCAGCTCGACATGCTGGACGACGACCGGCTCCGGTTCGAGCTGCGGCGCTGCCGCCAGATCGTCGCCGACGAACTGGGCACCCGGCCCGTCTCGTTCGCCTACCCGTACGGCTACTCCAGCCGCCGGGTGCGCGTCGCGGTGCGGGAGACAGGGTTCGCCCAGTCGCTCGCGGTCGGCAACGCGCTGGCCCGGCGCGCGCAGGGGCCGTACGCGTTGCGGCGGGTCACCGTGCGGCACTCCACGGGCATCGCGGAGTTCGAGCGACTCGTCGAAGGCCGCGCGCTCGCCCGCGACTTCGCCCGGGACCGTGCCCTCACCAAGGGGTACGCCATGGTCCGAAGAGCACGACAGGTCCGGAAGGCCATCCGTTCCCGTGTCTGACACGACGACCACCACGGCTCACGAGGCCGAGAACACCACGACCGAGGCGGCCGAGCCCGGTCCCGGGGCCGGCCGCGGGCTGCGCCTGCCCGGGCTGCGCAAGGGGGCGGGGGGCGACCAGCTGTTCCGCAACGCCTACGCCCTGATGCTGAACACCGGCATCTCGGCCGTGCTCGGCCTCGGCTTCTGGCTGGCCGCCGCCCGCTACTACACCGAGGCCTCGGTCGGTCAGGGCTCCGCCGCGATCGCCGCGATGAAGCTCCTCGCCGGGCTCACCGCGCTGACGCTGACCGGTGCCCTGGCCCGGTTCATCCCGGTCGCGGGGCCGGGCACCGGACGGCTGATCTTCCGCACGTACGCGGGCAGTGCGGTGATCGTGGCGCTGGCGGCGGGCGTGTTCCTGCTGACGCTGGGTCTGTGGGGTTCGTCGTACAGCTTTCTGCACGATCCGCTCTACGCCGTGTTCTTCGTGCTCGCGGTGGTCGCCTGGTCGACGCTGACGCTCCAGGACGGGGTGCTCACCGGGCTGCGCAGCGCGGTGTGGGTGCCGGTCGGCAACACCGTGTTCTCGGCGGTGAAGCTGGTGCTCCTCGTGGTGTTCGCCGCCGCCGTCCCGACCATGGGCGTCTTCGTCTCCTGGGTCGCGGCGATCGCGATGTCGGTGCTGCCGCTGGGCTGGCTGGTGTTCCGGCGGCTGATCCCGCGGCATGTGCGGGCCACCGAGGGCCACACGCACCCGCCGTCGCTGCGGGAGATCGGCCGCTTCCTGGCCGGTGACTACACGGGCTCCCTCTTCTCGCTCGCGGTGGTCTATCTGGTCCCGGTGATCGTCGCCGCCCAGGTCGGCTCCGCCGACAACGCGTACTTCTACATCACCACCACCATCGGCGGCACGGTCAATCTGCTCGCCATCAACATGGGCGCCTCACTGACCGTCGAGGGCGCCCACGACCCGGCACGCCTGGCCGCCAACACCCGGGCCGCGCTGAGGCGGATGGCCCGGATCATGCTGCCGGTGTGCGCGGTGCTGTTCTTCGGGGCGCCCTGGATCCTGGCCGTCTTCGGGCAGGGCTACGCGGACGCGGCGACCCCGCTGCTGCGCTGGTTCGCGGTCGGCGCGGTCCTGCGGGTAGTCATGGAGACGTACTTCGCGGTGCTGCGCGCCCAGAGCCGCACCGCCGGACTCGCCTGGCTGCAGGGCCTGCTGTGCGCCCTGGTCCTCGGCCTGACCCTGGTCCTGCTGCCGCGGATGGGGCTGACCGGCGCCGGCGTCGCCGAGATCTCCAGCCTGGCGGTGATCGTGCTGATCGCCGCGCCACGGCTGTACCGGATCCTGCGCGGCGCCGGGCCCGCGGAGGTACCGGCGGACGCGGCACCCGACGGCGATCTCGCCGACCTGGGCCGGGTGGCCTCGGCCGCGAAGAGGCAGGGCGGCGCCTGGTCCGGGCGCCTGGACTCCGACACCCTCGCCCTCGGCATCCATGTCGACTTCGACCATCTGGAGCGCCGCCCGGACGTACGGCCCGGCCCCGGCACCCCGCCCACCGGAACCGCGGTGCCCCGGGGGGACCACCGGCCGGCCTGGGCCCAGGACCGGCCGACCCGTCCGCTGAGGCCTCCGTCCACGCCGGGCCTGCCGGTGGAGGACCGTGAGCCGGGTTCGGAGTCCTCCCCGGGCCCCGCGCGGGTCCCGGAGGTGGACGCCCCGTTCGAAGAGGCCGTGGGGGAAGCGGCCTCGGCAGGAGAGGCCGGGAAGCTGGAGAGGCCCGTACGTGAGCCGGTGAAACCCCCGGCCGAGGAGGCGCCGTCCGCCCAGGACGCGCCTCGGGTGCCCCTGCGCGAACGCCCGCACCCCACGATCACCGGGCTGGTCCTCGGCTTCGTGCTGCTCTGCGCGCTGCTGCTCTACTGGGTGCCCGCGCTGGCGCTGGACGACTCCGACCTGGACCGCATGGGCGGCCTCGGCCTGATCTCCGTGCTGCCCACGCCGACGCTGATCGGGGCGGGCCTGCTGGCCGTCGTGTTCGCCGCGCTGCTGTGGCCGGCCCGGGAGCACCGCGGTCTGCTGCTGATCACCCTCCTGGCCACCGTCTTCTCCCTGCACGCGCTGCCGGCCGTGATCGAGACCGAACCCCGGTTCGCCACCGCCTGGCAGCACCTGGGCTTCATCGACTACATCGACCGCACCGGCTCGGCCGTACCCGACCTGGACGCCCGGTGGAGCTGGCCGGGGTTCTTCGCGGCGGCGGCGTTCGTCGCGCGGGCCTGCGGGGTCACCGACTTCACCGAGATCATCCGCTGGTGGCCGACGGCCATCCAACTCCTGTACCTGGCCCCGATGTTCCTCCTCGCCCGCCATATGCGGGCGAGCTGGCGCGCCCGGTGGACGGGTGTCTGGATCTTCGTCCTGAGCGGCTGGGTGGGCCAGGACTACTTCTCCCCGCAGGGCTTCACCTACCTCCTCTACCTGGTCTTCGTCGCGATCCTCCTGGTCTGGTTCCGTGCCCCGCACATGCTGTGGGGCACGGTGCGCCCCGGCGAGGCGGAGGTGGAGCCGACGGACCGCCGGCAGCGCGCGGTGCTCCTGGCGGTCCTGATCGCGCTGTACGCGGCGACGGTCCCGGCCCACCAGCTCACCCCGTTCGTGATGCTGGGCGTCCTCGCGGCCCTCGTCCTGATCGGCCGCTGCGAACTGCGCGGTCTGCCCATCCTGTTCGCCGTGCTGGTCGCCGTCTGGGTGGGCTTCCTCGCCGAGCCGTACTGGTCGGGGCACTTCGACGAACTCTTCGGCGGGGTCGGCGGTGTGGGCGGGAACGTCACGTCCTCGGTCTCCGGCCGCATCGGCGAGGGCAGTTCGACCCACAAGCTCGTGCTGTACGCGCGCGTGGCGCTCGCCGGCTCGGTCATGCTCCTCGCCTGCTACGGCTTCTGGCGCCGCCGCGGGAACAGGTACCGCGAACGCTCCCTGCTCGTCCTGACGTTCGTGCCGTTCCTGGGCTTCGGGATGCAGTCCTACGGCGGTGAGATGGCCCTGCGGGTCTTCATGTTCGCGCTGCCGGGCGCCGCGCTGCTGGCGGCTCTCGCCCTCTTCCCGCGCACCGGCGTCACCGCCGAGGAACGCGACAAGGACCGGGTGAGCCTCGCCCCGCTGGCCGCCCTCATGGCCGGTCTCGTCCTCATCGGCGGCTTCCTGGTCGCCCGCTGGGGCAACGAGCCCTTCGAGCGCGTCCGCCCGGGCGAGGTCGCCGCCATGGAGTACGTCTACGCCCACGACGACCCGACGGTACGGCTGCTCTGGCTCAGCGACGACCCGGTGAACAACGTCACGCCCGCGATGCCGTGGGGGGCCCGGGACATGGAGAAGGTCGAGTACGTGCCGACGCTCGCGCCGATCGACCCGGTCCTGGTGTCCGGTGTGGCCAAGGCGCTGAAGGACGCGGGAGCCAACTCCTTCCTGATCGTCAACCGCAGCCAGGTCACCAACCTGCAGATGGACGCCGGTTACTCCGGGAACTGGGATTCCCGGCTCATCCAGAGCCTCGACAGGCGCGCCGACATCGAGCAGGTCTTCTCCCACCCGGACGCCACGATCTTCGCCCTGCGCGACCAGCCCGGAAAGGCCCCGGACCCCGATCCCGGCCCGATCGGTCCCCAGGTCACCTGGACCCCGTGGTCGGTGGTGGGCGGCCTGGCCGCGATCGCCCTGATCGTGCTGCTGGGCGTCCGCGAGATGGTCCGCGTGGCGGTCCGTCCCGGTGTCCGCCAACTCCGGTGGCTCCAGAGCAGCTTCTGGTTCAGCCTGCCCCTGCTGGCGCTCCTGCTGGCATCACTGGTGCAGCGCTTCCTGACCATGGGCGCGTCGTGAGGCTCACCTCTTCAGCCACTTCACCTCGTAGGCGGCCATGTCGAACTTCTGACCGTCGATGTCCGCGCCGATCTTCCGGTCGAGGGTGTTGACGACGAGCACCGCCTCGTCGTCGGCGAGCACGCGGACGTTGGGCTTGTCATCGGCGGCGACGGACACCGTCTCGTACCGGGTGCCCGGCGGGAACTCCTCGCCGAACCGGGACAGCAACCCGTACATGGGCAGCTCCTCGCCCCCGTCGCTCTTGTCGGTCGGAGTCCACAGGCACCCCGGGCACTCCCCGGTCCTCTCCTCCGGATTCCAGTAGAACCCCGAGGTGGCACCGCCCTTGGCCATCGCCATCAGCCCGGAGGCATGCACGGCGACCCGGCGGTTCTCGGACCAGCCGTGCCGGTTGTCGTCTCCGTCGGCGGGCTCGACGTAGTACTCGGCCCACCACAGCGGCAGATCGCCGGACCGCTCCCTCACCCACCGGCTCACGGCCGTGAACTTGTCGGTCGCGGCGAACTCGTCGGGGACCAGCTCGTCGTCCCTGGTGTAACTGGAGCCGTCCACCACCACGAAGTCCGCGCCGACCTTGTTCTCGTTCCAGTAGTCGAAGGCGTCGAGGACCCGCTGGTCCAGGGCGCCCCACGGCCCCTTCAGCGACGTCGACGCGTTCTGCTCCTGCCGCGGATCGAGGCTGTCCATGACGAGATAGGGCCCGCCGACCATGATGTCCTCGTCGACCTGCTTCAGGGCCTTGTGCACGAGGTTGTACAGCTCGGTGTATCCCTCGTAGTCCCAGCGGGCCTCCGCGTCGTTCCAGAAGCCCTTGAACTCGTTCCACACGATGAAGTGCCGTACGTCCGGGTAGCGCTTGGCGACGGTGGCGGCGAGGGCGGCGTAGTCCGCGAAGTGCTCGGGCTCGGGCGCGGTCTCCAGCGCGGCCTGGCTCCAGTCCGTCCTGTCGGCGCCGGACCTTCCGCCCTTCATCCAGTCGGGCGCGCAGCACAGGGTGACGACGGGGGTGCCGCCGGTGGCGCGGACGAAGTCGATGCGCCGGTCCATCTCCTCGAAGTCGTAACGCCCCTCGACGGGTTCGGGGTTGTCCGCGCCCCAGCCCATGATGTGCTGGATCTGCGGCAGGGGCTGCTCACCGAGCCGCTCCTCGACGCGCTCGACAGCCGTCCCGCTGCCTTCGTCCGCGCTGAACTGGGTGTGGGTGAAACCCCAGCCCACACGGGGTCCGAGGTCCCCCGGCGGGGTCGCGGGCGTGCCGTGCACCTTGTCGCCGTCGGGCGTGGTGCCGGCGGTGCTGCCGTCCCCGGGGAGGGTGTGCAGCAGCGTCACGACGAGGGCCAGCACGGCCACCCCCACGCCGACGAGCGCGGTGAGCCGCCACCGCCGGTCCCCCGCATACCACCCATGACGTCCCATCATGGGCAACAGTAACCGCGCGGACCCGCGCCGGGGGAGCTTCCGCCGGTGAACTCCTGGGCAATCGGGCGGCTCACGGACGGACACCACCGGCGCGCCACGGAAAACCGATGCACGGGGAGCCCTCGGTGACGGATCATGGCGACATGTCTGCCAACCCACACGACGCACTGCCGATCCGGCTCAACGTCGACGACAGCGACTCCCCGTCCGACGTCGTCGACGCGCTGTTCCTCGGCCGTTTCGCGACGGGCGAGCAGCCGTACGCGCACGCGGCGAACATCGACCGGGTACGGTCCGGGGCCACCCTGTTGCCCCCGGGCGCCCGGGTGCTGCGCGCCGCGCGGGACGACGACCGCAGCGCGACCCTCGCCGAGGGCGACGGCTGGACGGTGCTGATCTCCCGCTGGAACCGCGGCGCCGACGTCACGGTCACCGCGACCACCGCCGAGCTGGCGGAGAAGGTGCTCGGCCAGGCCACCGACGGCGCGGCCGACGAACCCGAGCCGCAGCCGGAGAACGTGACGATGGGCTTCTGGTACGTCTCGCCGCGCCGGGGCCCGCACCGCACGACCCGGCAGATCTCGGCGGGCACGTGGGAGGAGGTACGGCCGAACTACACGGCCCCGGTGGCGGACGCGATGGACCGCCTGATGAAGACGACCCCGGAGGACATCGCGGGCCGTCTTCTGCTGCTGCACGGCCCGCCCGGCACCGGCAAGACCTCCGCGCTGCGCACGCTGGCGCGTTCCTGGCGGGACTGGTGCCAGGTCGACTGCGTCCTGGACCCCGAGCGGCTCTTCTCCGACGTCGGCTATCTGATGGACATCGCGATCGGCGAGGAGGACGCGGCGGGCAAGGGCCGCTGGCGGCTGCTCCTGCTGGAGGACTGCGACGAGCTGATCCGGGGCGAGGCCAAGCACACGGCGGGCCAGGCGCTCTCCCGGCTGCTGAACCTGACGGACGGCCTGCTCGGTCAGGGCCGCAACGTCCTGGTGGGCGTCACCACCAACGAGGACCTGGAGCGCCTCCACCCGGCCGTGGTCCGGCCCGGCCGCTGTCTGGCGCGGATCGAGGTGGGCGCGCTGACCCGCGCGGAGGCGGTGGGCTGGCTCGGCACGGACGAGGGTGTCGGCCGCGAGGGCGCGACCCTGGCCGAGCTGTACGCGCTGCGTCGCGGCACGTCACCGACCTCGGTGCCGGAGCCGCGGGGCGGGGCGGACGCGGGGCTGTACCTGTAGGCGATCCCGCTTCGGTGTTTTCATGGATGTATGACCGTGTTCGTCGGCACGTCGGGGTGGCAGTACAAGGACTGGCGGGGCGCCCTCTACCCGGAGCGCTGCCCCACCCGGTTGTGGCTGGAGGAGTACGCGGAGCACTTCGCGACGGTCGAGCTGAACAACGCGTTCTACCGGCTGCCCACGCGGGAGAACTTCGAGGCGTGGCGGGACCGGGTGCCGGCGGACTTCGTCGTCGCGGTGAAGGCGAGCCGGTACCTGACCCACATCAAGCGCCTGCGGGACCCGGAGGAGCCGGTGCACCGCCTGATGAGCCACGCGCAGGGGTTGGGCGACCGTCTGGGCCCGGTCCTGCTGCAGCTCCCCCCGACGCTGAGGGCCGACGCCGATCTGCTGGACACCTGCCTGGGCTGCTTCCCCTCCGGCACCCGGATCGCGGTCGAGCCCCGCCACGACTCGTGGTGGACCCCCGAGGTCCGCGAGGTCCTGGAGTCCCGCGGCGCGGCCCTGTGCTGGGCCGACAGCCGTTCCCGCCCGGCCACTCCCCTGTGGCGCACCACCGACTGGTGCTACCTCCGCCTGCACCAGGGCCGGGCCCGCCCCTGGCCCCACTACGGCCGCCAAGCCCTGACGACGTGGGCCCACCGCGTCGCCGACACCTGGCCCGCCACCGCCGACGCCTACGTCTACTTCAACAACGACCCCCACGCGGCGGCGGTGAGGGACGCGACGACGTTCGCGCACGCGGCACGGAGCGCGGGCCTGCGGCCGACCCGCACACCGAAACCGCGACGGCCTGCGCGGACCTGAGCCACCGGCGCGGGCCCGGCCCCGGGGTGCTACTCCGCGTACGCGGCCCGCAGGGCGTCCCGGGCCACCGCCAACGCCTCCGCCTCGCCCAGCCCGAGGCGGCGCGCCCTCTCCGCGTACGCCCCCGCGGCGACCGCCGCCTCGCGCTCCGCGGCCGACCCGGCGGCGGCCACGAACGTCCCGTTGCGCCCGCGCGTCTCGATCACCCCGTCGGTCTCCAGCGCCCGGTACGCCTTGGCGACGGTGTTGGCCGCGAGCCCGAGCTGCTCGGCCAGCCCCCGTACGGTCGGCAGCCGGTAGCCCACGGGCAGCGCGCCGGAGCGGGCCTGTTCCGAGATCTGGGCGCGCACCTGCTCATAGGGTGCGCCCCCTTCCACGATGCGAATGTTCAAGGTCACGCGGCGATTGTCCCGCACCGGCCGGAAAATCGGAGGCGACTCCCGGCGCCGCCCACGTAGCGTGCGGACACATGACATTGATCGTGCGCGACCTCCGCGCCGCCGACCCGGCGGACGCCGAGGCCTTCGCCGACGTACGACGGCGCGCCCTGCCCTTCCTGGTCGGCACCGCCGAGTCCCTGCTCCACGACGCGACGCTCGCGCCTCCCGAGGCCCACCACCAGCACTTGGTCGCCGAGGCGGACGGCGAGGTGATCGGCACCGCACAGCTGTCCATCGCCCACGACAGCCCCGTACCGGGCCAGGGCGACATCAACGTGTACGTCCACCCGGCGCACCTGCGCCGGGGCGCGGGTGCCCTGCTGGCGCGCACCGCCGAGGAGCGGCTGGCGGCGGTGGGCGCGCGGCGGCTGCTGTCCTGGGTGCTGGACACCCCGGAGAACCGCGGGTTCGCCGAGCGCCGCGGCTACACACCGAGCCGCTCCGCGCACTTCCTCCGCCTGGACCTGGCCCACGGCTCCCTCCCCCCGTCGCACTCCCCGCCCGAGGACGTGGAGCTGCGTACGGCCGCCGACTTCGCCGACGACCCGCGTCCCCTGTTCGACCTGGACGCGGAGACCACGGCGGACGAACCGGGCGATGTGGAGGCCGAGTTGGACGACTACGAGCACTGGGTCGAGGAGATCTACCGCCACCCTCTGCTGGACCGCGCCCTGAGCACGGTGGTCGTCGTGGACGGCACACCGGCCGCCTTCACCGCGGTCCGCACGGACGGCCGGGACCGCTATTTCACCGCGATGACGGGCACCGCCCGTGCCTTCCGCGGCCGTGGTCTCGCCAAGCTCGCCAAGAACGACTCCCTGCACCGGGCCCGCGCCGCCGGCTACGCGGAGGCGTTCACGGGCAACGACGCCGGCAACGGCCCCATGCTCGCGGTCAACAAGTGGTTCGGGTACGAGGTGTGTGCGACGGAGGTGCGGTATGTCCGTGAAATCGGCTGATCCCGGCGTGGAGGGGGACGAGGTGGACGTCGTCCTGCTCAAGGCGGGACGCACGAAGATCCGTTACCCCGCGCGGCTGGTGAGCGACGACGGCACCCGGATCGTGGTGCGCGCCGACTGGGCGAGCGAGGGTGTACGGGACTTCGGCTTCGTACGCTTCGAGCCCGGTGACGTGTTCACCGAGTACTACTGGCGCGACCGGTGGTACGCGGTGAAGGAGGTCCGGGATGCCCGGGGCGGGCTGAAGGGCTGGTACTGCGACATCACCAGGCCCGCCACGGTCTCCGGTGGGGAGGTCGTCGTCGAGGACCTGGACCTGGACCTGTGGCGGTCCGGGGACGGGGGGACCGTACTGCGGCTGGACGAGGACGAGTTCGAGGAGAGCGGGCTCGCGCGCAGCGACCCGGAGGCCGCGGCGGCCGCCGTCGCCGCCCTCGACGCACTGGAGGCGCTCGCCACCACCGAGGGCGGGCTGGAGTCCCTGCTGTCGTAGCCGGCACCGGTGCGTGGGCCGTCGTGGCCGGCACCGGTGCGTGGGCCGTCGTGGCCGATGACGCCGCGGGCGGTCAGAGGTGAGCCACCAGCGCGTACCGCTCGTCCTCGACCTCCCTCCCCCACAGCAGCGGGTCGTCCGCCAGCCGCACCAGCTCCGCGTGGGACACGAGGGGCGCGAGCATCCCGTACAGCCGCTCGGCGGGTATGCCGACCGGGCTGACCGTGCCCCACACCCCCTCGACCAGCACGAGTCGGCCTCCGGGCCGCAGCAGTCCGCACCAGCGGCGCAGCACACGGCCCGGGTCCGGCAGGGTCCACAGCACATGGCGGACGAGGATCACGTCGAACCGCTCCTCCCCCACGGGCGGCGCCGCCGCGTCGCCGACGAGGAACACGGCCGGGCGCCCGGCGAGCTTGGCACGGGCCAGGGCGACCATGGCCGGGGAGGAGTCCACTCCGGTCACCCGGTGCCCCTGTTCGGTCGCGAGGAGTGACAGGCTGCCGGTGCCGCAGCCGAGGTCGAGCACGTCCGAGGGGCGCCCGGGCAGCCAGTCCCGCAGCCGGGCCGCCCAGGCCTCCCGGACGACGGGTTCCCGCAGGCCGTGATCGGGTTCGTCGTCGAAAGCGGGGGCTCGCGCGTCCCAGTCGAGCGCTCCCGAGGGGTCATCTGCCGCCGGGTTCCCCGGTGTTCGCAGGGCTGGGGAGGTTTCGCCGTCGTCGATGTTGGTCATGCCGCCAGAGTGACACCTGCCACTGACAGTCCAGATGGTGACAGCCGCCACTGACAGAGCACGAACGATGAGTAACGCTCCCGGAAAAGGTCTACCTCCGTGAAAACGCGGAACCCGGTGGACGCAAGGAGGCAGCCATGCGCCGTACGACCGTGCAGAAGCCCCTGAGGAAGTCCTCGTCCCGCCGGGTGCGGGACGAGGCCGACGAACGCCCCGTCGAGCGCCGGGAAGTGCGAAAGGACATCGCGCGCACCTGGTGGCCGGACGGCTGAGCCCTCGCGCTCCCGCCGCGAGCCGTACGCACGTACGCGCGTCCACCGACTCCACCCACTCCAGCGACCCGCCCCGACGCCCCGACGAGGGGCGCCGGGGCGGACGGCCCCGTCGGCGTCGACGGGGCCGGTCAGGCCCCTGAGCGCAGGGTGCGGTCCAGCAGGTCCAGCAGGGCCGTCCAGTGGCGTTCCGTCGCCTCGGCGTCGTACGCGGCGGTGTCGGCCTGGGTGTAGCCGTGCGAGGCGCCCGTGTAGACCTCGGTGCGGTGGCGGACCCCGGCCTCGGTGAGCGTCTTGTTCAGCAGGTCGATCTGCTCCGGGGGGAGGGACGGGTCCTCGTCGGCATGACCCAGGTAGACCTCGCCGGTGATCCGGGCCACCGCCAGGTGCGGGCTGTCCGGGTCGTCGGTCGCCAGGCGGCCCCCGTGGAAGCCGGCCGCGGCGGCGACCCGGTCGGGAAAGGCACCGGCGGTGTGCAGGGCCAGCCGGGCGCCCATGCAGTACCCGGTGATCCCGACGGGCCCCTCGGCGGCCCGCGGATCGTCGGCGAGCCATCCCAGATACGCCGCCGCGTCGCGTAGCGCGAGGTCCGGCGTCAGCGCCAGCATGACCGGCAGGATCTGGTCCCATATCTCCGGGCGCGCGGCCGGATCGATGAACTCGGGCAGGTCGAACACCGGGGTCCGCCCCGACCGGTGGAAGACGTTGGGCACGAGGACCGCGTACCCGGCACCGGCCAGCCGGTCGGCCATCGCCCTCAGATGCGGCCGCAGCCCGAACGCGTCCATGTAGAACAGGACCGCCGGATGCGCGGCGTCGTCGTCGGGGTGGACGAAGTAGGCGTCGACGGTGCCGTCCTCGGTGGCGATGTCCACAGATGTTCCGCGTACGGCGCTCATGCGCGGGTTCCCTTCTCCAAGACTCTCTACGACGGACAAGAACGGGCCCAGTGTCACGCACCGAGGTAAGAACCGGATCTTCCGGCACGCTTCCCGACAGGCTTCCCAACAGCCTTTCCTGAGCCCTCGGTTAGCCCGTCCTTAACGCCACCATAAGAATCCTCCGCACCCACCCCCAGCAGGCGATTTCGCCGTTCCTCGGGGCTAGCTTGCTGATCGCCCCCGGCATCCGGAATCCACCCGGAAGCCGTCCAGGACCGTTGCGAGGAGTGCCCCGTCATGCCCGCTGCCCGCCGCAGGACCACCGCGTCCGCCACCGCGTCCGCCACCGCGCGTGTCGTCAGTGCGATGAGTGCGGTCGGTGCGCTGGGGGCGATCGGTGTCGCCCCGCTCGCCCTGACCGTGTCGGCCGCCGGGCCGGCCGTGGCGCACGGTTCGCTGGGCGACCCGGTGAGCCGGGTGGCGCAGTGCTACGCGGAGGGCCCCGAGAACCCGAGGTCGGCGGCCTGCCGGGCGGCGGTCGCGGCCGGCGGCACCCAGGCGCTCTACGACTGGAACGGCGTACGGATCGGCGACGCGGCCGGCCGCCACCGGGAGCTGATCCCGGACGGCGAGTTGTGCGGCGCGGGCGACGAGACGTTCCAGGGCCTCGACCTGGCCCGCGCCGACTGGCCGGCGACGAGCGTGCGCGCCGGGTCGTACACCTTCGCGTACCGGGTGACGGCCCCGCACAGGGGGACGTTCCAGGTGTACGTCACCAAGAGCGGCCACGACCCGTCCCGCCCCCTCGCCTGGGACGACCTCGACCTGGCGAACCCGGTGGCGACGGCCACCGACCCGGCCGCGTCCGGCGGCTTCTACAGGTTCTCCGGCACCCTCCCGCAGCGCTCCGGCAGGCATCTGCTGTACGCGGTCTGGCAGCGCTCGGACAGTCCGGAGGCGTTCTACTCCTGCTCGGACGTCTCGTTCGGTGGCAGCGGTGCCGGCGGGGACGGCGCGTCCGCGCCCTCCGAGGAGCAGATCGAGGAGGGCGCGGACGAGTCGACCGTCGAGCACGGCGGCCACGGCGGCCACGGCGACGACGACGCGAGCACGACGACGGACCCGACGCCGACGCCATCGGCGAAGGTGACGGGTCGGACGTCGGGGCAGACGTCGGTCCGGGGGGCCGTGGAGGCCGCCTCCGACGGCGCGTCGCCGACCGCGAGGTCGACGACGAGCGACGAGTCGGCGGAGGGGACCGGTTCCGGCGGCCTCGCGGAGCCCGCCGGCGGCAAGGACGGACTCGCCGACACCGGTGGCGACGGCATGACCCCGTATCTGGCCCTCGGCGGCGCGGCCGTCCTGGCGCTCGGTTCCTCCCTCCTCTTCGCCGCGGCCCGCCGCCGCGCGACGACCGGTGGCCGGCACGGCCGCTGACGACTTCCGGGGCCTGTCGGGCGGCTCAGGCCGGACAGGCCCCGGCGGAACGTACCGGCACGTGTCAGCCGACGACCGAGAGGCAGGTCGTCGGGGTGGCGTGGGCCGGGTCCAGGGCGTTGACGACCTCGTGGAACGCGATCCGGTCGAGGAGCCCGATCGCCGCGTGCTCGGAGAGGTCGAGCGCGCAGAGGTCCTGGATGACGATGTTGCGTACGTTCGGCCCGTCGAGGAACTGGGACCGGTAGGGCGTGACCACCTCGTCGTACCGGGTGGCGAGGACCGTGTAGGTCACGCCGGGGACGGTGTCGCCGCCCGCGTTGAGCTTGGCCAGGAAGGGGGATCCGACCACCTGGTCGGCGAGGGCCGGGGTGGCGCCGGAGAGGAGGTCACCGGCGCCGGGGAAGTGGTCGAGGAGCTGGGTGAGGCCGTTCAGGGTGGTGCCGTGGTTGGAGGGCGCGATACCGACGAGCGCGTTCACCTCGGCGGCTCCGCCGAGGAACTTGAGGTAGTAGCGGGGCATCATGCCGCCCTGCGAGTGGCCGACGAGGTCGACCTCGTCGGCGCCGGTCGCGGCGAGCACCCGGTCGACGAAGGCGTCGAGCTGCTCCGCCGACTTCTCGATGGGGCCCAGTCCGTTGAAGAACGCGACGCCGGGGAGCTGGCCGTAGTCGAGGGAGTAGACGCAGTAGCCGCGGTTCACGAGATACGGCGCGAGGCCCAGCCAGTTGTCGACGGAGTTCGCGAACGTCCCGTGGACGAGGACGACGGGGCGGGGGTGGGCGCTGGAGGGTGTGCAGGAGTAGTCGTTCCAGCCACGACCGGGCGCGGCCGCCGAGTCGGCGGCCTCCGCGGCGGTGACGGGCACGAGGGTCGCCGCGGCGGCCAGGCACAGGGCGGCCAACGGTCTGATCAGGCGCTTCCAGGGCAGCATCGGGTGATCTCCTTGCGGCTCAAGGGACGTGCGACGACGTTCGCCCTGTGATCCGGATCACGAGGATGCTGTTCTTGTTCGCCAAGTTACGGGCGAGTAGAAAAAGTGGGAAGTTACGCGTCAGTAAAAACTTCAAGTGATGACCGGGGCCACTGACACGTGACGTCGAACCGTCACCAGGCGGGCCTGATGGGCCCGTAGGGGGCGATACGCGCCAACTGATCACGCAACACCCGCATTTCGCTCTCCCCGCCGAGCGACTCGACCCACCCCGCGACGACCTCGGCGGCCGCCTCCTCCGCCGCCCGGGTGCAGGCCCACCCCCGCTCGGTCAGGACCACCAGGCGAGCACGGGCGTCACCGGGATGCGGCCGCCGCTCGACGTACCCCTTGCGCACGAGTTCGTCGACGAGCTGACTGGCGGCCTGCTTGGTCACCCCGAGATGGACGGCGAGGTCGGTGGCCGTCGCACCGTCCGGGGCGAGCCGGGTGAACGCGAAGCCGTACGAGGGCCGCGCCTCGAAGCCACGGGCGGCGACACCCTCGTCGATGCGACGCGCCAGGTCACCGGCGGCGGCGAGCAGGACGGCGGTCAGGGCCAGAGCTTCGGAGTTCTGCACGACTGCATTGAAACACCCTTGACGAATTGGTCAAGCAGCTTGACCATATACAGATGGTCAAGCTGCTTGACCATCCCTGCCGGAACTCCGCAACTCCCGACCTCAGAACGCCTCAGGAGGCACCCATGCCTGTCGTCCGCCCTGCCGAAGCCGTCGTCCACGAGATCCACGGCGCCCGCTTCGTCTCGTACGCCACTCCGCGCACCGGCAGCAAGGAACTGGCCGCCTGGCGGGGCGAGATCCCGCCGGGGACCAAGGCGCCCGCGCACACCGTCACCAAGGAGGAGATCCTGCATCTGCTCAGCGGCGAGTTGCTGGTCACGCTGGACGGTCGCACCGAGCGCGTCGCCGCGGGTGACACGCTGATCATCAACGCGGGCGCGACTCTCGCCGTCGAGAACCCGACGACGGAGACCACCGTCACCTGGGTCACCACCTCCCTCGGCCTGGAGGCGGAGCTGGCCGACGGCACCCGGATCGTGCCGCCGTGGGCCAACTGACCGCCCGCCCGGGGGTGTCAGGCGGCCAGTGTCCCCGGGATCACCGCGTGCGGGCCGAACTTGGCACGGGCCCGGTCGGCGACCTCCTCGATGCGGCGGAGCTTCTCGTCGACGGGGTCGAAGGCGAGCTGGTGCGAGGCCTGGTCGGCGGGGGTGAGGCCCTCGGCGCGCAGGGCGATCGCGCGGACGCGGGCGCGCTGGAGGCCGAGGGCGGCGTACAGGGCGTAGGCGGTCGCGGTCAGCGCCGGGGAGTGGGCGGTCGGCTCCGCGAGCGTGCGGGTGCGGGTCGTCGAAGAGCGGTCGGCGTAGCGGACGGTGAGGGTCAGGGTGCGGCAGACCTTCTCCAGGGCGCGCAGCCGGGAGCCCAGTTCCTCGGTGCCGGCGAGCAGGGCTCGGCGGTGCCGGTCCGGGTGCAACTCGTCGTACGGGAAGGGCTGTTCGGTGGCCAGCGAGCGGGCGACGGCGTTCGGCACGACGCGTCCCCGGTCGACGCCGTTGGCCTTCTCGTGCAGGTCACGGCCGGTTCGCGCGCCGACCAGACGCTGCAGCGTGGACAGGGGCGCGCAGGCCACCCCGCCGAGGGTTTCGAGGCCGTACTCGCGCAGGGTGCGGGCGGTCGCGGTGCCGACGCCGGGCAGCGCGCCGACGGGCAGTTCGGCGAGGAAGTCCACGACGAGGTCCTCGGGCACCGCGCACGGCGACCCGGGCGCCGCCGCCCCCAGCGCCAGCCGCGCCGTCAGCGGTCCGGGCCCGGCGCCGATCAGGCAGTCGACGCCGTACAGCGCGAGGGCGCGGACCCGGATCAGTCGGGCCAGCTCCTCGGCGTCCCGGCCGAAGTACCGTTCGGCGCCGCGCAGATCGGCCAGCGCGCCATCCGGGGGCAGCGCCTCCACGACCGGGGTGAAGTCCTCGACCAGGCCGAGGAGACCGGGCAGAGCGGCCTCGTACCCCGACGGCAGCTGGAAACGTACACAGAGGATGGTCATCCCGCACTCCCTGGGCTCTGGTGCCACAACTTCCGTATCCGAGCAGGACCTTGTGAGGGCTCTTCGCCCGCGGGCCGCAGATCGGCCCATGGATGCATCTCGTATCCGGTGGGCATCCGGATCCGCCGCCCGGTGTCGCCGCGTCGCCCCTCGCCGTCCCCGGTCGCGCGGTCGCCGGCACCGTCGCCATCGCGTTCGCCTTCGCCGCGGCCGCCGTCCGGCTCGCCCCCGGTGTTCCCGGTGTTCCCGGTGTCCACCGGCTCCGCCAGCCGCGGTGCCACCGCGTCGAGGCCGCCCTCGCGCCGCAGCTCCACCAGTTCGGCGAGGTTCCAGGCGGCGGAGCCCACCACGCTGAGACTGCGCGGCCCACGCCGCTGCACGACTCCGCGCACCAGCAGCAGCCAGGAGTGGAAGACGGTGTGGGCGCAGGTGTCGTGGGAGTCGTCGAAGAAGGCGAGGTCGACCAGGCCGGTGCCGTCGTCGAGGGTGGTGAAGACGACCCGCTTGCCGGAGCGGATCGGCGGGGTCTGGGTGGCCGCCTTGGCCCCCGCGACCAGCACCGTCTCGCCGTGCCGCGCCTCGCGCAGCCGCCGTGCCGACACCACGCCCAGCTCGTCGAGGAACGCCTGGTGGTCGTCCATCAGATTGCGCGAGACGTCCATCGACAGCACGCCCAGTTCGGCGCTGAGCCGCTCGGCGGAGGACAGGTCCGGCAGACCCGCCGAGGCGGTCCGTCGCCCGCCGGCCAAGGGGAGTTGACCTCCGCCCGCGCCCCGGCCCGCTCGGTGCAGTTCGGTCAAGTGCAGTTGCAGATCACGCCGGTTGGCGCCGAACGCGTCCAACGCGCCCACCTGGGCGAGCCTTTGGGCAAGCGGCCTGCTCGGCCGCGCCCGCTCCCAGAAGTCCAGCAGCGAGGCGTACGGCTGCCCGTCCGCGATCCGCGCCGCCTCGGCCTCGCTGATGCCGTGCACATCGGAGAGCGCGAGCCGGATCCCCCACACCTTCTCCTCGCCCGACCCTCCCGACCCCCTTGCCTCCCTCGCCTCCTCTGTCTTCCCCGACCCCTTTGATTCAGACACCAGTTCGATACGGTGAGCGACCGCGGACCGGTTCACGTCCACCGGCAGGATCGGCACCCCGCGCCGCCGCGCGTCCGCCAGCAGCAGGCGCTTCGGGTACATCCCGGGATCGTGCGTGAGCAGCCCGGCGTAGAAGGCCGCCGGATGATGCGTCTTCAGCCACGCCGACTGGTACGTCGGCACCGCGAAGGCCACCGCGTGCGCCTTGCAGAAGCCGTACGACCCGAAGGCCTCGACGATCTCCCAGGTCCGCGCGACCGTCTCGGCGTCGTACCCCTTCGCCGCCGCGTGCTGCGCGAACCAGACCCGGA
The DNA here is from genome assembly GCF_031845845.1 of Streptomyces gottesmaniae. Lineage (NCBI taxonomy): Bacteria > Bacillati > Actinomycetota > Actinomycetes > Kitasatosporales > Streptomycetaceae > Streptomyces > Streptomyces gottesmaniae. The sequence goes on from NZ_JAVRFJ010000005.1 coordinate 227,618, forward strand.
TCCGCCCCTGCGACTCGGGGTCGGACAGCCCGCGCCGCACCCGGTCGGCCTCGTCCCGGCCGCAGCCGGTCATACGGTGCACGATGTCGATGATCTGCTCGTGGAAGACGACCACGCCGTACGTCTCCCGCAGCGGCTCCGCCAGATCCTCGTGCGGGTAACGCACCGGCGCCCGCCCATGCCGGGCCGCGATGAACGGCCGCACCATGTCGGCGGCGACCGGACCGGGACGGAACAGGGAGATGTCCACCACGAGGTCGTGGAAGGTGGCCGGCTGGAGCCGCCCCACCAGGTCCCGCTGCCCCGGCGACTCGATCTGGAAGCAGCCCAGCGTCTCGGTGGAGCGGATGAGTTCGTACGTCGCCGGATCGCCCTCGCCCCGCTCGAAGTCGAGCGCGTCCAGGTCGACCCGCTCCCCCGTCGCCCGCGCCACCTCCGCCACCGCGTGCGCCATCGCCGACTGCATCCGCACCCCCAGCACATCGAGCTTGAGCAACCCGAGGTCCTCGACGTCGTCCTTGTCGAACTGGGACATGGGAAGCCCCTCGCCGCTGGTCGGCATCACCGGCGTACGACTCAGCAGGGACGCGTCGGAGAGGAGCACCCCGCACGGGTGCATGGCGACCCCGCGCGGCAGGGCGTCCAGCGCCTCGACCAGCTCCCACAGCCGGCCGTACCTCTCCTGCTCCCCCGCCAACTGCCGCAGCTCGGGCAGCTCTTCGAGTGCCGCCCGCGCGTCCCGCGCCCTGATGTGCGGGAAGGACTTGGCGATCCGGTCGATGTCGGCGGGGTCCAGGGAGAGGGCCGCGCCCACGTCCCGGACGGCGTGGCGGACGCGGTACGTCTCGGGCATCGCGACGGTCGCGACCCGCTCGGTGCCGAAGCGGTCGATGATCGCGCGGTAGACCTCCAGCCGCCGCGCGGACTCCACGTCGATGTCGATGTCGGGCAGCGCGACCCGCCGTTTGGACAGGAACCGCTCCATCAGCAGACCGTGTTCGACGGGGTCGGCGTGCGCGATGTCCAGGAGGTGGTTCACCAAGGAGCCGGCGCCGGAGCCGCGCGCGGCGACCCGGATCCCCATCTTCCGTACGTCGTCGACGACCTGAGCGACCGTCAGGAAGTAGGAGGCGAAGCCGTGGTGGGCGATGACGTCCAGTTCCCGGTGCATCCGCTCCCAGTACGCGCGCCGGGTGCCGTAGCCGTGCCGCATCATCCCGGCCGCCGCCCGCGAGGCCAGCACCCGCTGGGCGGTGCGGCGGTCCGCGCCGACGAGACGCGGCTCGGGGAAGTGGACGGCGCCGAGGCCGAGGTCGTCCTCCGGGTCGACCAGGCACTCGGCGGCCGTGGCCCGGTTCTGCTCCAGCAGCCGGTGGGCGGTGTCACGGCGGTACCCGGCGGCCTCGACGACCCGCTCGGCGACGCCCAGCATGGCGTCCGGGCCCTTGAGCCAGGCCTCCCCGGAGTCCAGCTCGCCCCGGGGGTCGACGGGGACGAGCCGCCGGGCCGCGTCCAGGACGTCGGCGACCGGGCCCATGCCGGGGTCGGCGTACCGGACGGCGTTGCTGAGCACGGGCCGTATCCGCTGCTCGGCGGCGAAGCCGACGGTCCGGGCGGCCAGCCGCAGCGAACCGGGGCCGGTGCCCTCGCGGCCGTGCCACATCGCTTCGAGGCGCAGGGCGTCGCCGTACCTCTCCCGCCAGGGCAGCAGCAGCTTCGCGGCCCGGTCGGGGCGCCCGGCGGCCAGTGCGCGCCCGACGTCGGAGGCGGGGCCGAGGAGCACGGTCAACCCCTCGGCGGCACACTCCGACCAGGGCAGCAGCGGCGGAACGTCGCTCCTGCTCCTGTCCGGGCCGCCGCCCGCATGCGCCGCCGAAACGATTCTGCACAGCTCGGCCCAGCCCTTGGCGCCCTCCCGGGCGAGGAACGTCACCCGAGGGGTCGACTCGTCGAGGAAGGCGCCCCCGCGCACGGGAGCGCGCCGCCGCGCCTGCCGCACGGAAGGCTCGGGCGCCCCCACCGCCAGCTCCACCCCGAACAGCGGGCGGACCCCGGCCCCGGCACACGCCTTGGCGAACCGGACAGCGCCCGCGAGGGTGTCCCGGTCGGTGAGCGCGAGGGCGTCCATGCCCCGCTCGGAGGCGCGCTCGGCCAGCCGCTCCGGGTGCGAGGCCCCGTACCGCAAGGAGAACCCGGAGACGGTGTGCAGATGCGTGAACCCCGGCACCCGCACCTCCCGCACTCGATCCACCAGTCGCTCAGTCACTCGATCGGCCACTCGATCAGCTCGATCAGGCACTCGGCTCGAACATCAGTTCCCAGCCTCCTCGTCTCCACCATAGACCACTTTTCGAACTTCTGTACGACAACCATTCGGCCCCGTCCCACCTGCGCAAACGCCGCCCGCCTCCGACCGTGGGGACATGACACAGACGGCCGGGCCCGCCCCCAGGCCCTTCCTCGAGGAGCTCAAGGACGGAGTCACCCCACGGGCCACCCTGCTCGTCGTCGGTGTGCTCGCCCTGCAGCTGCTCTTCATCGCCTCGTACGTGGGGGCGCTGCACCACCCGAAGCTCAGGGACGTGCCGTTCGGTGTGGTCGCGCCGCGGCCCGCGGCCGCCGAGCAGGCGGTGAGTCAACTGGAGCGGCTGCCGGGCGAGCCGCTGGACCCTCGGGCGGTGGCCGACCGGACGGCGGCGCGCGAGCGGATCATGGACCGGGAGATCGACGGCGCCCTGCTGATCGACCCGGCCGGCACCACCGACACCCTGCTGGTCGCCTCCGGCGGCGGGCGCACCCTGGCCAACGCGCTCACCACCCTCGTCACCGCGCTGGAGCGGTCCGAGGGCCGCACGGTGCGGACGGTGGACGTGGCCCCGGCCGACATCGGGGACGCCAACGGGCTCACGTCCTTCTATCTGGTCGTGGGCTGGTGCGTGGGCGGCTATCTGTGCGCGTCGGCGCTGGCGATGAGCGCGGGAGCACGGCCCACCAACATCCGGCGCGGCATCATCCGCCTCGGCGCCCTCGCGCTGTTCGCGATCATCGGCGGACTCGGCGGCGCGGTCATCGCCGGCCCCGTCCTGGGTGCCCTGCCGGGCGGCGTGGCGGCGCTGTGGGGCCTGGGGGCGCTGGTCGTCCTCGCGGTGGGCGCGGCCACGCTGGCGCTCCAGTGCGTCTTCGGGATCGCCGGCATCGGCGTGGCCGTCCTGCTGGTGGTGATCGCGGGCAATCCGAGCGCGGGCGGGGCGCTGCCGCCGCCGCTGCTCCCGCCGTTCTGGGCGGCGATCGGCCCGGCACTGCCACCGGGCGCGGGGGTCTGGGCGGCCCGCTCCCTCGCGTACTTCGAGGGCAACGACATCACCGGCCCGCTGCTCGTGCTCTCCGCCTGGGCAGCGGCGGGGGCCGCCATCACCGTGGTGATGGCGGCCCTGAGGAAGAAGCCGACGGGCCGGCCGACTTCTGACCTGCCGGTCAGCTGACCGGCCGTCAGCCGATCTGCGTGCCGGTCGCCGAGAGCGCCTCGGTGACGGGCTGGAAGAACGTCTCGCCGCCCGAGGTGCAGTCGCCGCTGCCGCCGGAGGTGAGGCCGATGGCCTTGTCGCCCGAGAAGAGCGAGCCGCCGCTGTCACCGGGTTCGGCGCAGACGTCGGTCTGGACGAGACCGTTGACGATGTCGCCGTTGCCGTAGTTCACGGTGGCGTCGAGGCCGGTGACCGTGCCGCTGTGGACCTGGGTGGTCGAGCCGCTGCGGGTGACCTTCATGCCCACGGTGGCCTCGGCGGCCCCGGAGATGGCCTGCGTGGAGCCGTTGTAGAGGTTGACCTCGCTGGGGTGGTCGACGTCGGCGGTGTACTTCACCAGGCCGTAGTCGTCGCCGGGGAAGCTGGAGTCCGCGTTCTCGCCGATGACCTGGCCGCCGGCCGACCAGGTGGAGATGCCCTCGGTGCAGTGACCGGCCGTCAGGAAGAACGGCTCGCCGCCCTTGACCACGTTGAAGCCGAGGGAGCAGCGGCCGCTGCCGCCGGTGATGGCGTCACCGCCCGCGACGAAGGGCTTGTACTCGCCCTTGGTGCGCTTGAGTTCGGCCTTGGCCCCGAGGCCGTCCACGACCTTGGTGAGTCTCGCCAGCTCGGCCTCGGAGACCGTGCGGTCCGCGGTGACGACGACCTTGTTGGTGGTCGGGTCGGTGGCCCAGGCGGTACCGGGGATGGTGGCGTCCGCCTTGAGGGTCGTCCGGGCGCTCTTCAGCTCGGCGAGGGAGTTCTCCACGATGCGGGCCTTGGCGCCGGCCGCCTCGACGGTCTCGGCGGCGGCCTCGTCGAGCACGTTCACGACGAGGAGCTTGCTCTTCGCGTCGTAGTACGTTCCCGCCGCGTCGGCGCCGAGGTCGGCGTCGAGGGTCAGGGCGAGCTTTCCGGCCGCCGTGATGGAGAGCGCTTTCGGCTGGGGGGCCGGCGCGGTCTCACTCGCGTTCGCAGTCTGGAAGGTCACTCCCGCGGCGACCAGTGCGGCGATGCCCGCACCCGTCACGACGGCACGGCGCCTGGGTATGCGTCGGTGCTTCAACTCGCGTCCTCCTGTGGGGGGTTGGCCGAGAGGGGCGTGGGGGCCCCGTTCGACCGGAAGGTGTTCGGGCAAGGAGGCGACAGGCTGTAAAAACGCCGCGTCCATGCCAACTGTGCGGCGACAACTATTCCTAGGCGCAGAGGGAGCACACAAGGTCGACTTCAGGCCGAGCACACAACGAGGGCGCGCGCCCCCTATGTCATTACCGTCCGGTAACGCCCCACCTGACGGTCCCGGGAATTCGCACTGCAAACACAGGAAGCAATGACCTCGTCAGCAACGGGTGAGGTCTAGTCCTGTCTGAAAAACGCCCTGGGAAGGTCCAGATGCAAACGGGCCTCACGGGGCTGAAGTTGCTCCCGCATCGGTTCCCGGCCGACCGGCGGGCGGTTTCCTCGCCCCCGCCGCCCCTGCCCCGCGCCCCTGCCCCGCGCCCCTGCCCCGCGCCCCTGCCCCGCGCCCCTGCCCCGCGCCCCTGCCCCGCGCCCCTGCCCCGCGCCCTTGAAGGAGCCTGCGGCCCTTCGTGAACAGAGCCCCGGATCGCCCCCTTCACGCCCCTTCGCCGGAACAAGGGCGAGCCCCCGCACACATGGTGTGTGCGGGGGCTCGCCTGTTGCCTGCTGCGGCCGGGTGGGAGTCGGCGCCGGGGGGAAGTACGCCGGCTCCCGCTCGACCTGTCGATCCGCCGAACTGCCGACCTGTGGATCCGCCGGCGTGTCGATCCGCCGACCTAGTAGACCGAGACGCCGTACGCGCTCAGGGCCTCGGTGACCGGCTGGAAGAAGGTCGTGCCACCGGAGGAGCAGTTGCCGCTGCCACCGGAGGTGAGACCGTACGCGACGCCGTTGCTGCCGTAGAGCGGGCCGCCGGAGTCGCCGGGCTCGGCACAGACCGTGGTCTGGATCATGCCGTAGACGACGTCGCCGCCACCGTAGTTCACGGTCGCGTTGAGGGCGGTCACACGTCCGGTACGGGTACCGGTGGTGGAGCCGGTGCGGATGACGTTGGTGCCCACGCTCGGGGTGGCCGCGCTGGTGATGTCCACGCTGCCCGCGGTGCCGTCCTTGGCGATGGACGTGTTGCTGTAGCGCACGAGGCCGTAGTCGTTGGTCGGGAAGCTCGACCCGGCGGTCGGGCCGAGGACCGTGGTGCGGCCGGAGTTGGAGTACCAGGTGCCCGCGCCGTCGGTGCAGTGACCGGCCGTCACGAAGTAGTACGTGCTCCCACTGCGGACGTTGAAGCCCAGGGAGCAGCGCCAGCTACTCGCATAGATGGCGTCGCCGCCCTTGATCAGCTTGTTGAACTTGCCCGGGGTCCGCTTGATCGTCAGGGCGTCGGCGTTGTCGCCCGCCGCCTGCTTGATCCGCGCCAGCTCGCCCTGGGAGACGGTGCTGTCGATGGTGACGACGACCTTGTCCGTCGCCGGGTCGATCGCCCAGGCGGTGCCCGGGATATCGGCCTTGAGCACCGATGAGCTGGCGCTCTTGAGCTCGGAGGCGCTGAACGTCTGGGTGCCTGCCGCGTTGGCGGTGGGGACCGTGACGGCGGCTGCGGCCGCGAGTCCGGCGGTCACGGCGATCAGCCGGGTCCGTCTCGCTATGCCGCTGCGGGGGGTGGTGCGCTTGATCCTCACTGTTCGTTCCCTCCAAAGGGAAGTCGGGGGCCCGCGTGGGGTCGGGGCCCGTGAGGCGCAGATCAGGGGCATCGGTCCGGATTCCGGACACGCCGTGCCCCTGACAAGGCGCTGGGGGGAAGTATTCGGCCGTACCGCCGACCCACGCAAGGGTGCCTTTCGGCCTCTCGGAACCCAACCGGCGCGCCCTCCATGCCAGTTGATTCCACCAGGCCATATGTGCGGGTTATGTGTGAATCCTCATCGGCTCCCGGAGGGATCGGCTGACGGGTCGTCGGAGCAGGCCGCAGGGCCCGGAAGCGTCGATCACCACTATCGTCGGCCGCGGTGGAGGCCACCGCCCGAGGCGCCCGGTCGGAGTACCCGGGTCCACCGCCCGGGGGTGTCCGGAAATGATGCGTTGGGCCGTTCAGCCGTTCGGTTCCGCCACCCGGGGTCATGGAAGGCCTCGAGCACGGCCCGCACTTGGCAAGCCGCTCCCGGGCGGCGCTGTGTCATGACGCTCCCCCGGTCACGACGTTCCGGTGGGCGGGCCGGTCGAGGCCCAGGTGCTCGCGGAGCGTGCTGCCCGGGTAGAAGGTGCGGAACAGTCCCCGGTGCTGGAGCAGCGCCACCGTCCCGTTGACGAGTCGCTCCAGGTCACGGCGCGGCTCGACGGGGACGAGATGGAAGCCGTCCGTGGCCCCGGCCCGGTGCCAGTCGGCGATCAGCTCCGCGAGCGCGACGGGGCCGCCCCGATACAGCGGGCCGTCCACGGTCCGGCGTGGCCCTCCCCCGCCGTGGCCCGGCTCGGCCGCGTGCTCCCCACCACCGAGATCGACTCGGAGACTCACCAGAACCCGCAGTCCGCCGGGGTCCCGCCCGGCCCCGTCCGCCCTGTCCCGCAGCTCCGCCCGTACGGCCTCGGCGTGGGCCGGGTCGGCGACCCGCAGGAGTGCCACATCCGCGCAGCGGGCGGCGGTCCCACGGCTCTCCCCCTCGGTCGCGTCGACGACCCGCACGGGACGCCCCCGCGGCGGCCCGCTCACCGCCGAAGCCCCCAGGACCGGGAGCCCGGCCCCCTCGGCACCCGCGCCACCCCCGGCTTCGACGCACGCCCTCACCTGCCCCTTCTCCTCCTGTGTGCTCGGCGCCTCGATCCACCACCCGGCCCGCCCCCGGCTCTCCCGGTCGAGCGTCTCCACGGCCGCCCGCACCCGGCACGGCTCGGTGCGCGTCGCCGTCACCACCGGAACGAGTCCGACCCGGCCCGTCCCCGGCGCCACCCGGGCCGACACCGCCAACGCGTCCAACCCCGGCCGCTCGACCGCGTCCCCGACCGTCACGAAGTCCAGAGCCCCGCGCTCGGCGAGCCGGGCGAGCTCGACGAACGCCTCGGCGTCGCCCTCCGCCCGCAGATCAATGGCTGCGCCCAGGTGCAACCGCCCCGGACCGTACGACGACCCCATATCGACCGACCTCTCTCCCCTCCGACCACGAACACAGACCCCGCACCCCGCCGAGCCGCTCGCCACCCCCACCCGCCCGAGCCGCTCGCCACCCTCACCGCCCCGAACCGTGCGGCACCCCACGCCCTCCTCGCCGAAGGCAGCCCCCACCCCGCAACGCCTTCCGCCTTTTCCACACCCCGCGCCGCATTCACCACCGGCGCCGTCGCCTCGCACAGCTCGCCCACCGTCGCCGTCCGCCCGTCACCGGCGGCAGTCCCCTCGGCCGTCCTCACGCCGCGGCGCGGTGCCCGAGCTCGCGCAGGAACGCCAGTACGGCCCGGGCCGTCGCGTCGTTCTGGCGAAAGGCCGGCCCACCCGTACGCGGCCGGGTGAACGCGCCGGGCGTGCGGCTGTTCGTGTAGGGGCCGAGGGCGAAGCGTCTGGGGTGCGGGCGCCCGGCCCGGTCCAGGACGCGTCCGTCCCCGGGGTCGACGGCGACCAGCCCCTCCGCCGTCTCGACGACACTCCCGTCCTCGTACAGCTCGCGCAGCAACCCGTCCCGTACCCGGGCGACCGTCGGCTCCGGCAGCCGTGCTTCGACCAGCGCCCTCGCCTCGATCGACCCCCCGGGCACGGTGGCACCGGACGCGCGGAACACCCCGTCGCCGACGGCCACGGCCATGTCCGCCCCGACGAACTTCAGGACGCCGGCCCGCGACAGCGCGAGCATCTGCCGCAGCCGGGGGCCGGGCGGCCCGGAGGCGAGGTGGCTGAAGAACCCGTGCCACCAGGAGCCGACGTCACCGAGCCGGATCAACTGCCCGTAGACGGAGAGCAGCCCGAAGAAGACGCCCAGGTCCGCGCTGAAAGCCGGATCATGACGGCGTGCCAGATCGGCTTCGACATAGCCGCGCAGAGCGTCCTGGAACTCCTCGTACGACCCGTACCGCACGCCCTCCAACGGGCGGTCCAGCGCGGCCAGGTCCAGCCGGTCGGCCACGTCCGGCACGGCCGAGGCCACCAGTACCGCCCGCTCCCCCGCGTCCGCCGCCGCGTACTTCTCCTCGAAGTCCGCCCAGGCCATGGCGGTCCTCCCGGGATGGGCATGGAACAGCCGGTGGTAGTGCGCGAACCCCAGCTCCTTCTCCACCGTCGGCCACACGTCCCGCCGGAAGTCCACCCGGCCGGCCCGGCCCGTCCGCTCCAGCACCGCGTCGATCTCGGCCGGCCCGAAGAACCGTGGCAGCGGCGGCCGTTCCCCCTCCAGGTCGTACCCGATCTTCGAGTGGTACGGCACCCCGCGCCGCGACCCGACGTACAGCACGGGTTCCCGTCCCGAGGGGTGATACGTCAACTCCCCGTCGGTGTCCCCCTCGTACCGCCCGCCGCGCCCCTCCGTCAGCAGGACCATGAGGTCGACGAACGCGAGCCCGAAGCCCCGCACCAGCACCGGTTCCCCGGGGGCCAGCGACGACAGGTCACTGTCCGCGGTGAAGTCGGGTGGCAGGTGGACGAGCCCATGGGTGCGGGCGTATTCCGCCAACTCACGCTGCTCGTCGTCGAGTTCGGCGTCAAGGTGGCCGAGCGCGAGGACGACGAGGTCCGCGTCCAGCGGACGGGGGCGCCCCTCCAGCCACACCTGCTGACGCCCGTCGGGCGGACCGGTCACCCGTAGTGCCCGCCGCGGATGATGGTGGACGGTGACCCCCTCGGGCAGATCGGCCACCGCGCTCTCGTGCACCCAGCGCAGATACTCGCCCTGGGTCCGCCGGTCCGGGAAGACCCGCCCGTCGAGGTGCGCCCACTCGTGCAGGGTGGGCCCCTCCCGTACGGGCCCCGCCATGCTCACCGTCTCGTCGGTGAACATCGTGACGTCCTCGGCCTGCGAGTTCATCCACAGCAACGGCGACTGCTCCGCACGCCAGATACGCCCGGCGCCCGGCGGATGGGGATCGACGAGATGGATGTCGAAACCCGTGCCCGCGTAGAGCGCACCGGCGTTGGCGGCGATCCGCTCGATCAGCCCGGTGCCGCGTGGCCCGGCCCCGACGATCACCAGGGACGGGTGCGAGAAAGACAGGGAGGGACGAGAGGGATGGGAGGCCTGGGAGGAAGAGGCAGACGGCATGCGAGAGGCTCCGTGATGTCCGAGTCGAACACGGGTGCCTTCACACGAGCACGTCCGGTGACACGGACGCGCGCGACCGAGCCCCTCAGCAGCGGTCTGCGCCGAGCGTACGGCGGCCTTTCCCCTCACTGTCAAGGGTGTCCGAACTATGAGCGCCACGTCTCAAGTCGGTTGACGTGCCTTCGGATGCCTGTTCAACTTGGCCCATGCATCCGCAGCAGTGGCTGGTCAAGCGCTCCCACATCGACTTCGGTCGAGTGTGGTCCTCCTCCTGTTGAGCTGAGCCGATCCCACTGCGCGCCCCGGTTTTGAGGGGCGCCGTTCGCGTTTTCCCTCGGCCTTCGCACACGCACCCCTCCCCTCGCGTTCCCCTGTCACCCGGTCCCGCGCGGCTGTCCTCTCAGCAGTCGCAGCCGCAGCACTCGCATGCGTCACAGCAGTCGCAGTCCCGGCAGATGCCCTCGCGCCTCTTCCGGGACCAGGGGCCCTCGTACTCCTTCGCGCAACACATCTGACAGGTGCAGCACAGCAGTGTGAACATCCCGCACCCCGCCCAGAACCCGCGCCGCCGCGGCGGCTGCGGAGCGGGCGCCCCACCGAAACCACCGCCCCCGCCACCGCCGTAGCCCGCGCCACCACCACCGAAGGGATTTCCTCCACCGCCGGCGTACGGATTCCCCCCGCCCCCGGCGTACGGGTCACCGGCGCCGCCCGCGTACGGATTGCCCGGCATCGGCGCCCCGCCCTGCTGATGCGGTCCGCCCTGCTGATGCGCCGAGCACACCGGTACGGCTCCGAACGCGCGGTCCACCGACCTGCGCAGTTCGTGGACGAGAAGCAGATGGGCCAGCTTGCCGTCCACGAAGTCGGCCTCGCGCAGGGCGAGGTGGATGCCGTGCAGGGCGTCGTCGGCGAGCCGTCGGGCCTCGGTGAGGGAGGTGCCCGTGGCGGTCAGCGGGTTCCACGCGCCGGCGGCGGCGTCGGCGGCGCGGTCCTCCACCGCGTCCAGCAGATGGGCGAGCCGCCCGAAGAGGCGTCCGGCCTCGGCGAGCGGTTCGGCGTTGCCGGGCCGACCGGCCAGGATCGCGGTGTGCGCGAACGCCGCCGCGGTCGCCGTCTCGGTCGGTTCGGTGACCGTCAGCAGCGGTGTGCCGGGACCGGCGAGCGCCTCGATGCCGAGCTGGCGGTCCACGGCGTCGACCAGCACCGCCGTGTCGAACCCGATGTCCGATCCCGTACGCGCCCCCGCGCGCCCCCAGTTCGTCGCGATCCGGCGCGCGGCGTGCGCCACCGGCTTGCGCGCGAGCAGTCCATCCCCATCGGCGACATGGTCACGCACCTTGGCCGAGGCGAGCACCAGGGAGACGGCGGCGGCGAGCCGCGCGCCCTCGCCCTGTGCGACGGAGGCGGTGCGCATCCCGCGCAGCGGACAGGGCCCGGCGGTGCGCCGCCAGTCGGTGCTGCGCTCGGCCTGAGCCTCCGTCAGAACCGAGACCAGCAAACCGTCGTAATTGGTGACGATTCGAGCGAACTGCCCGTGATCCCCGCGCAGCGCGAGACAGAGCCCGCACAGATGCGCCATCCACTGTGTCCGCAGCCCCTCGCCCAGCCGATGGCTACAGGGCCTCACTATTCCGAACACGACACTCCCCCGTGTCTCCCGGTGCCTCCGCACGCCCCTCGGCGTCGCCGCATCGTAGCCGCCGGAACGTTCACCCGGACGCAGCAGGACTCACCCAAACGCCGTGAACAATATTATTTCACTCCCTGTCAGCGCGTGTGTACAGCGGAGCCCTTGGGGCACATGGACTCTCGACGAATTCGTTCTGCACCAGTACCGTCACGAAACCCCCGTGCGGCGTCTATCCACTTGGCGAGACATCCGCATCATGGACGACGATAGGGATGCGGAAAGCACGAAAGACCGCTGCGAGAGGAGGCGTCCATGGGATCGGTGCGCAAGGCGAGTGCCTGGCTTGGCCTCGTCGACGACAACGATGACGAGCGTTACTACGACGACGACTACGCCGATGAGCGGGAGTCCGGCACCGGCGAGGCCTGGGTCACCGACCCTCGCGTCAAGGTCGCGTCCGAGTCGGCGCATGAGCACGGCCGCCGGATCGGCACGGTCACGCCGGACAGCTTCCGTGACGCCCGGCACATCGGCGAGCTCTTCCGGGACGGCGTCCCGGTGATCATGAACCTCACGAACATGGAGCCCGCCGACGCCAAGCGTGTCGTCGACTTCGCGGCCGGTCTGATCTTCGGTCTGCGCGGATCGATCGAGCGTGTGTCGAACCGTGTGTTCCTGCTGACCCCCGCCGACACGGAGATCGTCAGCGGCGAGGTCGCGAGCCGTCCGGTGGACGGCTTCTTCAACCAGAGCTGAGGCAGGGCCGCTCGCCGGCCCGTCCTTTCGGTGCCCGGGTCATCCGACGCGGCTCACCTGAAGGCGTCAAGACCGGTGAGCGCCTTGCCCAGCACCAGTTGGTGCATCTCGACGGTGCCCTCGTAGGTGAGCACGGACTCCAGGTTGGTCGCGTGCCGCATCACCGGGTACTCCAGGGAGATTCCGTTCGCGCCGAGAATCGTGCGGGCGGTACGGCAGATCTCGATCGCCTCACGAACGTTGTTCAGCTTGCCGAAGCTGATCTGCTCGGGACGGAGCCGTCCCGCGTCCATCCGCCGCCCCAGATGGTGGGCGAGCAGAATCCCCTTGTGCAACTCGACCGCCATATCGGCGAGTTTGGCCTGGGTGAGCTGGAACGCCCCGATCGGCTTCCCGAACTGCTCCCGTGTCTTCGCGTATTCGACGGCCGACTCGAAACAGGTCCGCGCGGCACCCATCGAACCCCACACGATTCCGTAGCGGGCGTGCGAAAGACAACTCAGCGGGCCTTTCAGCCCGATTACGTCCGGCAACACGGCGTCGGCGGGCAACCGCACGTCGTCCAGGACGAGTTCACTGGTGACAGAGGCACGCAGGGACCACTTGTGCTTGATCTCCGGCGCGGAGAAACCGGCCGTGTCGGTGGGCACGACGAAGCCCCGCACACCCTCCTCGGTCTGCGCCCACACCACGGCGACCCCGGCGACGGACCCGTTGGTGATCCACATCTTCCGCCCCGTGAGGACCCAGTCGGAGCCGTCCCTCTTGGCGTACGTACGCATCGACGCCGGGTCGGACCCGTGGTCGGGTTCGGTCAGCCCGAAGCATCCGATGACCTCACCGGAGGCCATGCGCGGCAGCCAGGTCTGCCGCTGTTCCTCGCTGCCGAACCGGTGGATCGCGTACATCGCGAGCGACCCCTGCACGGACACGAGCGACCGGATCCCCGAGTCCGCGGCCTCCAGCTCCAGACAGGCGAGCCCGTACTGCACCGCGCCGGCGCCCGCGCACCCGTATCCCCGCAGCGACATCCCCAGGGCCCCGATCGCCCCCAACTCGCGCGCCAGCTCACGGATCTGGGGCAGTTCCCCCTGCTCGTACCATTCGGCCACGTACGGCAGCACCCGGTCCCTCGCCCAACCGCGCACGGTGTCCCGCACGGCGAGATCCTCGGGGTCGAGCAGATCGTCGAGGCCGAGGAGATCGGTGGGGTCGAAGCTCATGGGGTGCACCTCCGGCTCATAAAACTAGCGACGCTAACCACCGTACCCACTCCTCGCCCGGGGCCCAGCCCCCCGGCACGACCGGGCGCGGCTCAGCGCAGCGACTCCGCCCGCGCCGGCGTCGCCCCGGAAGCCTCCCGCGGTCCCGGCACCTCCGCCGGGCCCGCGCAGTCCATGCCCCGGGGCAGCCGCAGGGCCATCACCGCGCCGAGGACGAGCAGCGCCGCGCTCACCAGCAGCGTGACGTGCAACCCGTGGACGAAGGAGTCGCGGGCGGCCTGCCGCAGGGCCTCGCCCGAGGAGCCGCCCAACCGGTCGGCGACCTCGTACGCCTCGCCCAGCGAGTGCCCTGCGGCCTGGGAGGCCGGACCGGGCACTCCCGGCACCGACGCCAACCCGGGCGCGTACGCCGCGTTCATCACGCTGCCGAGGAGCGCGATCCCGATGCCGGCGCCGAGCTGGTAGGAGGTCTCACCGATCGCCGCCGCCCCGCCCGCCGACGACGCGGGCGCCTCGCTCAGCATCGACTCGTACGCCCCGAACAGCGTCGTCTCCAGGCCGAAGCCCAGCAGCACGAAACCGGCGAGCAGCAACCCCGCGTTGTCCTGGCGTCCCATCGCGGTCAGCAGGACGACCGCGAAGGCGGTGAGGCAGAAGCCGAGGGACACCATGCGGCGCGGCCCGAAGCGGTGCAGCAGGTGGGAGCCGACGAGTCCGGCGGCCATCGCGGCGACGGTCAGCGGCAGCAGTCGCAGCCCCGTCTCCAGCGGGGACAGACCGAGGACCAGTTGCAGATACTGCGCGGCGATCAGTTCGAGCCCCACCAGCGCGAGCATCGCGAGGACGATGCAGCCGACGGAGGTGCTGAACGCGGGCCGCGCGAACATCCGCAGGTCGACCAGTGGATGCTTCCTGCGCCGCTGCCGTCGGACGAACGCGATCAGCAGGGCGCCACCGCCGAGGAGCGCGAGCGCGGTGCCCGGGTCGAGCGGCGGGTGGCCGCCGCCGAGCCGCTTGACACCGAAGACGATGCCGAAGAGACCGACCGCGGCCATCAGGGCGCCCACCACGTCCCAGGGGCCGTCGCGGTCGCCCGTCGACTCGGGGAGCAGCAGGCGTCCGATCGGCAGGCTGACCAGCATCAGCGGGATGTTGACGAGGAAGACCGAGCCCCACCAGAAGTGCTCCAGCAGGAACCCGCCGAGGAGGGGGCCGACGGCCGCGCCCACGGCGGCGACCGCGCTCCAGATGCCGATGGCTAGCGCCCGTTCGCGGCGGTCGGGGAAGACCTGCCGGAGGATCGACAGCGTGGCGGGCATGATCATCGCACCGCCGACGCCGAGCAGGGCGCGGGCGGCGATCAGCACCTGGGGGCTGTCGGCGCAGGCGGCGAGGCCGGAGGCGACGCCGAAGAGGGCGTAGCCGAGGAGAAGGATCCGTCTGCGGCCGACCCGGTCGCCGAGCGTGCCGAAGAGGATCAGCAGCGAGGCGCAGACCAGCGGGTAGACGTCGACGATCCAGAGCAGCTCCATGGCGCTCGGCTTGATGTCCTCGGTGACGGCGGGCACCGCCACGTGCAGCACGGTGGCGTCGACGGCGACGAGCAGCAGGCTGACGCAGAGGACCACGAGGACGACCCAGCGGTGTGCACCGGCCCCGGCGTCCCGACGGCGTGGTGCGGCGGCCGTGGGCGTCCCGGACATGTACGTACCTCCCAGAATGCTCTCGCGTCCGGCGGAACCGGCGGGATGGGGAGTCCCCGGCGGTCACGGCCCGGGAGGAGCGGTGTCCCGGACCCGCGCAACGAAAGGCGAGCGAGCCGTCAGCGTACGCGAGTTCCCGCCGGTGGAACGTGGTGGGTGTCTCATGGAACCCTCATGTGACGTGTGGCATACGCCACGCGCCGGGCCGTCCACCGGTCCTTCATGGCTCCTTCATCACTCGTCCGTGGTTCCTCGGTCACGGTCCATCACGGGCCACCACGTGAGGGCGTCCCGGCCGGTTCCCGGTGCCGTCGATAATCGAGCGCGTGACCGATCTCGCCACGCGCCCGGCGGCGCCCCTTCTGCGGCGGGCCGCCCCCGCGCTCCTCGGGTACGCGGCCGTGCGCGCCCTGGGCCTCGTCGTCCTCGCCGTGTGGAGCGCGGCGCGCGACACGAGCGCCCTGACGCTGCTGTCGGCCCGCTGGGACTCGCTCTGGTACACCCGCGTCGCCGAACTCGGTTACGGCTACGAGGTGCGGCTGCCGAACGGCGACATCCACTCGAACCTGGCCTTCTTTCCGCTGCTGCCCTGGCTGGAGCGGGCGGTGTCCGCGGTGACCCCGCTGTCGTACGCCCACGCCGGTCTCGCCGTCGGCACCCTCGCCTCGCTCGCGGCGGCCTGGGGGATCTTCGCGGTCGCGGACCGGGTGTACGGGCCGCGGGTCGGGGTGTGCGCGGTGCTGCTGTGGGCCGTGCTGCCGGTCGGGGTGGTGCAGTCGATGGCGTACACGGAGTCCCTGTTCACCGCGCTGGCCGCCTGGTCGCTGTACGCCGTCCTGACCGGCCGCTGGGTGGCCGCGGGCGTCCTCGCGGCGCTCGCGGGGCTGACCCGGCCCGTGGGGCTCGCGGTGGTGGCGGCGGTGTGGGCGGCGGCGATCGTGTCGTACGTACGGGAGCGGCGATCCGCCCTCCCGCGCGCCGAAGACCCCACCCCCCGTCCCCCGTTCGTACGAAACCGGAGTGCGGAGTCATGGGGCGGCGCTCGTTCGTGGCCGCGCGCGCTCGGGATGCTCCTCGCGCCACTGGGTGCCGTCGGCTATGTCCTGTGGGTCGGCCGTCGTACGGGCAAGGGCCCGCTCGGCTATCTCGACGTCCAGGCGGGGTGGCGCAACGGCTTCGACGGCGGCTACGCCTTCGCGCGTTTCGTCGCCGACAAGTTCACGTCGTTCCCGTCGGCCCTGGCGGGTGTCGGGCTGATCATCGGGGTCGCGTCGATCATTTGGCTGTACGCGGTCTGCGTTCGTCAGGGGCAGCCGCTCCCGCTGCTGGTCTACGCGGGGGTCGTCACCGCGCTGGCGCTGTGCGCGTCGAGCTACTTCGGCTCGAAGCCCCGGCTGCTGATGCCGGCCTTCCCCCTGCTGCTGCCTCTCTCGCGCGCGCTCGCCGGCGCGCGTCCGCCCAGGTCAGCGACGATTCTCGGCGGTGTCGCGGTGGTGTCGGCGGTCTACGGGGCGTTCTGGCTGAATGGTTCCGGTCCGCCGTGACCGGCGGCGACGGTCAGCGAGCGGCGGGGTAATTCCGTGCGAGCAATGGGTGAACGAATTCAAAAGGGCCACAAAACGACTGCTCAGTATTAGGCCATGGAATTGAAGGCCGAGTGGCGCAACGATTCATCATTCAGCAGAAATAAACATCATTCTGAGATGAATCCCACATCACGGCGTCATCACAAAGCCGGTGATTCACGCCGCGTCGGAGCTCACTCGCTGTAACGTCGATTGAGTGCGTACCGAACTAAAGCCGACCCGTCTGGACCGGGTCTTCTCAAGGCTGGACCGTGAGCCGGAACGGCCGGCCCACATCGATGTACCGGTGATGACCCGCCACCGGGTGGTGCTGTTCGCCTCCACCCTGGCCTTCTACGTCGCCATCGTGTGGGCCGTCGTCATCACGTCCTGGCTGGTCCGGCTCGACTGGCAGATCATGTTCTTCCGGCCGTACCAGCAGTGGCAGCAGATCCACGCCTTCCTGGACTACTACGTCGTCCTGGGCCAGCGCGGCCCCACCGCCGTGATGGTCGCCGCCTGGCTGGGCTGGCGCTCCTGGAGACAGCACACCCTGCGACCGATGCTCGCCCTCGGCGTGTCGCTGCTGCTGCTGAACATCACCGTCGGCGCCGCCAAGCTCGGCATGGGCCGGCTCGGTCCCCACTACGCCACCGAGATCGGCTCCAACGAGATGTGGCTGGGCGGCGACATATTCCCTTCGGGACACACCGCCAACGCCGTGGTGACCTGGGGCATCCTGGCCTATCTGGCGTCGACGCCGAGGGCCAGGCGCTGGCTGTCCGCGCTGTCCGCCGTGATCTCGCTCGGCGTCGGTCTCACCACGGTCTACCTCGGTACGCACTGGTTGAGCGACGTCCTGCTGGGCTGGGCCGCCGGTCTGCTGATCATGCTGGCGCTGCCCTGGTTCGAGCCGCTGATCGCCCGCGCGGAGGTCGGACTGTTCTCGCTGCGGGACGCCTGGCGCGACCGTCGTACGGCGCCCGCCCCGGTGTCCGCGCCGACGCCCGCCGTGGGCACGGCCCCGCTGCGCGCGCCCGAGGAGGAGCCCGCGAGCGCCCGGGAGACCGGCATCGCGGCCCGCGCCGCCCACCCCTCGATCGTGCCGCTGCACCTCGCCCCCGGCCCGCATCTGACCAGGTCGGAGCGGACCCCGGTGACCCCGCTCGGCACCCGTAGGCCGCCCCACGCGGACCGGGTGGCGCGCAACGCGACCTCGGCCCGACCGGTCGGAGGCGGCTGACACGAGACAGCGGGGCCCGGTACGCACAGCCCATGCCCCGCACGGCGAAGGCCCGGCTCCCTTCGGAGCCGGGCCTTCGCCCGTCCTCGATCGCCGACGCTCGGGTTCAGCCCTTCCAGGCTCGCTTCACCCGGCCGTCCTCGACCTCCAGATTCAGTCGGCCGAAGCGGTACTCCATGGTGATGATCGCGCCCGGCGGCAGCTTTCTGACCG
The DNA here is from genome assembly GCF_031845845.1 of Streptomyces gottesmaniae. Classification (NCBI taxonomy): domain Bacteria; kingdom Bacillati; phylum Actinomycetota; class Actinomycetes; order Kitasatosporales; family Streptomycetaceae; genus Streptomyces; species Streptomyces gottesmaniae. The sequence goes on from NZ_JAVRFJ010000005.1 coordinate 245,714, forward strand.
TGGACCAGCCGCGTTCCGCGGCGCGGCGCTCGGCCTGCGGCGCCTCCAGACCGACGTAGGCGTCGGGGTCGTCCCGGGGCTCTTCGGAAGGGGTGGGAATGGGTGCCATGACCGCCACGGTAGGCGGACGGAGGCCCCGCTGTCCTCCCGCAGTCACGCTTCTGTCACAGAACCACGACACCCGTTTCGGCCCAACCCAGTCACACGTACGAGCGGTTCCTTACGCCTTCCGCGTGCTGGTGAACGTAATTCCCGACCGCTTCGACACCATCGCGAATAGCCCGTCGGAAAGCATGTCCGGGGCCGTGTGCGTCCGGCGCATGTCCGGCCTTTTCCCACCGATTCCCGGACGGCTCCCGGAAGCCCCGGCTCATGGGAAATACACGGTTCCCACACACTTCCCCCGTACGCCCCCTGTCGGAGCGGGCGGGGGCACGAGCATCATGGCGTGCGTGCATCACGGGCCCAGGACGCGGCAGCGAAGGGGCGAGCGATGGGGACCGAGACCGTACAGGCACCGGCACGACCCGTACGGACCAGGAAACCGGGACGCGTGGTGGTCGACTGGCTGACCACCACCGACCACAAGAAGATCGGCCATCTGTACCTGGTCACGTCCTTCCTGTTCTTCCTGGCCGCCGGTCTGATGGCGCTGGTGATGCGCGCCGAGCTGGCCCGGCCGGGCACCCAGATCGTGGACAACACGCAGTTCAACCAGTTGTTCACCCTGCACGGCACGATCATGCTGCTGCTCTTCGCGACACCGACCTTCGCCGGGTTCGCCAACGAGATCATGCCGCTCCAGATCGGCGCGCCCGATGTCGCCTTCCCGCGGCTGAACATGCTGTCGTACTGGCTCTTCCTGTTCGGCGGACTGATCGTGATGGGCTCGCTGCTGGTGCCTTCGGGGCCCGCCGACTTCGGGTGGTTCGCCTACGCGCCGCTGAACAGTGTGGAACGGTCGCCGGGGATCGGGGCCGACATGTGGATCATGGGGCTGGCGCTGTCCGGGTTCGGGACGATCCTCGGCGCGGTGAACTTCCTGACCACGATCATCGGGATGCGCGCCCCCGGTATGACGATGTTCCGGATGCCGATCTTCACCTGGAACACGCTGTTCACGTCGATCCTGATCCTGATGGCGTTCCCGGTGCTCGCCGCGGCGCTGCTGGTCCTGGAGGCGGACCGACGGTTCGGCTCGCAGGTCTTCGACGCGGCCAACGGCGGCGCGCTGCTGTGGCAGCACCTGTTCTGGTTCTTCGGCCACCCGGAGGTCTACATCATCGCCCTGCCCTTCTTCGGGATCATCACAGAGATCATCCCGGTCTTCAGCCGCAAGCCGATCTTCGGCTATCTGACGCTGGTCGGGGCCACGATGGCGATCACCGGGCTCTCGGTCGTGGTGTGGGCGCACCACATGTTCGCCACGGGCGCGGTGCTGCTGCCGTTCTTCTCGTTCATGAGCTTCCTGATCGCCGTGCCGACGGGGGTGAAGTTCTTCAACTGGACCGGGACGATGCTGAAGGGCTCGCTGTCGTTCGAGACACCGATGCTGTGGGCGACCGGCTTCCTGGTGTCGTTCCTCCTCGGCGGGCTCACCGGGGTCATCCTGGCCTCGCCGCCCATGGACTTCCACGTCACCGACTCCTACTTCGTGGTCGCGCACTTCCACTACGTCGTCTTCGGCACGGTCGTCTTCGCGACCTTCGCGGGGTTCTTCTTCTGGTGGCCGAAGTTCACCGGGAAGATGCTCGACGAACGGCTCGGCAAGATCCAGTTCTGGACGCTCTTCGTCGGGTTCCACACCACGTTCCTGGTGCAGCACTGGCTGGGCGCCGAGGGCATGCCCCGGCGGTACGCGGACTATCTGGCCGCCGACGGGTTCACGGCCCTCAACACGGTCTCGACGATCGGCTCGTTCCTGCTGGGGCTGTCCACGCTGCCGTTCCTCTACAACGTCTGGAAGACCTCCCGGTACGGCGTGCGGGTCGACGTCGACGACCCGTGGGGCTACGGCCGGTCGCTGGAGTGGGCGACCTCGTGCCCGCCGCCGCGCCACAACTTCGTGACGCTGCCCCGGGTGCGCTCGGAGTCCCCGGCCTTCGACCTGCACCACCCGAGGTTCGCGGCGATCACACCTCCGCAGACCCGGAAGGGCCAGGAGCGGACACCGCACCCCCGGTTCGGTCAGGAGCGGCCGACAGGCGGTTCCGAAGGGCCCTGATCGGGTCGGTCAGCCCCTCCGGTCCGGCCCGCTCGGCGGGCAGCGGCGGTCGAGGACAGGGTGTGTCCTCGACCGCCGAGAGCGGCGGCGACCGAAGGCGCGGTCGTCGCTCGGCGTCCGGTGTCCGCCGTCCGGGTCCGCCGTCCGGCTTCCGGCTTCCGGCTTCCGGCTTCCGGCTCAGTCGACGGCGACCACCGTGACGGACAGGTCGTTGTGCGCCGTGTAGTACGGCTCGCCCTCCACCGGGCCCTGCCCGGACTCGGCCCGGCTCCCGGGGTAGACGAAGACCGGGTGCTTGTCGACGACGTCGTCGAGCAGCCGGGCGATCCGCACGTTCGGGCCGCTCTCGCCCCGGGGCCGCACCCACAGGTCCCAGTGGCCGGGCCGCAGCTCGCCGTAGGCCACGGTGAAGCGGACCTCACCCCCGGCGTCCTGCGCGGTGAGATCGGTCCGTACGGCGTTCAGCACCCCGTTCTGGTCGGTGAGTTCGACGTACGCGTCGGACGTGGGCTCGGCGCCGTACAGCCGGGCGGTCACCTCCAGCCGGCCGTCGCCGATGTGGAGTTCGCCGGCCTCGGCGTGCGGGGAGCGCTCCCAACTGCGGATGGTGAGGTTGCCGTGCTTGGTGCCGTACGGGATGCGGACGACGATCCGCTCGGAGGACGCGGCGGGCACACGGTCGACGAGGGAGCGCAGGTCGTTGACGCCCGGGGCCAGACGCCGCGGCTCGCCCTCGGCCGTCTGCAGGTACACGTCCCAGAAGCCCTCGGGGACGTCCACGCTGGTCGGCAGCGCGGCCCTCAGCAGGCCGTCGCCGGCCGGGGTGAGCGGCAGACGCACCTTCTGGTCGCCGTCGCGCAGGACGAGGAGCAGGTGGGCGGGGCCGGACTCGCCGCGGTCGGGCACCTCGAAGGTCAGGCCGCCCGCGAAGTCGGCGACGCAGTCGGTGCGGGGGGTCGTGGTCCTGTCCTCCTGGTGGTCGCGGTCCGTGGGCTGCTGCGGAGCCAGCGTCATCATGCGGTGCGCCCCTTCTTGAAGGCGGAACGTCCGGCGTCCCGAACGGCGTACGCGCTGCCGAGCAGGGCGCCACGGGTGCGGTGCAGTGAGCCGCGCATCCGGCCCACCGAGGAGGCGCCGCCGCGGGCGACGAGGTCACCGAAGAGCGTCTCGTAGCGCTCGGCGATGCGGGACGGGTCGAAGCGCTCGGAGTCCTTGAGCGCGGCCTGCGCCATCTGCTGACGCCTGTCGTCGTCGTTGATGAGTTCCAGGAGGCCGTCGGCGATCGCCTTGACGCTGCCGACCTTGACCAGGCGGCCGTCGACGCCGTCGTCGATGATCTCGCCGGGGCCGTGCGGGCAGTTGGTGGAGACCACGGGGAGACCGCAGCGCATGGCCTCGACGATCGTCATGCCGAACGACTCGAGACTGGAGGTGACGGCGGCGAGGGAACCCTTGGCCCACTCGGGCTCGATGGGGTTGGCGGGGCCCATCAGATAGACGTGGTTGTAGAGGCCCAACTTGTCGACGAGGGCGCGGAGTTTGTCCTTCTGCTTGCCGCCGCCGTAGATCCGCAGGCGCCAGTCGGGCCGCTCCTCGCGCACCTTGTCGAAGGCCTTGATGAGCAGGTCGTACCGCTTGACGGGGGCGAGTCGCCCGGCGGCGACGACCCATTTGCCGGTGCCGTCCGCCGGGTCGATGCCCGGTGCGGGCACCGGGTTCGGCACGGCCTGGAGGTGGACGCCGGGCAGCCGCATCTTCGAGCCGTACGCCCGCGCGTCGGCCTCGGTGGTCGTGGTGAGGGCGTCGAGCCTCGGGTAGACGCCACGCAGGGTGGCGCGCAGGGCCGGGGAGTGGCTGTCGAGCGTGAGGTGCTCCTGGCCGACGCGGATCGGGCCGCGTCGGGTCTGCCGGGCCATGTGCACGTTCAGTCCGGGCCGGGTGCCGACCAGGACGTCGGCGTCGACCGAGGCGAGGTGCTCGGCGATGCGCCGGTCGGTCATGACGCTGTACTGCCCGTAGCGGCCCTCGGCGCGCGGGAAGACCTTGGCGGGGCGCTCCAGGTCGGCGTGGCCCTTGTCGGCGCCGCCCTCCCGGATGTCGACGAGGCCGCGCAGCCGGACCCTCGGGTCGATGTGGAAGACCGGCTCGTCACGGTGGCGGAAGACGGAGACGATCTCCACGTCGTGCTGTTCGGCCAGAGCGTTCGCAAGGTTGTACGTCGTCCGGATCGTTCCCCCGATCCCGTACGCGTTGTGTATGAGGAAAGAAATCTGCATGCGTCCCCCGAAACCCTCTGTCCTACCTGGTCATCCATCAATGGCGCTGCTGGTCCAGCGCCATACGGTTAGACCCGGCACCCCGGGCAATGGTTGGACTTCATCATCAACTTGTTCCTGAACGGTTGTCCGATCGATAGCCGGACGAGGCAACCTGTTCACCTCGCAACGCATCAGGGCCTGTAGGGCAGTTGCGGAACGTCGAAGCAGGTGTCGTTCATGTCGCCCTGGCTCACCCACCCCTCCCCGTCCCGCCAACGGGCCACCGACACACAGGTCCGGCGCGTCGCCGGCGGCTCGGCGAGCCGCTCGAAGCGGACGGGGACGAGCAGTCCGTCGGCGCTGTAGGGCTCGTCGCGGTTCATGAACCGGTCGACGCACGCGCGCGTGACGCCCTCCGCGCTCCCCACGCACGATCTCGCCGCGTCCGTGAACCACATCGCCGCCGCCCAGCCCTCCAACTGCCACTGGGAGTGCGTCTTCAGGTCCTTCGTCGCGTCCCGGAACTCCCGTACGGCCGCGTCGCCGACGTCCGCGTGGTTGCGGCTGGAGCCGGTGGCCCACAGGGCGTTGCGGCAGCGCGGGGCGTCCTCGTAGTCCTCGGCGACCGTGGAGCTCCAGTTCTGGACGTTGGTGACCTTGGCGGTGACGTCGGCGCCCACGTCGTCCATCGCCTGGCAGAGGCGGGCGTTGCCGTGGCCGTCGATGGCGTCGAAGACCAGGTCGGCGCCCTGCTCCTTGATGTCGGCGGCGGCCGCGCGGAAGTTGGGCAGCGCGAAGTCGACCTGCTCGGTGACCACTTCGTATCCCTCGGCCCTCAACCCCTGGACCACCAGGCGGGCGTAGGCGGCCGACGCCGACTGGTTGTACGAGACCACGGCGGCGGTACGGGCGCCGTGCTCGCGCTTGAAGTAGCGGTAGACCTCGGTGCCGCCGTACTGCTTCCCGTCCCAGCCGGTCGTGCCGTCCCGGGGCGCCAGGCTGCCGTAGACGCTGTACAGATACGGGTACGTGTCGTACGCCGGTCCGATGGGCTGGCCCCCGATGTCGGGCACGCGCGCGCGTGCGACCCGGGCGGCGCCCGCGTAGTCGAGGGCGGTGGTGGCGACCAGCGCCACCACGCCGTCCTCCTCGACGAGCCGGTGCACGCACTCGTTGTTGCCGACACCGCTGCCCCCGTCGTCGCACTCCCGCACCTCGACGCGACGGCCGTCGACGCCGCCGCGGGCGTTGAGCGCGGCGAAGTAGGCCTTCGCGCCGTCGCGCGGCCCGGTGAACGCCGCGCCGCCGACCGGGCTGGTGACGCTGGTGATGATCCCGACGCGCAGCGGCTCACGGAGCGACGGGGCGGGCGTGGCGCCGCCCCGCTCGAAGTCGCTCTCCGGGAGCCGGCTGCCGCAGGCCGCGACCAGCAGGAGCAGCAGGCCCGCGACGGCCGCCTCAGCAGCCCGGGCCCGGTGTCGCATTGCCGCTCAGCGCGACCAGCCCGCACAGGGTCTTGACGGACACCTTCCAGGTGCCGTCCTGCTCGACGGCCGTGCCCGCCGCGTCCGGCAGTGCCGTGGCACCCTCCAGCAGCAGGGTGTACGTGACGTCGGCGCCGGTCGCGGAGGTGAACGCGACCTTCCGGACCTCCGCCTCGACCTGCCCGCCGCGCTCGTCACCGCTGAACGCCGCGAGGACCGGGCCCATCTCGTCGCCGTTCTCCAGAACGGCCTGTTTCTCCTCGGTGGAGGTGGCCGGGTCGAAGAACGCCTTCCAGTTCTTCTTGATCTCCTCCTCGGCCGCCGCCGTGTCCGCGGGCGCGCTCGCGGACGCGCTCGTGGTGTCCTCGGCGGGCTCGCTCGTCGTCCGTTCCACGGAGGGGGTGGGCGGGGCGCTGTCGCCGCCGCCACCGCTGTCGTCGCTGCACGCCGCGAGGGCCGGGGCGAGGAGGAGGACCAGGGCGGCCGCCAGGGCCGTTCCCCGTCCCGCCGCCCCGGACCCGCGTCCGTTCGCCCGCCTGAGGTCGCTCCCGAGAACCATCTGGCTCACCACCGGGTGTCGGTCCGGGCGGCATGCGCCCGGTTCTTTCAGGGTCAGCTTGCAGAAGGCATAGTGCAAGCCATCGGCTGTGATGGACAGACACACGACGTGTGGGGAGCCCCGGATGCCCCGGATGCGGACAGCCCGACCGCGGACCGCGCACCCCGTCCTCTGGGCCGGCTGGGCCGCGCTCGCCGGCGGCGCGGTGCTGTGCGTCGTCGGCTGGTACGGCGTCTCCGGCGAGCGCTTCGCCGAACGGCAACTCCCCTACCTGGCCTCCTGCACGATCCCCGGCGCCGCGCTGATCGTCGCGGGCGCGGTCCTCCTCGCCCACGGCAGGAACGCCCTGGCCGCCTCGCGGGTCGAGGAGTTGTACGGCCTCCTGGTCGCCGCCGAGCCCGCCGACGACGAGGCGTCCCCGCAGGTGCCGGTCGGCCCCCTCGCCACCAGCGGCACCCTGCTGATGGTGCCCGGCGGCACCCTCTGGCACCGCGCCGACTGCCCGCTGGTGGCTGGGAAGGCGGAAGCGGTGCCGGTGGACTCCCGGGTGCTCGACAGCGGCGAACTGCGGCCGTGCCCGATCTGTGAGGCCCCCTCCCGAGGCGACCTCGCGGAGAGCTGATGGCGTCACTGACGTACGACCTCACGCTGGCCGGGCTGTCGGTGGGCGGCGCGGCGGCCCTCACCGGAATCGGCCTGATCGTGACCTACCGCGCGACCGGCGTGCTGAACTTCGCGCACGGGGCGATCGCCGTGGTGTGCGCGTATCTGCTGCGCCAGTTCACCGTGGAGTGGGGGTGGCCCCTCTGGCCGGGTGCGGTGGTGACCCTGCTGGTGGTGGCCCCCTCGATCGGCCTGGTCCTGGAACGCTTCGTCTTCCGCCCGCTCGCCGTGCTCGGCGGTGACCCGGCGCAGACCCTCGTCGCCTCCATCGGCGTCTTCGTCCTCCTCGTCGGCGGGACCGCGCTGCTGTGGGGGCAGGGGGCGCGGGACGACGCCCCGACCCTGCTCGCCGCCGACCCGTGGGGCCCATTGGCGGTGGCCGTGGCCGTCGCGGCCACCGTGGGCGCGGTCACGCGCTGGACGCGCTTCGGCCGGGAGCTGCGCGCCGTCGTCGACGACCGCTCCCTCGCCGTGCTCGGCGGCATCGACGCGGACCGGGTCGCCGCCGCGGGCTGGGCGTTCGGCTCGTTCACGGCGGGCCTCACCGGCGTCCTGCTGGCCCCGTACGTACGCCTCGACCCGTACGGCATGCCGCTGCTGGTGATGGAGGTGGTGGCGGTGGCGGTCGCCGCCCGGATGCGGAGCCTTCCGGTGGCCGTGCTGGTCGCGCTGGGCGTCGCGGTCGCGCAGAGTCAGCTGACCCGGTTCCACCCGTCGGGCTGGGCGGAACCGTTGCTCCAGGCCGTGGGCGCCAACCTCTTCGTGGTCGCCCTTCTCGTGGCGGCCCTGGTCCTGCCGGGCGTGGGCGACCGCGACGCGCTGCCCCGCACGGCGACCGCGCGGGTCGGCACACCCGCCGGCGCGTGGATCGTGGCCCTCCTGCTGTTCCTGATCCCGCTGGGCTTCGCGGGCCAGGACCTGCACACGGCCGTGCAGGTGCCGGCGCTGGGCGTGGTCCTGCTCTCCCTGGTGGTGGTGACGGGCCGAGGCGGACAGATCTCGCTGGGCCAGGCCGCCTACGCGGGTCTGGGCGCCCTGTTCACGGCCCTCCTGGCGGCGGGCCGCTTCCCGCTCCTCCCCGACCTCCCCGCCCCGGCCGCGCTCCTGGTGGCCGTCCTCCTGGTGGCTCCCCTCGGCCTGCTCACCGGCTGGCCCGCCATCAGCCGCCACGGCCTGGCACTGGCGCTGGCCACGTTCGCCGTGGGTGTCGGCGTGAGCCGATTCGTCTTCGCCCAGCCGTACGCGACCTCCGGCCTCAGCCTCTCGCGTCCGCCGGGCTTCGAGGGCGACCGTGCGTACTACGTCCTGGAGTTGGGACTGCTGTGCCTGGCACTCCTGGCCACCCACGCGCTGCGCCGGGGCCGCACGGGCAGAGCGCTCGCCGCCGTGCGGGACCACGAGTCGGGGGCGTCGGCGGCGGGCGTGCGCGTCCCGTCGCTGAAACTCGCGGCGTTCGTCACGGGTGCCGCCCTCGCCGCGCTCGGCGGCGGCATGCTCGCGATCGGTGTCCGCGCCTTCGACCCCGCCGCCTACGACCCCGTCCGCAGTCTCCTCTGGTTCGCCGCGATCGTCGTCCTCGGCGCCGACAGCTCCCTCGGCGCCCTCGCGGCGGCCGCCCTGCTGGTGGGCCTGGACGCGGGTACCGAGGGTGGCGTGGCCACCGTGGTCATCGGCGTCCTGGCGGTCCTGGTGGGCCGCTTCCCCGGCGGCCCCCACGAGGCGGTGCGGACGGGGTTCGCACGGCTGCGGCACGGGGCCCGACACGAGCTGACACCGGCGGGGGCACGCGCCCGGGAACGGGTGCGGACGGGGGCGTCGGCCGGGGTGGGGCGGAAGGGGCCGGTGGGTGCGCGCGAAGGGGCCGGGAAGCTCGGGAAGCCGGACGCGGGGAGGGGCACGCGCGAGAGTGCCACGCCCCAGCCGCTCGGGCCCGGCATCGGCACCGGCCCGGACGTCACCGCCCCCGCCCCCGCCCCCTCCCTCCGAGCCCGCCGCCTCCGGCTCCGCTACGGCGAGTTCACCGCCCTCGACGGTGTCGACCTCGACGTCCTCCCGGGACGGGTCAGCGCGGTCGTGGGCCCCAACGGCGCCGGGAAGAGCACCCTCTTCCACTGTCTCGCCGGAACGCTGCGCCCCGACGCCGGGCAGGTGCGCCTCGGCGAGCGGGACATCACCCGGCTGCCCGCGCACGCCCGTACCCGACTCGGCATCGCACGGACGTTCCAACAGCTGGCGGTCTTCCCGTCGATGAGCGTGGCGGACAACGTACGCGTCGGCGCCGAGCAGGGTCGGGTCGCCGATCCCGGGGCCGTGGAGCGGGCGTTGCGGCTGTTCGCGCTGGACGGGGCCGTGCGGAGCGCACCGGCGGCCGGGCTGCCGACCGGGACGCTGCGGCGGGTCGAGCTGGCGCGGGCGCTCGCCGGCAGCCCCCGCGTGCTGCTGCTCGACGAGCCCGCCGCCGGTCTCGACTCGGCCGAGGTGGCCGCCCTCACCCGGGTACTGCGCGCACTCGCCGACGACGGCACCGCCCTGCTCGTCGTCGAGCACGACCTCGACCTCGTCGCGGAACTCGCCGACGTCGTCCACGTCATGGCGGCCGGCCGCATCGTCGCCTCCGGCCCGGCCGACCGCGTCCTCGGCCCGGAGGCCGGACGATGACCCTCATCTCCCTCCGCCGCGCCCGCGTCCGCCACGGCCCCCTGGAGGCCCTGCACGGCCTCACCCTCGCCGCCCCCGGCCCCGGCCTCACGGTGCTGCTGGGCCGCAACGGCTCCGGTCGTACGACCGCGCTGCGGGCCCTCGCCGGCACGGTCCCGCTCTCCGGGGGTGCCGTGGTGTGGGACGGGTCGGACATCACCAGGACGTCCGCGCACGAGCGCGCCCGGCGGGGCCTGCTCCTCGTACCGGAACGACGGGCCGTCTTCGGCGCCCTCACCGTGCGCGAGAACCTCGAACTCGCCGCGCCCGACCTCTCCCGCGCCCTGGACGCCTATCCGGCGCTCGAACCCCTGCTCCCCCGCCGCGCGGGCACCCTCTCCGGCGGCGAGCAGCGGATGCTCGCCCTCTCCAGGGCCCTGTCGGCACGGTCGCGTGTCGTGCTCGTCGACGAACCCGCCCAGGGCATGTCGCCCGCGGTCGCGGCCCGCACGTACGAGCTGCTGGGCGGCCTCGACGCCTGCGTGGTCGTCGCCGAGCAGCGCCTGCCGCCGGGGTTGCGCGAGGTACCGGGTGTCCTCGTGTACGAACTCCGGCGCGGGGCACTGGCGTTCGGCGGGGAGGCGGTCGAGCTCGCCTGACGCCGCACGGCGCGGACCCCACCCGGCCGATGTGCCGGGTGGGACCTCGACGCGGGAGCCGCGGGCCCGGCGGTCAGCGGGCGGGGCGCACGGGTCAGAGGTCGAGACGCTGCCCGGGGACGATCAGGTCGGGGTCGCCGCCGATCACGTCCTTGTTGGCGGCGTAGACCTGCCGCCAGGTGGTGCCGTGCCGGGCGGCGATGCCGCTCAGGGAGTCACCCTGCCGGACGGTGTAGTCGCCGCGGGACGCGCTGCGGTCGGGGTGACCGGCGGAGCGCGACGGCACCTTCGAGGGAGCCGACTTGGCGGACTTCCCGGCCCCGGAGGCCGTGGCCGACCCGGTGGACCCGGCGGAGGCCGAGCCGGTGGAGGGCGCGGCGGGCGCGCTGCCGGACGCTCCGGCGCGTCCGGAGCAGGTGGGCCACGCTCCCCAGCCCTGGGCGCGCTGGACCTTCGTGGCGATCGCGATCTGCTGGGCCCTGGAGGCCTTGTCGGCGGTGGCCGCGTAGGCGGTGCCGCCGTAGGCACGCCAGGTCGAGGCGGCGAACTGCAGACCGCCGTAGTAGCCGTTGCCGGTGTTGATGTGCCAGTTGCCGCCGCTCTCGCACTTGGCGATGCGGTCCCACACTCCGCTGTCGGCCGCCGAGGCGCTGCCGGTGACGGCCAGGAGCCCGAGCGGGGCGAGCAGTGCCGCCCCGGCGAGAACCGCCGTCGTACGCGTCTTCAGGGCGCTGCCGCGCGTGGTATCGGCACATTCGGACATGAAGATCCCTCTCCACGGACCCGGGGTCCCCCCGAGCGGGGCGCTTCCCGCGCATGGACGCGGGTGTCGCGCTCCGCCCCGTCCGCCGGAGGTGGTGCTGCGCGCTGTTTCTGGCTCTGCGCGGTCGGCGGACGTACCCGAGCGGTGCTCGTTGCACACGGCCGGGAATGTAGGGAGGTCGACGGGGTGTCAGCAAGCAATCGCCCGTCGTGCGAGGCCAGTTCATGGTTACCCGGGGTAGCGACCAATTCAGGCCACCCATTTCATTCCCTGATTTCCTGATATGTCGGCTGGTGACCTCGACGGCCTGTGACCCACTTCACCGCGCCAACTTCGCAGGGCCCTCGGGAAGTTGGCGCGGAGTAACCGATTCCGCCCAGGGATTCACCCTGCGCTTCGGTTGGTTCGATTCCGTTCGTCCCCGGGCGTGACTCCGGCCACAGATCCTCCGTTGTCTTCTGCATGAGCCGGAACCTCCGTGCTCATGGGCCGGGCGCCACCCGGCACCGACACGCACCGCATCCCGAGGAGCCACCCGTGCCGCGCATGCTCGAGGTCAGCGACGAGGTACGCGCCGAGATCGGCGACGAAGAGGCCGACCGGCTGCTCGCCGGAGAGAACGCGCCCGGCGGCTACGACTGCACGTCGTGCCGCACCCCCGGCGACTCCGAGCAGGAGCGCACCAGCACCGTCCTCTTCGTCGGCGACGAGACAGCCGTACTCGCCTTCGCCCACGCCACCTGTCTGCCCTCCCAGGTCGTCCAGGTCACCGAGGAGCAGCTGCAGGGCGCCGCCCGTTCCATCGCCGGGGACAGCCAGGCCCAGGCCGCGCCCGAGCAGGCCGTGCTCGGTGTCACCAGCGGACTGATCCTGCTCAGCGGCGAGCTGCACCCGGCGCTGGTCGTCGAGCCGACCGCCCCCATCGCCCGCCCGGGCACGACCGGCGCGGGCGACGACTTCCTGCCGCTGCTCATCGAGCAGGGCTTCATGCCGCTCCCCCAGATCGACTCCGTGCCTCCCGTGCTGCACGGCTGGTCCGTGCTGCTCGCCATGGGGCAGTTGCACGCCATCCTGCAGCCGGGCACCACCGGCGGTTCGCCGGTCGCGTGGTGGCAGGCCCATCAGGCGCTGCAGGTCGCCGACGCCTGGCGGGCGGCCGCGAACAAGCATCAGCAGGTGCTGATGTTCGCGGCGCCGGTGGGATCGATCGGGCGGCAGCCGCGGGAGGATCTGCTGCGGGACGCGCTCGACAAGGCGGCGGCGAACGGGAAGTTGGTCGCGGCCACGCTGCCGCTGGCCGGCACCTGATCGCTCCGGTCGGCGAGCCGTGCCAACCCGGGCCGGAGGCTGAATGGTTGAGGCAGCGCATCTCTTCCGCTGCGGGGTCGTTGGCACAGACGTGCACGCATACGACGCTCCTCGCCGCCAGTCCTATCAGCCGATCCCGTCCATGCGGCCGAATCAGGATCCGTCGGGCGGGCCATCGGCCACGCCCATCTACGACTCGCTCTACGCGGAGTGGGTCAGGACCTATCGCACCCTGCCCGGCGACCGGCACGGGGAGGAGGACCTGGGGTTCACAGGTTTCGGGAGCCTGTCGCACGGCTCCGGCGGACAGCGCGCCACCGGGTCGTTCGCCACCGGGTCGTTCGCATCCGGCTCGTACGGCTCCCGGCACGCGGCGGGACACCTGGCCACCCAGCGCGAGAGCCAGCCCGGTCACACGACCACGACGACGGCCGTGTGGCAGCCGGTGGGGCGTATCCCCACCGGGCACACCGGGATGCACCACATCCCGTCCCCGCTGCCCCCGGGCCCACGCAGAGGTCATTGAAGCGGAGCACAGCACACGAGGAGGCGGCCACCCCGGACCGGGTGGCCGCCTCCTCGTGTCGTGGGGGGCGTCGCCTACTTCTTCCTGCCGCGCTTCTCGCGCACCCGCACCGAGATGTGGATCGGTGTGCCGTCGAAGCCGAACTCCTCGCGCAGCCGGCGCTCGATGAAGCGGCGGTAGCCCGCCTCGATGAAGCCGGAGGCGAAGAGGACGAAGCGCGGCGGCTTGGTGCCGGCCTGGGTGCCGAAGAGGATGCGGGGCTGCTTGCCGCCCCGGATCGGGTGCGGGTGGGCGGCGACCAGCTCACCGAGGAAGGCGTTCAGCCGGCCGGTCGGGACCCGGGTCTCCCAGCCGGCGAGGGCCGTCTCGATCGCGGGGACCAGCTTCTCCATGTGACGGCCGGTGCGTGCCGAGACATTGACCCGGGGCGCCCAGGCGACCTGAGCGAACTCGGTCTCGATCTCCCGCTCCAGGTAGTAGCGGCGCTCCTCGTCGAGGGTGTCCCACTTGTTGTAGGCGATGACCATCGCGCGGCCGGCCTCGACGGCCATCGTCACGATGCGCTGGTCCTGCACGGAGATGGACTCGGAGGCGTCGATGAGGATGACCGCCACCTCCGCCTTCTCCACGGCGGCCGCGGTGCGCAGCGAGGCGTAGTAGTCGGCGCCCTGCTGCAGGTGGACGCGCTTGCGGATGCCCGCCGTGTCGACGAACTTCCAGACGACACCGCCGAGTTCGATCAGCTCGTCGACCGGGTCACGGGTGGTGCCCGCGAGCTCGTTGACGACGACGCGCTCCTCGTTCGCCACCTTGTTCAGGAGGGAGGACTTGCCGACGTTCGGGCGGCCGATCAGGGCGATACGGCGCGGGCCGCCGACCGCCGTGCCGAAGGTCTGCTCGGGCGCCTCCGGAAGGGCCTCCAGCACGGCGTCCAGCATGTCGCCGGTGCCGCGGCCGTGCAGCGAGGAGACCGGGTGCGGCTCGCCGATGCCGAGGGACCACAGAGCGGTCGCGTCGGCCTCGCCGCTCGGGCCGTCGACCTTGTTGGCGCAGAGCACCACGGGCTTGTTGGCCTTGCGGAGCAGCCGGACGACGGCCTCGTCGGTGTCGGTGACGCCGACCTTGGCGTCGACGACGAAGACGACGGCGTCGGCGGCCTCGATGGCGTACTCGGCCTGGGCGGCGACGGAGGCGTCGATGCCGAGGACGTCCTGCTCCCAGCCGCCGGTGTCGACGACCTTGAAGCGGCGGCCCGCCCACTCGGCCTCGTAGGTGACACGGTCGCGGGTGACGCCGGGCTTGTCCTCGACGACCGCCTCGCGGCGGCCGATGATGCGGTTCACGAGGGTCGACTTGCCCACGTTCGGACGGCCGACGACGGCGAGGACGGGCAGCGGGCCGTGGCCCGCCTCCTCGATCGCGCCCTCGACGTCCTCGATGTCGAAGCCCTCTTCCGCGGCGAGCTCCATGAACTCCGCGTACTCGGCGTCGCCAAGCTCTCCGTGCTCGTGCTCGGAGGGAAACTGGTCGTTCATGAAGTCCGTACCTCGTAGTTCATCGTGGTGATCGGTGGAGCGTCCGGCTCGTCGGCCGGCTGGTCCACTACTCAGTGTCGCCCAGCGCCCGATCGGACGCCCGGCGTTTTACCGACGGCCGGTGAGCCGCCGGGCATGCTCCAGGTGTGCGCCGAGCTGTTGCTGGATGCGCACGGTCGCCTCGTCCAGCGCCTTGCGGGTCCGCCGCCCGCTGCCGTCGCCCGCCTCGAACGGGTCGCCGAAGACGACGTCGACGCGGGACCGCAGCGGGGGCAGCCCCTTGATCAACCGTCCGCGCCGCTCGGTGCTTCCCAGTACGGCGACCGGGACGATCGGCGCTCCGCTGCGCACGGCGAAGTAGGAGAGCCCGGCACGCAGCGAGGCGAAGTCGCCCTCGCCCCGGGTGCCCTCCGGGAAGATGCCGAGCACTCCGCCGCCCGCCAGGACGGCGAGAGCGCGGGTGATGGCGGTGCGGTCGGCGGTCGAGCGGTCGATTTCGACCTGGCCGACGGCGCGCATGAACGGGCCGAGCGGACCGACGAACGCCTCCTTCTTGACCAGGAAGTGCGAGGGCCGGGGCGCCACGCCGATGACCATGGGGCCGTCGACGATGTGGGAGTGGTTGGGGGCGAGGATCACCGGGCCGGTCGCGGGGACCCGCCAGGCACCCAGCACGCGCGGCTTCCACAGCCCGTACATCAGGCCGACACCGATACGGCGGCCCACGTCGGCACCGAGCGCCGAAGGAACCTCGACCGACGTCGTCCCGGCCGAGGTCGCCCGGTCCGCCGATGCCTCGCTCACTTCCCCGCCCGCTTCTCCTCGACGAGGGTGACCACGCACTCGATGACCTGCTGGAGGGTGAGGTCGGAGGTGTCCACCTCGACCGCGTCGTCCGCCTTGGCGAGCGGGGAGGTCTTGCGGCTGGAGTCGGCCGCGTCCCGCTTGAGGAGCGCCTCACGGGTCGCCTGCACGTCGGAGCCCTTCAGCTCGCCGCTGCGCCGGGCGGCGCGGGCCTCCGGGGAGGCGGTGAGGAAGATCTTGAGGTCGGCGTCCGGCAGGACGGTCGTGCCGATGTCCCGGCCCTCGACGACGATGCCGCGCTCGGCGCCCGACGCGATGGAGCGCTGCAGCTCGGTGATCCGGGCCCGCACCTCGGGGACGGCGCTCACCGCGCTGACCTTGGAGGTGACCTCCTGGGTGCGGATCGGCCCGGCGACGTCCGTGCCGTCGACGGTGATGGTCGGCCCGGACGGGTCGGTCCCCGAGACGATCTCCGGCTTGCCCGCCACGGCGGCGATCGCCGAGGGGTCCTCTATGTCGATGCCGTTGGTGACCATCCACCAGGTGATCGCCCGGTACTGGGCGCCCGTGTCCAGGTAGCTCAGCCCGAGCTGCGCGGCCACGGCCTTCGAGGTGCTCGACTTGCCCGTGCCGGAGGGGCCGTCGATGGCAACGATCACTGTGGCGCGTTCCACTGGGGAGCACCTTTCCTGGTCCGAGATGGTGGGGCGGGACGGAGGAGGCCCCGCACAAGGGTACTGGCTACGCGTACCCCGTCCGGCCCTGCCCGGGGCCACGCCCCCGGCCCTCGTCGGCCTGTGGCCCTCCCAGGCGCCGTACGGGCAGCTCCCTCCCTCCTGCCGGATCGCCCGACCCCGCTCCCGCAACGCCCCCGTCAACACCACCGCCGCCCTCAGCTCCACCATCAACCGCACCAGACCCGCCTGCTGCCCGGTGGCGCGCTGGACGCGGACGACCCCCACTGGACTCCGCCCTCGCACCACTCGGCACCCAGGCGCCCCCGGGCACCAGGACAGCTGCGGCGGCCTCCGACCGCCGACCCACCGCCCCGAAACACCCGCCCTACTGCCGGATCGCCCAGCCCCGCTCCCGCAACGCCCCCGTCAACACCACCGCCGCCCTCGGCTCCACCATCAACCGCACCAGACCCGCCTGCCGCCCGATGGCGCGCTGGACGCGGACGACCCCCACTGGACTCCGCCCTCGCACCACTCGGCACCCAGGCGCCCCGGGCAGCGGAACAGCTGCGGGGAGGCCTTCGACCGCCGCCCCACCGGCCCGAAACACCCGCCCTACTGCCGGATCGCCCAACCCCGCTCCCGCAACGCCCCCGTCAACACCACCGCCGCCTTCGGCTCCACCATCAACTGCACCAGACCCGCCTGCTGCCCGGTGGCGTGCTCGATGCGGACGTCCTCGATGTTGACGCCGGCGGCCCCCGCGTCGGCGAAGATGCGGGCCAGCTGGCCCGGCTGGTCGTCGATCAGTACCGCCACCACCTCGTAGCTCCGCGGCGCGGACCCGTGCTTGCCGGGGACCCGGACCTGGCCGGCGTTGCCGCGGCGCAGGACGTCCTCGATGCCGGTGACGCCCTCGCGACGCTTGGCCTCGTCGGAGGCCTGGAGGGCGCGCAGGGCCTGGACGGTCTCGCCGAGGTCGGCGGCGACATCCGTGAGGAGGTCGGCGACCGGGCCGGGGTTGGCGGAGAGGATGTCGATCCACATGCCGGGGTCGGAGGCCGCGATCCGGGTCACGTCCCGGATGCCCTGCCCGCACAGCCGTACGGCCGCCTCCTCGGCGTGCTCCAGCCGCGCGGCGACCAGGCTGGAGACGAGGTGCGGCATGTGCGAGACCAGGGCGACGGCCCGGTCGTGGGCGTCCGCGTCCATGACCACCGGGACGGCCCGGCAGTGCGAGACCAGCTCCAGGGCGAGGTTCAGGACCTCGGTGTCGGTGTCCCGGGTGGGGGTGAGCACCCAGGGGCGGCCCTCGAAGAGGTCACCGGTCGCGGCCAGCGGCCCCGACTTCTCGCGGCCCGACATGGGGTGGGAGCCGATGTAGCAGGAGAGGTCGAGGCCCAGCGCCTCCAGCTCCCGGCGGGGGCCGCCCTTCACGGACGCCACGTCGAGGTAGCCGCGCGCGAGACCCCGGCGCATGGCGTCGGCGAGGATCGCGGCCACGTGCGCGGGCGGGGCGGCGACGATCGCGAGGTCCACGGGGCCCTCGGGTGCCTCGTCGGTGCCGGCGCCGAGCGCGGCGGCCGTACGGGCCTGCTCGGGGTCGTGGTCGGTGAGGTGGACGATCACCCCGCGCTGGGCGAGAGCGAGGGCGGCGGAGGTGCCGATCAGCCCGGTGCCGATGACGAGTGCGGTTCTCACTGGGCGATGTCCTTGCGGAGCGCGGCCGCGGCGCCCAGGTACACGTGCGCGATCTCGGAGCGCGGCCGGTCGGACTCGATGTGCGCGAGGATCCGTACGACCCGGGGCATGGCGCCCTCGATGTCCAGCTCCTGCGCGCAGATCAGGGGGACGTCGACGATGCCGAGCTTGCGGGCCGCGGCGGCCGGGAAGTCGCTGTGCAGGTCGGGGGTGGCCGTGAACCAGATGCTGATCAGGTCGTCCGGGCCGAGCCCGTTGCGCTCCAGGACCGCGGTGAGCAGCTCGCCCACCTGCTCGTCCATGTGCCCCGCCTCGTCCCGTTCGAGTTGGACGGCGCCCCGGACCGCTCGTACCGCCACGACTCTGCTCCTCGCTGATCTACTGCCGACTCGTTGTACGACCAGCCTAGTCAGCCCGCCCCCGGCCGGTACGCGGCGCCCGCCTGCCGAGACGCCCGCCGGGAGGCCGACGGCGGTGCGCCGCCTGCACGCCCCCGGAGGTTCCGGACGTACGAATGGTGCCTTTTATGGCAATCTCTCCCGGGTTGGGTTCTTCCGTACGTTCGGAGTGACGACATGACGATGGGTTCGACGCGGCGCACGGTGCTGGCGACCGGCGCGGCAGGCACGGCGGCGCTGCTGGTGGGATGCGGCGGCGACGGCGGCGACTCCCAGGAGGAGACCTCGCCCGGGGACGCCGGCACGGGCGGTGCCGGTGAGGAGCTGACCACGACGGCCGACATCCCGGTGGGCGGCGGCAGGATCTTCAAGGACCAGAAGGTCGTCGTGACACAGCCGCAGGAGGGTGACTTCAAGGCCTTCTCGGCGGTCTGCACGCACCAGGGCTGCATCGTCAGCAGCGTCTCGGACGAGACGATCGACTGCGCCTGCCACGGCAGCAAGTTCAAGATCACGGATGGTGCGGTGGTGCAGGGCCCGGCCACGGAGCCGCTGCCCGCCGAGGAGATCAAGGTCGCGGGAAATTCGATTCAGCTGGCCTGAGGCACCACGTACGCTCCCGGGCATGCAGCCCCCGCATCCCCACACCCTGGTCCGCGACCACACGATCTACGCCTGTGTGATGGGGTCGCGGGCCTTCGGTCTCGCGACGGACGACAGCGACACCGACCGGCGGGGCGTCTTCCTCGCCCCCACCGAACTGTTCTGGCGCTTCGACAAGCCGCCGACCCACGTGGAGGGTCCGGCGGAGGAGCAGTTCGGCTGGGAGTTGGAACGCTTCTGCAATCTGGCCCTGCGCGCCAACCCGAACATCCTGGAGTGCCTGCACTCCCCCTTGGTGGAGCACGTCGACGCCACCGGCCGGGAACTGCTCGCGCTGCGCGGGGCGTTCCTCTCCCGGCAGGCCCACGAGACGTTCGCCCGCTACGCCCTGGGCCAGCGCAAGAAGCTCGACGCGGACGTCCGTACGCACGGCGCCCCGCGCTGGAAGCACGCCATGCATCTCCTCCGCCTGCTGATGAGCTGCCGTGACCTGCTGCGCACGGGCACGCTCACCGTCGACGTGGGCGACCAGCGCGAGCCCCTGCTGGCGGTGAAGCGGGGCGAGGTGGCGTGGGCCAGGGTCGAGTCCTGGATGGCCCGGCTGGCGACGGAGGCCGAGGAGGCGGTGCACCGCAGCCCGCTGCCGCCGGAGCCGGACCGGGCCCGGGTCGAGGACTTCGTCGTACGCACCCGGCACGCGTCGGCCCTCCGTGCGCGCCCGGACCTCGGGACCGACCCGGACCTCGGGACCGTCACAGACCTCGGGACCGTCACAGACCTCGGGACCGACTCAGCCCCTCGTGGCGTCGAGCCGGACCCGGACGACGAAATCGTGCAGGGCGTCGTACGCGGAGGGGCTCTCCGGGAGCGGTGACAGCGCCTGCTCCTGGTCCAGGACCCCCTGGAGCCGCTCCACGTCCTGCGCGACGCGCTCCTGGTCGACCTCGGCCTTGCCGTGCTCCAGCGCCGCCTTCGCCGCGACGAGGTCGGGCAGATACCCGGGTGCCTCGTCCACCAGCGGTACCAGGGTGGGCAGATGGGCCAGCACCTCGCCGCTGCGCATGAGGTGGATACCGGTGAGCAGTACGCGGAACGTGTAGAGCAGCGGCTTGAGTTCGCCGGTCTTCTCGAAGAGCCGCCACTGGGTGATGGCGAACCCGCGGTAGTGGTGGGCGTGATGCCGGGTCAGGACCCCGGGGGCGAGCGCGACCAGTTCGCGGTGCGCCTCACCGCTGTGCACGACGAGCGGGGAGAGCAACTGCTCCAGCACATAGCCGTTGCGGCGCAGCATCAACCGTACGAACTTGCGCAGGTCGTGCGTGACGAGGTCCATCTCGACACCGTCCCGGTCCCACATCCGCGACCGGGTCTCCTCCGGCTCGCGCAGCCCGAGCAGTTCGGCCGTGGGCAGCAGATGCACACCGCGCAGGTCCACGTCCGAGTCGCGCGACGGGAAGCCGTACAGGTGGGCTCCGGAGACGGTCGCGAAGAGCAGCGGGTCGGGCTGTTCGGCGACCACGGAGGCCAGGTCGATGTCGAGGGCGTCGGTCAGGGCGTCGGTCATCCCTCAAGCGTCCCAGAGGGCTCCCAGCGAGACGAGGTCACCCTGGTACTCGATCCGGTCGGCCCACTCGGCGGGCCAGGCGTCCGGCCCGTGGTAGGCGCCCGCGAAGGCACCGGTGAGGCAGGCGATGGAGTCGGAGTCACCCGAGGTGCAGGCGGCGCGGCGCAGCGCGGTGACGGGCTCGTCGACGAAGAGCAGGAAGCACAACAGCCCGGTGGCGAGGGCCTCCTCGGCGATCCAGCCCTCCCCCGTGGCCAGGCAGGGGTCCGTCTCGGGCGACGGGAGCCGCAGGGCGCTCTGCACCCGGTCCAGGGCCTCCAGGCACTCGTCCCAGCCCCGGGCGATGTAGTGCTCGGGCGAGGGGTCCTGGCTGTAGGTCCACAGGTCGCCGAGCCAGCGCGCGTGGTAGCGGGAGCGGTTCTCGTACGCGTACGAGCGCAGCAGGCCGACCAGACCCATCGGTTCGGCGCCCTGGGCGAGCAGCCGTATCGCGTGGGCGGTGAGGTCGGAGGCGGCGAGCGCGGTGGGGTGGCCGTGGGTGAGGCCGGCCTGCAACTGGGCGGCGCCCGCGCGCTGTTCGTCGCTGAGCGGGCCGATCAGACCGAGCGGCGCGACCCGCATGTTGGCGCCGCAGCCCTTGGAGTGGATCTGGCTGGCGAGCTGCCAGGGGTGCCGCTCGACCGCGAGGAGGTCGCAGGCGACCAGGCAGGTGTTGCCGGGGGCGCGGTTGTTCTCCGGGGAGCGGGACCACTCCACGAACTCCTTGCGGACGGCCCGCTCCAGCGCCTCGGCGCCGAGCGATCCGCGGTCCATGGCCGTGCGCAGCCCGTGCGCCAGCGCCAGCGTCATCTGGGTGTCGTCGGTGACGATCGCGGGCTTCGGCAGCTCCATCTTCCGCCAGGGGCCGCACTTGGCGAGGATCGACGGAATGTCGTTGAACTCCGTCGGGTAGCCGAGGGCGTCTCCGAGGGCGAGTCCGAGCAGGGAGCCGGTGGCGGAGCGCTTCGTACGGAGCGTCATGGTCATCAGGGCCGTCCTTCCGTGGTGGGTCGCAGCAGGGGCGGGTGCAGGGCGGTGGCCCCGCCCGCCCGGTACAGCGCGGCGGGCTTGCCGCGGCCGCCGGTCAGGCGGGCGGCGCCGGGCACCTGTTCGACGAAGCCCGGCGTGGCCAGCACCTTGCGCCGGAAGTTGGGCCGGTCGAGCGGAGTGCCCCACACGGTCTCGTAGACCTGCCGCAGCTCGCCGAGGGTGAACTCGGGCGGGCAGAAGGAGGTGGCGAGACAGGTGTATTCGAGTTTGGCGCCGACGCGGTCGTGGGCGTCGGCGAGGATGCGGTCGTGGTCGAAGGCGAGCGGGCCGATGGCGTTGAAACGCAGCCACTGGGCCTGCGCGGCGTCACCTCCGCCGTGCGGGACGGGCGGGTCCGGGAGCAGAGCGGCGAACGCGACGGTGACGACCCGCATCCGGGGGTCCCTGCCGGGCTCGCTGTAGGTGCGCAACTGCTCCAGGTGGAGTCCGGAGTCGTCCTTGAGGCCGGTCTCCTCCGCGAGTTCGCGCCAGGCGGCCTCCTCCGCGGACTCGTCCGGCAGCACGAACCCGCCGGGCAGCGCCCAGCGGCCCGCGTACGGTTCCTGTCCGCGCTCGACGAGCAACACCTGCAGGGTGCCCGCGCGGACGGTGAAGACGGCCAGGTCGACGGTGACGGCGAAGGGTTCGAAGGCGTACTTGTCGTAGCCCTCGGGTGAGGTCATGCCCATCGCCTCCTTTATGGTCACCATGACTAATAGTCATTACGACTATAAAGGGACGGGCCACGGGCCACAAGCCCTTTACGAGGAAAGGAACGCCAAGAACGGCGTCAAGAGCGGCGCCGGGAACGGCAAAGAGCCGGCCCCGACGGCAAAGCGGGGACCGGCTCCTGCTCGAACGCGCCGCGCGCCGCGGCGAAGCCCGAGATCTCCGAAGGCACAGGAAGGCCCAGGAGGAAGAAGGCCTAGGAAGGCCTAGGAAGGCCTAGAGGTCGACCTCCTGCATCAGCATCCCGACCTCCGTGTTCGACAGCCGGCGCAGCCAGCCCGACTTCTGGTCGCCGAGGGTGATCGGCCCGAAGGCGGTGCGGACGAGGTTGTCGACGGGGAAGCCGGCCTCGGCCAGCATCCGGCGCACGATGTGCTTGCGCCCCTCGTGGAGGGTGACCTCCACGAGGTAGTTCTTGCCGGTCTGCTGCACCACACGGAAGTGGTCCGCGCGCGCGTACCCGTCCTCCAGCTGGATGCCGTCCTTGAGCTGCTTGCCCAGGTCGCGCGGGATCGGGCCCACGATGTGCGCGACGTACGTCTTCTTGACGCCGTACTTGGGGTGGGTCAGCCGGTGCGCCAACTCGCCGTGGTTGGTGAGCAGGATGATGCCCTCGGTCTCGGTGTCGAGCCGTCCGACGTGGAACAGCCGCGTCTCGCGGTTGGTCACGTAGTCGCCGAGGCACTGCCGGCCCTCGGGGTCCTCCATGGTGGAGACGACACCGGCGGGCTTGTTCAGCGCGAAGAACTGGTACGACTGCGTGGCGACGGTCAGACCGTCGACCTTGACCTCGTCCTTCTCCGGGTCGACGCGCTTGCCCTGCTCCAGCACGATCTCGCCGTTGACCTCGACCCGCGCCTGCTCGATCAGCTCCTCACAGGCCCGCCGCGAGCCGTAGCCCGCGCGCGCGAGGATTTTCTGCAGCCGCTCGCCCTCCTGCTCGGCACCCGGGAAGGTCTTGGGCAGCTTGAAGTCCTTCTTGCCCGCGTACCGCTCCCGGTTGCGCTCCTCGGCACGCGCGTCGTACTCGCGCGAGGTCGCCGGGGCCGACCGGCCGCGCTGCTGCTGGGACTGCTTCGGACCGCCCTTGGCTCCGCCGCGCGCCGAGGCGCCGCGCCCGGACTTGGGACCGTCCTGGGCGGCGCCGGGGCCCACGTCGTAACGGCGCTTTTCGGGACGGGGCTTCTTCGGCCGACCGCCCTGCTTGTCGTCGCGGTCGTTCCCGGCGCCGCGGTAGTTGCCGCGGCCACCACCGCTCCCGCCGCGCCCACCACTGCTCCCGCCGCGGCCGCCGCTGTTGCCACCACGGCTCCCGCCGTTGTTTCCGCCGCTGTTCCTGCCGCTGCTGCTTCGCATCAAAGTTCCGTCTTGTCGTCTGTGTCCTCGGAATCCGGAGCATCCGGATCGAACGACGGTACGGCTTCCTGGGTCTCGGCCTCGATCGCCTCCGCCTCCGGGAGGAAGGGCGCGAGCTCCGGGAGCTCGTCCAGGCCGCGCAGGCCCATCCGCTCCAGGAAGTAGTTCGTCGTCCTGTACAGGATCGCACCTGTTTCGGGTTCCGCGCCCGCCTCCTCGACCAGCCCCCGCTGAAGCAGGGTGCGCATGACCCCGTCGCAGTTGACTCCTCGTACGGCCGAGACCCTGCTCCGGCTCACCGGCTGCCGGTACGCGACCACGGCCAGCGTCTCCAGCGCGGCCTGGGTCAGCCGCGCCTGCTGCCCGTCGAGGACGAACCTCTCGACGGCGGCGGCGTACTCGGGCCTGGTGTAGAACCGCCAGCCCCCGGCGATCAGCCGCAGCTCGAACCCGCGCCCCTGTGTCGCGTACTCGTCGGCGAGCTCCCTGAGCGCCTTGGAGATCTGCCGCTTCGGCCGCTCCAGGATCTTGCTCAGATGCTCCGCCGTCGCGGGCTCGTCCACGACCATGAGGACGGCCTCCAGGGCGGGCTTGAGGTCGAGGCCGGCGACGGAACGCGACCCCGCGGGCGCCTCGGTCGCCCCCTCCGCAGTTCCCCTGGTCGTCTCCTCGCTCATGCCTTCGTCTCCTCCTTCGGCGGTTCGGGCGGCCGGTCGAACTCGTCCGTGACCACGGGCTCGGCGTTCCCTTCACCGCCGGTCCAGCGCACGATGAGATCCCCGAGGGCCGTCTCCTGGTCCAGCGCCACGGCCTTCTCCCGGTAGAGCTCCAGCAGCGCGAGGAAGCGGGCGACGACGGTCAGGGTGTCGTCGGTGTCCTCGACGAGCACACGGAAGGACGCCTCCCCCAGCTCCCGCAGCCGCGCGACCACGATCCCGGCCTGCTCCTGCACACTCACCAGGGGCGCGTGGATGTGATCGACGTACACCTGCGGCTTCGGCTTCGGCTGCATCGCCTTCACCGCGAGCCTGGCGAATCCTTCCGCCCCGATGCTGATGACCACCTCGGGCAGCAGCTCGGCATGGTGCGGCTCCAGCCCGACGGTCCGGGGATAGCGCCGGGCCTCCTCGTCGAGCCGCTGGTTGAAGATGTCCGCGATCCGTTTGTAGGCGCGGTACTGGAGCAGCCGGGCGAACAGCAGGTCCCGGGCTTCGAGGAGCGCGAGGTCGGCCTCGTCCTCGACCTCGGCGGCGGGCAGCAGCCGCGCCGCCTTCAGATCCAGCAGCGTCGCCGCGACGACGAGGAACTCGGTCGTCTCGTCGAGGTCCCAGTCCGGCCCCATGGCCCGGATGTGCGCCATGAACTCGTCGGTGACCTTGGACAGCGCCACCTCGGTGACATCCATCTTGTGCTTCGAGATCAACTGAAGCAACAGGTCGAACGGCCCCTCGAAGTTGGCCAGCCGAACCTTGAAACCCCCACCACCAGCCTCGGCTCCGGCTCCGGCTCCGGCTCCGGGCTCGGCGTCAGCTGGGACTTCGGCTTCGGCTCCGGCCGCTGCTTCAGGCTCGGCCTCGGCCTCGGCCGGGACGGCAACCGGCGGCCTCTCGTCGCCTCCGCCGCCGCCGTCGTCGCGGGCAGGCGTCTCGTAGGGCGGAACGGATGGGGGGAACGCCCGACCGGCGTCGGCCGCCGTACGCTCCCCGGCCGGGGACTCGCTCGAAACCGGCTCGACCGGCGGAGCCGAGGGCGGAGCCGTCGGCCCCCTCCCCAGCGCACGCCGACGACCACCGGAACCACCGGAAGCCGAGCCAGAGGAGTCATACGAGGTCATAGCCCCCGCAGGCTACCTCTACCGCCCCCGCAGCCGTCGTACGAGGATGCTCGCGTCCCCACGGGACTCCAGATCCGCCAGCACCACGGCGACGGCCTCCCGTACGATCCGCCCCCGGTCGACGGCCAGTCCGTGCTCGCCCCGCAGCACCAACCGCGCGTGTTCGAGGTCCATGAGCTCCTCGGCGGAGACATACACGGTGATCTTCTCGTCGTGCCGCTCCCGTCCGCTGGGCCGGCGCCCGGAGGCGCGTCCCCGTTTCCGGGGAGCGGCAGAACCTTCCTGCGGCTTCGGCTGCCGCCCGGCGGCGGCCCGCTCGGCCCCCGCCGCGGCGTTACGGCTGCGCGGCTGCTCGCCGTCGGACTCGGCGTCCGCGGCCACGTGCTCGGACCCCTCGCCGTCACCGCCCTGCACGGGCACGGACGGCGGCGCGTCCTCCGCGCCGGCGGCCCCGTCGCTCTCCCCGGCGGGACCGGGCACACGGGCTTCTCCGCCCGGCCCCCGCCGGGGAGCGGACGGCTGCAGCGCCGTTCCCCCTGTCGTACGGAAGAGTTCGTCGGCCCCCGGCAGACTCACTCGGCGTGACACCGGGCGAGCACCTCCCTGGCGAGCTGACGGTAGGCGGCGGCGCCGACGGAGTTGGAGGCGTACGTGGTGATCGGCTCACCGGCGACCGTGGTCTCCGGGAAGCGGACCGTGCGCCCGATGACCGTGTGGTAGACGTGCTCGTCGAACGCCTCGACGACACGCGCGAGGACCTCACGGCTGTGCACGGTGCGGGAGTCGTACATCGTGGCGAGGATGCCGTCGAGCTCCAGCTCCGGGTTGAGCCGCTCCTGGACCTTCTCGATGGTCTCGGTCAGCAGCGCGACACCGCGGAGAGCGAAGAACTCACACTCCAGAGGCACTATCACCTTGTGCGCGGCCGTCAGGGCGTTGACCGTGAGCAGACCGAGCGAGGGCTGGCAGTCGATCACGATGTAGTCGTAGTCGGCCATGAGCGGCTTCAGGGCGCGCTGGAGCGTCGACTCGCGCGCGACCTCGGAGACCAGCTGGACCTCGGCCGCGGACAGGTCGATGTTGCTCGGCAGCAGGTCCATGTTGGGGACCGCGGTCTTCAGCAGGACCTCGTCGGCCGACATGCCCCGCTCCATGAGCAGGTTGTAGACCGTGAGGTCGAGCTCCATCGGGTTCACCCCGAGGCCGACCGAGAGGGCGCCCTGCGGGTCGAAGTCGACGAGCAGGACCCGGCGGCCGTACTCCGCGAGCGCGGCACCCAGGTTGATGGTCGACGTCGTCTTGCCGACGCCGCCCTTCTGGTTGCACATCGCGATGATCTTCGCGGGACCGTGGTCGGTCAGCGGGCCCGGGATCGGGAAGTAGGGCAGCGGGCGACCGGTCGGACCGATGCGCTCGCGGCGCTGACGGGCCGCGTCGGGCGCGAGCGTGGCCGCGTACTCCGGATCGGGCTCGTACTCGGCGTCGGGGTCGTAGAAGTGCCCGTCGGGCAGCTCGTCGTAGTCGGCGAAGTGGTTGTGGACCCCGCCACTTCCGTCGCCGGCCATGGCGTTCACGTGTTGGCCATCCATGCTCTGGAGTGCTGTCGGAGTTGCCTGCGGACTCTGGTGGGCTGCGAAGGTGCGGACAGCGACGGAGCCGACAGCCGCGAACCCCATAGGGCCCGAGACCGGCGCAGGCATTCCTGGTTGACCACCCCCGGGAGTAAATGTCGACTCATTCACAAGTCGTCTTACCTCCTTGGTGACCAGGAAACTTCTAGATAGGTCAGCGTGGCACCATGCCGACGGTTGGCGACTCTATGGCGTGTCGGCGGTCCGCAGCAACACAATCCGCCGGACCCGGCCCGATGTGTCGGCAATGAAACATGCGGCTGTCAAGGGCGTAGGGCCGTCGCACGGCAGGTTTCACCGGTGCGCGAAACATCCGAACGGTTATGTTCGAGGCGAGTTGCGCGAGTGTCGCAAAGTGACCATACACACATCCGGCCGGACCTTGTCGGGCAAGATCCGGCCGGGAAGGTGCTGTTGACGACCTGTGTTGACGTATCGCCTTTTACCGAAAGGTGACTTAAAGCAGCCGGTCAGCGGGGCGTCGACACCCCCGAAGGCGAGTCCGTCGCCGGCGGATCAGCCGAGCAGCGACGCCAACTCGACGTGCTCCAGGCCGTGCGCGTCGGCCACCTCGCGGTAAACGACCCTGCCGTCATGGGTGTTGAGCCCCCTGGCCAGCGCCGGGTCGCGGCGTGACGCCTCGGCCCAGCCGTGGTCGGCGAGTTCGACGATGTACGGCAGCGTGGCGTTGGTCAGCGCGTAGGTGGAGGTGTTGGGCACCGCGCCGGGCATGTTGGCGACGCAGTAGAAGACCGACTCGTGGACCGGGAAGGTCGGCTCGGCGTGCGTGGTGGGCCGGGAGTCCTCGAAGCAGCCGCCCTGGTCGATCGCGATGTCGACAAGGACACTTCCCGGCTTCATCCGCGACACCAGCTCGTTGGTGACCAGCTTCGGGGCCTTGGCCCCCGGGATGAGGACGGCACCGATGACGAGGTCGGCCTCCAGGCAGGCCTTCTCCAGCTCGAAGGCGTTGGAGACGACGGTCTGGATCTTGGTGCCGAAGACCTTGTCCGCCTCCTTGAGCTTGTTGATGTCCTTGTCGAGCAGGGTCACGTGGAAGCCCATGCCGATGGCGATCTGCGCCGCGTTCCAGCCCGACACACCACCGCCGATGACGACGGCCCGCCCGGCCAGCACCCCCGGCACACCACCGGGCAGCACGCCGCGCCCGCCGTTGGCCCGCATCAGGTGGTACGCGCCGACCTGGGGGGCGAGCCGGCCCGCGACCTCCGACATCGGCGCGAGCAGCGGCAGCGCGCGGTTCGGCAGCTCGACGGTCTCGTATGCGATCGCGGTCGTGCCCGACTCGACGAGGGCGTCCGTGCACTCCTTGGAGGCGGCCAGGTGCAGGTAGGTGAAGAGCGTCTGGTCCTTGCGGAGGCGGTGGTACTCCTCGGCGATGGGCTCCTTGACCTTGAGCAGCAGGTCGGCCGCGGCCCACACCTCGTCGGCCGTGGCCAGGATCTCGGCGCCGGCGGCGACGTACTCGACGTCCGGGATCGACGAGCCGACTCCGGCGCCCTGCTCGATGACGACCTGGTGGCCGTGGCGCACGAGCTCGTGCACGCCGGCGGGGGTGATGGCCACCCGGAACTCGTTGTTCTTGACCTCGCGGGGGATGCCGACCTTCACGTCGATCACGGTCCTTGGCTCGCAGGGGTGTGGGGGCTCGCACGCACAGGCGGAACATGCCCACCTAATGCAGGACATACCCGTACGCATCTGAGCGCACCGGGAGACACCGCAGGAGAACCGGCGGCGCAGCCAGTCTAATGAAGGTGTCCCCGCTGTCTAGCCTTTCAATGCATCAATCTTTCGCGGATGCACTACGGATTTCGCAGGCGTTAGCACCCTGTTCCGGCTCGATCTCGTTGGTTTGGGGGGCGGGGGCCTCGTCGCCGAGCAGTCGCTCGGCCGCCGCGCGGTGCAGCCGGGCCGCCGCCGGGTCGCCGAGCCGCTCCAGGGTGTCGGCGATCCGCAGCTGGATCGCGGCCTGCAGCCGGACGTCGTCGGCGCGCCGGGCCCACTCCGCGGCCTCCTGGCACGTCCGCAGCGCCTCCTCGGGCCGGCCGGCGTACTCCTGGACGCGTGCCATCTCGCTCAACACCCTTGCCTGGCCGGCCACATCGCCGAGCCGGCGGTGGCCGGTGAGCGCGGAGCTCCAGCTGCGCAGCGCCTCGCCGTACCGGCCCGCGTAGGTGTGCGCGGCGGCGATCCGGCCGTACAGCCTGGCGGCGTCCTCGCGCTCGTCACGGGCGAGCCGCTGGGCGAGCGCCCTGCCGTACCAGTCGGCGGCCCGTTCGTAGTCCTCCAGCTCCTGATGGGCGCCGCCTACGGATTCCATCGCGCGGCCGGTCGCGTACGGGTCGTTCGCCCGCCGTCCGGCGTCGAGCGCGGCCCGGTAGCGGGCCAGCGCCGACGTCGTACGGCCGGTCCGGGCGTCCAGGTCGCCGAGGTTCAGCAGGGCGGCCGCCTGCTCGCGGGGCAGTTCACGGCGCTCGGCGACATCGAGGACGAGGCCGTGCAGGTCGTACAGGTCGCAGGCGGCGGCCCGGGTGCCGAAGTGCGCCACCAGGGCCCGGACCAACTGCGACATCAGGCGCCGGGCGAGGGTGTCCAGCTCGCCGTCGGCGACCGCGAGCCGGGCCGCGGCCAGCAGCGCGGGACGGCTCACCCGCAGCCACTCCTCGGCGGCCCGGGGGGTCGGGAACCGCAGCGCCTTGGGCATCGCGAGGAGCTTCTCGCGGGCCAGCGAGCTGTCGGTCTCGGTGATGGCGCGGCAGGACTGCAGCAGCCGCACGATCCGCTCCAGCATCCGTGCACGAGCCAGCTGCAGCTCGCCCGGCCGCTCCTGGCTCTCGGCGAGGGACCGCAGCAGCGGCTGGAGACAGCCGGGAACCTCGTACTGCGGCAGCGACGAGTCGACCTCGTGCAGGAAGCCCAGGGCCACGAAGTCGTCCAGTGTGCCGCGGGCCGCGTCGACCGAGCAGCCGGCGAGGCCGGACGCGATGTGCGGGTCGACCAGGCCGGCGGGGGCCAGGGCGAGCAGGGGCAGCATCCGCGCGGCGGCGGTCGGCAGCGAGACGGAGGACAGCTTGAAGATCTTGGCGAGCGGCGGGCGGTCGTCCTCGTCGGCACGCAGCTGTTTGGCCAGGTCGGAGACGGCGGCAGAGGGACGGGCGGCCAGCCAGCCCCCGGCGAGCCGCAGCGCGGCCGGCTGGGCCCCGCACACCTCGGCGAGCCCCTCGGCCGAGCGGGGGTCCACGGTGATGCGCACCGAGCCGCTGAAGCGTTCCAGCAACTCCACGGCGGACTTGGTGTCCAGTCCGCCCAGGGTGCACGGCCGGACGTCGGAGATGCCTGTCAGCGGCCCGCCTGAGACCGCCACGACCAGGGAGTCGGGGGTGTCCGGGAGCAGTGCGTCGACCTGCTCGGCGTCGGCCGCGTCGTCCAGCAGGAGCACCACCCGGCGGTCGGCCAGCGCCTCGCGCAGGGCCTCGCTGAGATCGTCCTCGTCGGCCCCGGCCGGCGCCGGCAGCCCGAGCCCCTCGAGCAGTTCCCGCGCCGCGCGCTCGACCGGTACCCGGGTGCCGTCGGGCTCGGTGAGCCGGGTCCGCAGCACCCCATCGGGGTAACCGTCGGTAACCTGCCGTACGAGTTCCTCGGCGAGCGCGGTGCGCCCGAAACCGGGCCGGCCGGCGATGAGCAGCACCCGCGCGTGGGGCGCCTTGCGGCCCGCGAGGGTGTTGAGCCCGGCCCGGCCGATGTCGGCCCGCAGTTCCTTCAACTCTCTTGTGCGGCCCAGGAACTGACTCTCCGTGGGGGCGGCCTCGACAGCCGGGGGCCGCCCCGTACCGGACACCCGGGCACCCCCGAGGTCCACCGCCTGATCCGCCACGGGCCACTCTCCCGTCCCACCGCACGAGCAAGCCCGCCGGGACTCCGGTTCGGGCGTTTCCCGAGCCTAGTTCACGCTCTGCGACGATCTGGGCGGAGCAGGGCGGTGAGATCGCTCGATCGGATCAACAGATCGTACGACCGGCATGATCAGGAGGCCGTGAAGACGCCCCGCGTCTCCTTCAGGGTCCGACGACCGTGCCCCGCGAGGGGCGCGGGGAACTGCGCGCCGAGCCAGAGCCGACGCAGTTCACCTACGCCCCCGGACCTAGTTCTCGAACGGCCGCGCAGGCCACGGCGCCTCGGCCGCCCGCAGCGACTCCACCCCGCCCGCACTCCGCGCGGCCACCAGGGAAAGGACCCCCACCACAAGGCAGTTGTTGTGCAGCTCCCCCGCGAGCACCCCCCGCACCAGCTCGTCCAGCGGCACCCGGGCCAACTCCATGTCGGCCTCCTCGTCCTCCACCTCGAACCGCTGCCCCTCGGCCTCGGAGAGATCCCGGGCCAGGAAGATCCGCACCGCCTCGTCGCAGCCGCCGGGCGTGGTGTAGACGTCGGTGAGCACCCGCCACTCCTCCGCCTTGACGTGCGCCTCCTCGTACAGCTCGCGCTGGGCGGCGTGCAGGGGGTTCTCGCCGGGCACGTCCAGCAGGCCCGCCGGGATCTCCCAGAGCTTCTCGCGGACCGGGTGGCGGTACTGCCGGATGACCAGCACCCGGTCCTGGTCGTCGACGGCGAGGACGGCGACGGACCCGGGGTGCACCTGGTAGTCACGGCGGACGACCGACCCGTCGGGCATGACCACGTCGTCCGTGCGCACGGAGGTCTTCTTGCCGACGAACGGAGTCTCGCTCGCCCGGACCTCCCACGCCTCGGCGGTGTCCTTGATCGTCATGTCGACTCGTCCTCCCACACATGCGAAAAAAACCGGGGCACACGTCCCGAAAGACGCGCACCCCGGTCACCGTACAGCTCTCGCGCCGCTCGGATTTACTTGCCGGTCTTCCGCTCCACGGCGGCCTTCACCAGCCCCGCGAACAGCGGGTGCGGGCGGGTCGGACGGGAGCGCAGCTCGGGGTGCGCCTGGGTCGCGACCAGGTACGGGTGGACCTCGCGCGGGTACTCGACGTACTCGACGAGCTTGCCGTCGGGCGAGGTGCCGGTGAACTGCAGACCGGCCTTCTTCTCCAGTTCCGCGCGGTAGGCGTTGTTCACCTCGTAGCGGTGGCGGTGGCGCTCCTCGACGTACTCCTTGCCGTCGTACACCTCGCGCACGATCGAGCCCTCGGCGAGCTTGGCCGGGTACATGCCCAGCCGCATCGTGCCGCCCATGTCCCCCTCACCGGCGACGATGTCGAGCTGCTCGGCCATGGTGGAGATGACCGGGTGCGCGGTGGCGGCGTCGAACTCGGTGGAGTTGGCGTCCGGGATGTCGGCCAGGTTGCGCGCGGCCTCGATCACGATGCACTGCAGGCCCAGGCAGAGGCCGAGCAGCGGGATCTTGTTCTCGCGGGCGTACCGGATGGCGCCGACCTTGCCGGAGACGCCCCGGTCGCCGAAGCCGCCGGGGATGCAGATGGCGTCGACGTCGGCGAGCTGGGCCGCGGCGCCGGCCGGGGTCCTGCAGTCGTCCGAGGTGACCCACTTGATCTTCACGCGGGCCTTGTTGGCGAAGCCGCCCGCGCGCAGCGCCTCGGTGACCGAGAGGTAGGCGTCGGGCAGGTCGATGTACTTGCCGACGAGCGCCAGGTTGATCTCGTGGAGCGGGTTGTGGACGCGGTCGAGCAGGTCGTCCCAGGTCGTCCAGTCCACGTCGCGGAACGGCAGGTCCAGCTTGCGGACCACATAGGCGTCCAGGCCCTCGCCGTGCACCGTCTTCGGGATGTCGTAGATCGAGCGGGCGTCGGGACACGCGACCACGGCGGCCTCGTCGACGTCACACATCAGGGAGATCTTGCGCTTGATCGCGGCGGGCACCTCGCGGTCGCAGCGCAGCACGATCGCATCTGGCTGAATACCGATGTTGCGCAGAGCCGCAACCGAGTGCTGGGTCGGCTTCGTCTTCAGCTCCCCCGACGGCCCGATGTACGGCAGGAGCGAGATGTGGACGACGAAGACGTTGTCGCGGCCGACCTCGTGACGGACCTGGCGGACGGTCTCCAGGAACGGCAGCGACTCGATGTCGCCGACGGTGCCGCCGACCTCGGTGATGACGACGTCGACCTCGTCGGAGGCCATGCGCCGGATGCGGTGCTTGATCTCGTTGGTGATGTGCGGGATGACCTGCACGGTGTCGCCGAGGTACTCGCCGCGCCGTTCCTTGGCGATGACGGTGTTGTAGACCTGGCCGGTGGTGACGTTGGCCGAGCCGTCCAGGTCGCGGTCGAGGAAGCGCTCGTAGTGGCCGATGTCCAGGTCGGTCTCGGCGCCGTCGTTGGTGACGAACACCTCACCGTGCTGGAAGGGGTTCATCGTGCCCGGGTCGACGTTCAGGTAGGGGTCGAGCTTCTGCATCACGACACGCAGGCCGCGGGCCTTGAGCAGCATGCCGAGGCTGGAGGCGGTCAGACCCTTGCCGAGCGAGGAGGCGACACCCCCGGTGACGAAGATGTGCTTTGTCGTCGTGTTTCGAAAAGCAGCGGGCGGCATGGCCAAGAGGGGGCTCCCGTGGTCGCGGTTCGGTGTGCGGGTCGGCCGCCGCCCGAACTCATCCTTCGGGGGTGCCTTCGCTGCGGTTCGGGGGTCCCTCTTGCGTCGGGGCGCCCACCGGTCCACGGGCTACCAGGGTATCAGCGACAGGACACGATCGCTTCCGGCCACGCTCCGCGCACGGGCCGACACGGAGCTCGTACGACCATCGGCGAATCCCGGTCGGCCTTCACCGTTAGCTCACCCGTTCGGCTCACTCGTGTTGCCTCGAGCGGCACGCGGAGCCCTCCGGTGCGTCGTATCCTCTTCGGACACTCGCTGCCGAGCGCGGCCGCCGCGACGGCAACACCCCCGCCCGTCTCCGGTAATCATGAGAGCTCGTCAGTCCGTTGAGCAACGATCGCCTCATATGCGTTGAGGATCGTTGAGCGACATCGCATGACACCGTCCCTTGGATCACTCTGGAAGCATGGTTCCTTTGCCGATCCCTTGGGTCCCTTGACCGCACACCGCACAGCGACCGCCCCTCGGGGGGCGACGACGTGGCCGTTCGACTGGAGTTGCACGTGGCCGGGCGCATCGAAGACTACGCACTCATCGGAGACATGCAGACCGCCGCGCTGGTCTGCCGGGACGGCACGGTCGATTGGCTGTGCCTGCCCCGCTTCGACTCCCACGCCGTCTTCGCGGGACTGCTCGGCACCGAGGAACACGGGTTCTGGAGACTGGGTCCCGCGCACGCGGCCGACGCCGAGCCGCCCACGGCCTCCCGCCGCAGGTACCGCGGCGACTCGCTGATCCTGGAATCCGAGTGGGACACCCCGCGCGGCACGGTCCGTGTGACGGATTTCATGCCGCCGCGTGACGGCGCCCCCCAGCTGATCCGGATCGTGGAGGGCGTCAGCGGCCGGGTGCCGATGCGCTCGGCGCTGCGGATGCGCTTCTCGTACGGCCGGGTGGTGCCCTGGGTGCACAAGCACGAGGGGCGCACGGTGGCCGTCGCCGGGCCGGACTCCGTGTGGTTCGACACGGAGTGCGAGACCTACGGCAAGGCGCTGACCACCTACGCCGACTTCACCGTGACACCGGGGGACCGGATCGCGTTCACGATCTCCTGGGAGCCCTCGCACAAGCAGCCCCCGCCGCTGCCGGAGCCCGAGCCGTCGCTCCAGGCCACGGAGGAGTTCTGGCGTGACTGGGTGGAGCAGTGCACGTACCACGGCCCGTACCGCGAGGCCGTGATCCGCTCCCTGATCACGCTGAAGGCCCTGACGTACGCCCCGACCGGCGGCATCGTCGCCGCTCCGACGACGTCCCTCCCGGAGCACATCGGCGGCGTCCGCAACTGGGACTACCGCTACACCTGGCTGCGCGACGCGGCCATCACCCTCTCCTCGCTGCTGCGCACCGGCTACCGCGACGAGGCCCGCGCCTGGCGTGAGTGGCTGCTCCGCGCCGTCGCCGGCGACCCGGAGAACCTGCAGATCATGTACGGGATCGCCGGTGAGCGGGAGCTGGGCGAGGCCGAGCTGGAGTGGCTGCCCGGATACGAGGAATCCGCACCGGTCCGGGTCGGCAACGGCGCCGCGCACCAGCTCCAGCTGGACGTGTACGGCGAGGTCACCGAGGCCCTGCACCTGGCCCACATGACGGGCCTGGCCCGCAACGACTACGCCTCGCTCCTCCAGCTGAAGCTGATCCGCTACCTGGAGGACCACTGGGACGAGCCGGACGAGGGCATCTGGGAGGTGCGCGGGCCGCGCCGCCACTTCGTGCACTCCAAGGTCATGGCGTGGGTCGCGGTGGACCGCACGATCAAGCTCATCGAGTCCGGTGACGCGGACGGCCCGCTGGAGAAGTGGCGCGAGCTGCGCGACGACATCCACCGGGACGTGTGCGAGAAGGGCTACGACAAGGAGCGCAACACCTTCACACAGTCGTACGGCTCCAAGGAGCTGGACGCCTCGCTGCTGCTGATCCCGCAGATGGGCTTCCTTCCGCCGGACGACAAGCGGGTGATCGGCACCATCGAGGCGATCCAGCGGGAGCTGTCGACCCCGGACGGCTTCATCCTGCGCTACCCGACCTCCGGCGAGGACGAGGGCGTGGACGGGCTGCCGGGCGACGAGGGCGCGTTCCTCGCCTGCTCGTTCTGGATGGCCGACGACCTGGCGATGATCGGTCGCGTGGATGAGGCCCGCAAGCTCTTCGAGAAGCTGCTCGCCCTCCGCAACGACCTGGGCCTCCTCGCCGAGGAGTGGGACCCGGTGCTCAAGCGCCAGGTCGGCAACTTCCCGCAGGCGTTCAGCCACGTCCCCCTCATCGACACGGCCCTGCGGCTGACCGCCTCGGGGGCGTACGGAGGCTGAGCGCGCGCCCTCCGGTCCGGCGCGCACGGCGGCGGACCGGGGCGCGCGCAGGCGCGCACGGCAAGCGCTTGCGCCCCTGGTACGGGTGCTTGCGCCGCCCCGGTCGCCACCGTTGCCGGGCGACCGACCGAACAGGCCCGATCCGTCTGCCCCACCTAGCCTGGAAGGAGCCCTGTCCCCTGACCGAAAGGGGGCGGCTCACCATGGCTCCCCTCTCGAAGGCGCGGGCGGCCCTCGCCGCACTGCGCGAGGATCTGGCCGGCGAGGTGTTCGCGCCGGGCGACCCGGGGTACGACGACGCCCGCACGGTGTTCAACGCCATGATCGACCGGCGTCCGGCCGTGGTCGCTCAGTGCACCGACGAGACCGATGTCGTCCGTTCGGTGTGCTTCGCCCGCGACCTCGACCTGCCGATCGCGGTGCGCGGCGGCGGCCACAGCGTGGCCGGAATGGCACTGAACGACAACGGACTCGTCATCGACCTCCGCCGGATGCACGGGGTCACGGTCGACCCCGCCTCCAGGACCGCCCGGGTCGGGGGCGGCGCCACCATGAGCCACCTCGACCGCGCCACCGAGCCCCACCGCCTGGCGACCACCGGCGGCCGGGCGTCGACCACGGGTGTGGGCGGCTTCGTGCTCGGCGGCGGCAGCGGCTGGCTGGACCGCACCTTCGGGCTCGCCGTCGACAACCTGCTCGGCGTCGCAATGGTGACCGCCGACGGACACACCGTCCGCGCGAGCGCCGAGGAGAACCCGGACCTGTTCTGGGCGCTGCACGGCGGCGGCGGGAACTTCGGGGTGGCCACCGCGCTCACCCTCCGGCTGCACGAGTTGCCCGCCTTCTCCGTCGCCCTGCTGTTCTACCCCCCGGAACACGGCCCCGAGGTGATCCGCGTGTACCGCGACGTCATCGAGACCGGCCCGCGGGAGGCGAGCGGCGGTGTCCTCTATCTCACCGCCCCGCCCGAGGAGTTCGTCCCCGGGCATCTGGTGGGCGGGCTCACCTGCGCCGTGCTCCTGACGTACGCGGGCACCGAGGACGACATGCGCAAGGTCGCCCAGCCGCTCCTGGCGATGCCGCACGAGGCCGAGATGGTCGGCGCGATGCCGTACGCGGACGTGCAGTGCATGATCGACGATCCGCCGGGGATGCGGAACTACTGGTCGGCGGAGTACCTGACCGGTCTGCCGGACGAGTTGGTGGACGTCCTCGCCACCCGCGCCTGGTCGATGCCCGTGCCGACCGGCACCCAGCACGTGCTCTTCCCGCTCGGCGGCGCGATACCGGAGGGCCCCGCCCACTACCCCGTGCCCTACCGGGACTCCCCCTGGGTCGTCCACCCCTTCGGCGTCTGGGAGAGCCCCGAGGACGACGACCGGTGCGTCCGGTGGGTACGGGACGTGCGCGCCGACGTACGCCCGTGGAGCACCGGCGACGTCTATCTCAACTTCGTCGGCGACGAGGGCGCCGACCGGGTCGTCGCCGGTCTCGGCGTCGACAACTACCGGCGGCTGACGGCGGTGAAGAGCGCGTACGACCCCGACAACGTCTTCCGCTTCAACCACAACATCCCACCGGCCTGACGACCGGGTACCGTCCGCTCCATGGACACCCGTGGAGGCCGCGAACCAGGTGACGGACGCGAGGCGCAGGGCGGCATCACCGTGCGGCGGGCGCTGGAGCTGCCCGGACTGCGCGGCGGGCTGCCGGAGGTCCTGGCGGGCGGCGACCGGCTGCACCGCACCGTGCGCTGGGTGCACGCGGGCGAGGTCCCGAACATCGCCTCGCTCCTCAAGGGCGGCGAGCTGCTGCTGACCACCGGCTACGGGCTCGGCACCCGCCCCGCCGACCAGCGGGCGTTCGTCCGGACCCTCGCCGAGCGCGGGATCTCGGCCCTGGTCGTCGAACTGGGCCCGCGCTTCGCCCGCCTCCCGGCGGCCCTCGTCGAGACGGCGCGCTCGGCCGGGCTCCCGCTCGTCCAACTGCACCGCGAGGTGGCCTTCGTGACAGTCACCGAGGAGATCCACACCGAGATCGTCAACGGCCACTACGCGCTCCTCCAGCAGGCCGAGGAGGTCCACCGCCGCTGCACCGAGGCCCTGCTCGGGGGCGGCGGAGTCCCGCAGGTGCTCGGCATCCTGGCCGACTTCAGCGGCAACCCGGTCTTCCTGGAGACCCCCGACGGACAGCTCCTGTACGCCGCCGGGACCGGTCCGGCCGACACCGATCCGCTCCAGGTGTGGGAGGGGCTGCGTGACCGGCACCAGGACGAGCCGCCCGCCGGGTCGACCCTCGTCGACGTACCGGGTGGCGGCCCCGGCACCGGCTCGGTACGGGCCCGTCTGGTCCTCCTGCCCGTCGTGGCCCCGCCGGCGCCCGTCCACCGGATGGCGGCCGAACGCGCGGCCGGCATCCTCGCCGTCGTCCTGATGCAGGCCCGGCAGGAGGAGGAACTGGCGGCGCGCGGACGCGGCGACTTCCTCACCGACCTCGCCGAGGGCCGGGTCCGGGCCGAGGACGCGCCCGCACAGGCCCGCGTCCTCGGCTTCAAGCCGGGCGCCGGCCCCCTGCTGCCCGTCGTGATGCGGCTCGCCGACGGCCTCTCCCCCGGTGGGGGCTGGGCCGTCCTGGCCCGCGCGGTGGCCGAGGAGCTGGCCTCCGTGGGCGTACCCGTCCTGCTCGGCGTACGCCCCGTCGAGGGCCGCGTACCGCTGCTGCTGGGCCTGCGCGCGGAGTCGGAGCGCCAGCCGGTGGCCGACAAGGTCGCGTCGGCGCTCCGGGCCGGCGTGGAGCGGGCCGGGATGCAGAGGCCGGGCGGACGGCCGCCCGTGGTGGTCGTCGGGGCGCCCGGCGGCTGGGCGGCCGCCTCGGCGGGCCTCCGGCACGCGGCGGAGACGGCGACGGCCGCGCAGGGCCTCGCCGACCGCCTCTGGTACGACGCCCGGCGCCTCGACATCGACCTGCTGCTGTGGCGGCTGCGCGACCATCCCGACCTGGCCGCCTTCGTGGACCGCGCGATCGGCCCCCTGCGCGACCACGACGACCGGGCCAGGCCCCCGCTGCTGCCGACGCTGGAGGCCTATCTCGCGCACGCCGGCCGCAAGGCGGAGACCGCCCGCGAGCTGCATCTCAACCGCCAGACCCTCTACAACCGCCTCGCCCGCATCGGCGAACTGCTCGGCACCGACCTGGACGACCCGCAGGCGGTGCTGGCCCTGAGCCTGGCCCTGCGGGCACGCAGACACGTCGGCTGAGGCCGGGCCCTTCGCTTGCGGGTCAGGTCAGGGGCCTGAGCTGCGTCAACTCGTCGTAGACACTGAGCACCTGGGCCACCGTCTCGTCCTCGGTCGGCCAGGTGGCCGCCTGCCTGGTGCCCCGCTCCCGCAACGTCTCGCAGCGGGCGGGGTCCCCGAGGAGGCGTGCGACCGCGCCGGCGAGCGCCCCGGCGTCGCCGTACGGGACGAGTTCGGCGCCGTCGCCGACCAGGTCGGGCAGCGATCCGACAGCGGCGGCGACGAGCGGCACGCGCGCGTGGAGCGCCTGCTGCGCGAGGACCGAGCGGGCCTCGGGTCCGCCGGGCAGCAGCGCGAGGTCGGCGGCCGCGACCAGCTCGGAGACGTCGTCGCGCCGCCCGACGAGCCGTACGGGCAGTTCCTCGTCCTCGATGCGCCGCTGCAGCGTCCCCCGCAACGGTCCCTCGCCCGCGACCACGAGCAGCGGGGCCGGGTCGAGACCGCGCCACTCCCGGGCGGCGTCGAGGAGGGTGTCGTACCCCCGCCGGCGGTCGAGTGTGCCGACGGTCATGAGCAACGGGCGTTCCGTGGCGCCCAGTTCGGCCCTGACCTTGGACGCGGGCCGGTCCGGGTCCTCACCGGCCACGACCCGGCGCGGCACGGGCAGCGCGACGGCGGCGAGCCGGGCGTCGCGCGCGCCGCGGCTGCGGGCCTGGTCGACCAGGTCGGAGGAGGTGCCGAGGACCACGGCGGCGGCCTTGGCGACCCGCCGCTCCAGCAGCCGCAGCAGATGCGCCCGCGCCCCCTCGGCGTACGACCGCGTGTGCAGGGTGACGACGAGCGGGGTGGTGCGCCGGCCGAGCGCGAGAGTGGCGCGGAAGCCGGCGTGCAGTCCGTGCGCGTGCACCAGGTCGGCGTCCGCGAAGGCGCTGCGCAGGCCGGCCACCGAGGCCGGGTCGCTGCTGCGGGGCACATGGACGTGGTGCGCGCCGACTCCGGTGAAGTCGTACAGGCCGTCCGCCTCGCTGGGGGCGCAGACGGTGACCCGAACGCCCCTGGCGACCAGCCCCGAGGTCAGCGATCGCACATGCGTGCTACTCACTGCGCTGCCGCCGCCGAGCACTTGCACGGTCCGCAGCGGCGCCTGGCCGTGCGGTGAGTGGCTGCTCACGTGACTCACGTGGCCGGGGCTCCTGGTTCGGGGTCGGACGGTCACGAAGGAACGCACAGAGGGATTCCGCCGCGGGGTGGACCCTACGAGGTGCTTCCGCACGGTCCACGCGGCACGTCCCGCTACGTCGTTCCCGTCCAAGGATGCCAGGCCGCAAGGGTGTTCCGGGACAGCCGGACGGGGGGCGAGCCGGAGGTCCGGGCAACCCCGGACTCAGGGTCACCCACACGAGTGAACTCCCGCACGAGGTTGCCCCACCACACCACTTGCGTCCCACCCCCGCGTCGGCACATCCCGCCCTAGGCGTCCGCGCGAGCCGCCGCCAGCAGTTCCTCCGCGTGAGCCCGGGCCGTCTCCGAGTCCTCCTGACCGGCGAGCATGCGCGACAGCTCGCGCACCCGGTCCTCTCCCTCCAGGACCTTCACACCCGACCGGGTCACGGAACCGTCGTTGGTCTTCTCCACCAGCAACTGCCGGTCGGCGAACGCGGCCACCTGAGGCAGATGCGTGACCACCACGACCTGCGCCGATCTGGCGAGACGAGCGAGCCGCCTGCCGATCTCGACCGCCGCCTTGCCGCCGACACCGGCGTCGACCTCGTCGAAGAGGTACGTCGGCACGGGGTCCGTCCCCGCGAAGACCACCTCGACGGCGAGCATCACCCGCGACAGCTCACCGCCGGACGCGCCCTTGGCGATGGGCCTCGGCGGCGCCCCCGGGTGCGGCGCGAGCAACAGCTCGACCTCGTCCGCGCCGAAGGGCCCGTACGCGACCGTGCGCCCGCCCACCTCGACGCCCTCCGGGTCGTCGGTCTGGCGGATCTCGAACGACACGCGCGCGTGCGGCATGGCCAGGGAGGCCAGCTCGGCGGTGACGGCGGCGGCGAACCGCTCGGCGGCCTCGGCGCGGGCGTCCGTCAGGGCCTGGGCCAGGCCGCCCAACTCGACCCGCAGCGCGTCCCGCTCGGCGGTCAGCTCGCCGATGCGCTCGTCGTCGCCGTCAAGCTCGGTGAGCCGCTGGGCGCCCTCCTCGGCCCACGACAGCACCGAGGCCACGTCACGGCCGTGGCCGTACTTCCGCGTCAGCCCGGTCAGCGCCGCCCGCCGCTCCTCGACGGCCGCGAGCCGCAGCGGGTCCGCGTCCAGGTCGTCGGCGTATCCCGCCAGCTCCCCGGCCACATCGCCCAGCAGGATCCCGACCTCCCCGATCCGCTCGGCGAGCACGGCCAGCGCCGGGTCGTGCGACCGCACGGCCTCCAGCGCGCGGTGGGCGCCCGCGACGAGGGTGACGGCGTCCACGCCCTCCGGGTCCTCGGGATTGCCCGCGAGAGCGGCGTGCGCGGCCGTCGCCGCCGAGGCCAGCGCCTCCGCGTGCCCGAGCCGCTCGGCCTCCTCGGCCAGCTCCACGTCCTCACCGGCCCGGGGCTCGACGCCGGCGATCTCGTCCAGGCCGTACCGCAGCATGTCGGCTTCCTGGGCCCGCTCCCGCGCCCGGGTGACGATCTCGTCGAGTTCACCGGCCACGGCCCGCAGCCGCCGGTAGGCCTCGCCGTACTTGGTGAGCGGTACGGCCACCGCGTCGCCCGCGTACCGGTCGAGCGCCGCCCGCTGCCGGGACAGCTTCAGCAGCCCCTGCTGGTCGGTCTGCCCGTGCACGGCGACGAGTTCGTCGGCCAGCTCGGCGAGCACGCCCACGGGGACGGAACGCCCGCCCAGATGTGCCCGGGACCGTCCCTCGGCGGAAACGGTACGGCTGATCAACAGCGCCCCGTCGTCGAGTTCGGCCCCGGCCTCCTCGGCCCGGACCGCCGCCGCCGCGCCCTCGGGCACGGTGATCCGGCCCTCCACGACGGCGTTCTTCGCACCGATCCGCACGAGCGCCGCATCCGCCCGCCCGCCGAGCAGCAGGCCGAGGCTGGTGACCACCATGGTCTTGCCCGCACCCGTCTCACCCGTCACGGCGGTGAAGCCGGGCGACAACTCGACGACAGCGTCGTCGATGACTCCGAGCGACCGTATCCGCATCTCCTCCAACACGGACACGACCTTACGAGGTCGGGGAGGCGAACCGCGACGCCCCCCGGTACCTATGTCACTCCGGCGAGCGACAACGCGCCTCAGCGGGGGCGCGGGGCCGTGTCGATGTGCGGCTCCGCCGCGGGGGCGCGACAAGCCACGACGAACCCGCGGCCGCCGACGATCCCCGCCGTCCCCCGCCTCGCGCTAGTGCCGCGCCCCCCGCCATCCGGAGACCGGCAGCGCGAACTTGGCCACCAGCCGATCCGTGAACGACGCGTGATGCAGCCGGGCCAGCCGCACCGGCACAGCCCCACGCCGCACCTCGACCCGCGCCCCCGGCGGCAGCTCGACGGTCCGCCGCCCGTCGCACCACAGCACCCCCGGCGGGATGTGCGGCAGAACCTCCACCGCCAGCACAGAGTTCGGCGACGTCACCAACGGCTTGGCGAACAGCGCGTGCGCGGAGATCGGCACCATCAGCAGCGCCTCGACCTCGGGCCACACCACGGGCCCGCCGGCCGAGAACGCGTACGCCGTCGACCCGGTCGGAGT
Source organism: Streptomyces gottesmaniae (assembly GCF_031845845.1). Classification (NCBI taxonomy): domain Bacteria; kingdom Bacillati; phylum Actinomycetota; class Actinomycetes; order Kitasatosporales; family Streptomycetaceae; genus Streptomyces; species Streptomyces gottesmaniae. The sequence goes on from NZ_JAVRFJ010000005.1 coordinate 288,587, forward strand.
CGACAGCACGATCCCGTCGCACCCGAACCCGGTCACCGGCCGCCCGTCGATCTCCAGGACGACTTCGAGCAGCTTCTCGGCGCCCGCCTTCTGCACGGCCGCCTCGTTCAGCGCCCAGTCCGTGTGGACGATGTCCCCGTTCTGATGAACGACGACATCGACGGTCATCCGCTCCTCGACCTCGTAGGACTTGGTCACCACCCGGTCGACGACCTTGTCGAGGTCGTCCCGCTCGGCCTCCGCGAGGAAGCCGACGCTGCCGAGGTTGACGCCGAGCATCGGCACCCCGGACGCGCGGGCGAACTCGGCGCCGCGCAGCAGCGTGCCGTCACCGCCGAGGACGATGAGCAACTCGCACCCGTCGAGGCACTGCGGGGTGGCCTCCTTGACGAGTTCCACCTCCTCCGGCAGCGGGATGTCCTCGGCCTCGTACTCCAGGACACGCACGACGATGCCGTGGTGCAGCAGCCCCTTGACCACGAGTTCGGCGCTGCGGATCGCCGCAGGCCGCCCGGTGTGGGTGAGGAGGAAGACAGTTCGAGATCGGTCCTGAGTCACCGCGGCCCCTCCGCCACTGCTCGGTCGACGTCGGCCGGGTCCAGCGCGGGTGCCCCGGCACGCAGCCACAGAAAGTACTCGACATTGCCCGAGGGTCCGGGCAGCGGACTGGCCGTCACACCCTGCACCCCGAGCCCCAGCTCCCCCGCCCGCCGGGCCACCCCGCGCACCGCCTCGGCGCGCAGCTCCGGACTCCGTACGACTCCCCCACTGCCCAGCCGCTCCTTACCCACCTCGAACTGCGGCTTGACCATCATCACCAGATCGGCGTCCGGCTTCACGCACCGCACCAGGGCGGGCAGTACCAGGCCGAGCGGGATGAAGGACAGATCCCCCACGACAAGATCCACAGGCTCCCCATCGATCGCTTCGAGCGTCAACTCGCGTACGTTCGTACGGTCCTTGACGGTGACGCGTTCATCACTGCGCAGAGTCCAGGCGAGTTGTCCGTATCCGACGTCCACGGCGACGACGTGCGCGGCGCCGGCCCGCAGCAGTACGTCGGTGAAGCCGCCGGTGGAGGCTCCCGCGTCCAGCGCCCGGCGCCCCTCGACGGCCAGCCCCCGCGGGACGAAGACCTCCAGGGCTCCGGCGAGCTTGTGACCGCCTCTGGACACGTACTCGGGGTCGCTGTCGTCGCTCACGACCACGATGGCGGCCGCGGTCTCCACCTGTGTGGCGGACTTGGTCGCGACGGTCTTGCCGACGGTGACCCGGCCGGCGGCGATCAGCTGGCTCGCGTGCTCACGCGACCGCGCGAGCTTCCGCCGGACCAGTTCGGCGTCCAGACGGCGGCGTGCGACTCCTGCCACGGTGGGTTCAGCTCCTGCTCTCGTACGGCGATCGATGGGTACGACCCACAGGGTCTCACCCAGGGGTGCTGGTCGGGTGACGGGTGGGAGCCGGAGGTCCCGGGCGGGCGTCGAGCGCGGTGAGCGCGTCACGCAGCCCCCGGTGCACATCCTCGTACACCTCCACGTGCCCGTCGGTGGCGAGGTGGTCGGTGTCGGCCAGCCGGTCGAGGGCGGCGTCGACCTCGGGGTGGCCGGTGGCGGTGCGGGGCACGTCCAGCGGAGCCGGGGCTGCGGGGTCGTACTCGGGTCCGGCCTCGGCCGGCACCTCCACCACCGCCGCGTCCACCTCCGCCACGACCTCGGGCAAAGAGTCGCTCATGCCCAGACGCTACCGCGAAGCTCTGGGGTACCGTCGATCGCGATGGCAACGACTGAGGAGTGCCGCGCCGCGCTCGAAAAGCTCTCGGACACCATGGCAGGCGCCGACGGACACGTGCACGAGGCGACAGCCCTCGACCGTTCGGTGAGCTGCCACATCAGGGATCTCGACATCACCTTCGTGGGCCGGATGCGGGACGGCCGCATCGAGGTGCACGACACCCTCGCGGGACCGCCCGCCGAGAAGGCGCAGATCCGGCTCGCGATGACGGGCGACGACCTGGTGGCCCTGGTCGACGGCGAACTGAACTTCGCCAAGGCCTGGGGGTCGGGCCGGGTGAAGCTGGAGGCGGGCTTCCGGGACCTGCTCCAGCTCAGGAAGCTCCTGTAGCCCCGACAGCTCAGGAAGCTTCTGTAGCCCCCACTTTCTCGGGCCTCGCCATCCCGGTGCGCGCCCTGCGCGCCGCCGGGACCACCAGGGGCGTACCCGTCTCCGGATCGTCGATGACCTGGCAGCGCAGCCCGAACACCTCCTCGACCAGATCGGCCGTCACGATCTCGGAGGGGGCGCCCTCGGCGATCACCGAGCCGCCGCGCAGGGCGATGAGGTGGGTGGCGTAGCGGGCGGCGTGGTTGAGGTCGTGCAGCACGGCGACCAGTGTGCGGCCCTGTTGCTCATGGAGTTCGGCGCACAGGTCGAGCACGTCGATCTGGTGCTGGATGTCGAGGAAGGTGGTCGGCTCGTCGAGCAGCAGCAGCGGGGTCTGCTGGGCGAGCGCCATGGCGATCCAGACCCGCTGGCGCTGACCGCCCGACAGCTCGTCGACGTAACGGTCGGCCAGCTCGGCGACCCCGGTCGACTCCATCGACTCCCGGACGATCCGCTCGTCCTCGGTCGACCACTGCCGCAGCAGCCCCTGGTGCGGGTACCGGCCGCGGCCCACGAGATCGCCGACGGTGATCCCGTCGGGCGCGATCGACGACTGCGGCAGCAGTCCGAGCGTCCGGGCGACCTTCTTCGCGGGCATCGACTGGATGACCTGCCCGTCGAGCAGCACCCGCCCCTGGGACGGCTTCAGCATCCGCGAAAGGGCACGCAACAGCGTGGACTTGCCGCAGGCGTTGGGACCGACGATCACGGTGAACGAGTTGTCGGGTATCTCCACCGACAGCTGCTCGGCGATGACTCGCTGGTCATAGGCGAGGGTGACGTTCTCGGCGGACAGGCGGTTCACAGTGCTCCCTTGGTCTTTCGCGTGCGCCGACGCGTCGTCCTTCGCCCGCGCCGACGCGTAGTCGTTCTCGTGCGCCGACACGTAGTCGTTCTCGTGCGCCGACGCCCTCATATCCGCCCGGCCTTCCGCTCGGTGACCAGCAGCCACAGCAGATAGACGCCACCGAGCACTCCGGTGACCACGCCGACCGGCAGCTGGTCGGCCCCGAAGGCCCGCTGCGAGGCCCAGTCGGCGACGATCAGCAGGGTCGCGCCCATGCACATGGCGGGCACCAGGTTCGGGCCCGGGGAGCGGGTCAGCCGCTTGGCGAGCTGGGGCGCGGTGAGGGCGACGAAACCGACCGGCCCGGCGGCGGCCGTGGCTCCGGCGGTGAGCAGCACGGCCGACACCATCAGCAGCAGCCGTACACGCTCGACGCTCACCCCGAGGGCGTACGACACGTCGTCGCCCATCTCCATCATCCGCAGCCCGCGTGCGTTGCCGAGCACCAGCGGCACGAGGAGTGCGCACATGATCAGCAGCGGCCAGACCTGGGCCCAGTCGCGGCCGTTGAGGGAGCCGGTCATCCACACGACCGCACGGGCCGCGTCGACGAGGTCCGCCTTGGTGATCAGATAGCCGTTGACCGCCGTGACGATCGCGGAGACACCGATGCCGACCAACACGAGCCGATAGCCGTGCACGCCCCGCTTCCACGCCAGCGCGTAGATCGCGAAGCCGGTCACCAGACCGCCGACGAGCGCGCCGAGGGCCACCTGGTTCGCGCTGCCGGAGAACAGCACGATGACGACCAGCGCGCCGGCGGTGGCGCCCTGGGACAGGCCGAGCACGTCCGGACTGCCCAGTGGATTGCGGGAGATGGACTGGAACAGCGCCCCACCGAGCCCGAGCGAGGCCCCGACGAGGAGGCCGACCAGAACCCTGGGCAGCCGCAACTCGTTGACGATGAACTCCTGGCCCGCGTCGCCGTTGCCCAGCAGCGTCTTCAGCACGTCGCCGGCCGGGATCGGGAAGTCGCCGGTGCCGATCAGCACCACGCTCGCGGTCAGCGCCGCCACCAGCAGCAGGACGACGACGGTGAACGCCCGCACGTCCAGCCGGACGGACAGGCCGCCTGGCGAGCGCAGCGCGCGGTCGCGCCCGGCGGGCTTGCTCATGGTGGGTGTCTCCCTCGTGGCCTGCGTCTTCACAGCTGGGCCGTCCTCCGCCGTCGTACGAGAAAGATGAAGACCGGACCGCCCAGGATCGCGGTGACGATGCCGACCTGAAGCTCCGCGGGCCGCGCCACCATGCGACCGAGCACGTCGGCGCCGAGCAGCAGCACGGGCGACAGGACGGTCGCGTACGGCAGGATCCAGCGCAGGTCGGGCCCGGTGAAGGACCGCACCACGTGCGGGACCATCAGCCCGACGAAGACGATCGGCCCGCAGGCGGCGGTCGCGGCGCCGCACAGCACGGTGGCGGCGGCCATGGAGAGCGCACGGGTGCGGTTGAGGTTGGCGCCGATCGCGCGAGCGGTGTCGTCGCCCATGGCCATCGCGTTCAGCGGTCGGGCGAGCAGCAGCGCGACGACCGTACCGACGGCCAGGAACGGCAGCACCTGGGTGATGGTCTCGTCGTTCGCCGAGGCCAGCGAACCGACCGTCCAGAAGCGCATCTTGGAGAGCGCCGCGTCGTCCATGATCATCACGGCCTGGAGATAGCCGTAGAGCGCGGCACTGATCGCCGTGCCCGCGAGCGCCAGCCGCACCGGCGTCGCACCCCGGCTGCCGCCGAGGAACCAGACCAGCGCCCCGACCATGGCCGCGCCGGCGAACGCGAACCACACGTAGCCGCTCAGCGAGGTGACGCCGAAGTAGGTGATGGCGGTGACCACGGCCGCGGACGCGCCCGCGTTGATGCCGAGCAGACCCGGGTCGGCCAGCGGGTTCCGGGTGAGCGCCTGGAGGACGGCACCGGCGAGCCCCAGCGCGGCCCCCGCGAGCAGTCCGAGGAGTGTGCGCGAGATCCGCTCCCCGACGACGGCGTCACCGTACGTCCCCGTGTCCTCGAACAAGCCGTGCCAGACCTGCCCCGGAGAGAGTTCTTTCGCACCGATCGCGATACTCGCCAGGGCGACCAGGACGAGGAGGACGAGGGCCACGAGGAGGCCGACGGCTCGTACCGCACGGCGGTTCGGGGGCGCGGGAGCGGTCTCCGCGCTCGGTTCAGGAGGACTGTCGACCAACACTCGGTTAGGTTAGCCTATCCTCTGCTTTTGGCTCGAACGCGCCCACGACGACCGCACGGAGCGGTACGGACGGCGGACGAGAGCCCCCGTCCCTCAGAGCTCCAGCCGGGCCAGCGCCTTCCCCCCGTCCAGCGCGCACGAGCCCTCACCGGCCGCCGTCCAGGCCGCCGCGCACAGCGCCCGCAGCCCGTCCAGGGCCTCGCCCTCGCCGTCGAGTTCGAGCCGATCCGCCCCCGCCGTGGCCGTCCAGCCGCCGCACCGGAAACCCTCGCCCGCCTCCACGACCTCCGGCTGCCCGGTGAGCATGCCCCGCAGATCGGCGTCGACGTACGTGGGCCGGTGCCGCGGGGGCGCGGCCAGCAACTGCGCGCCGTCGGTCACACCGGTCAGCACCAGCAGCGAGTCGACCTCGCCGTTGAACGCCCCCTCGATGTCCGTGTCCAGCCGGTCCCCGACCACCAACGGCCGCTCGGCGCCGGTCCGCAGGATCGTCTCGCGGTGCATCGGCGGCAGGGGCTTGCCCGCCACCTGCGGCTCGGCGCCGGTCGCGATCCGGACGACCTGCACCGCCGCCCCGTTGCCCGGCGCGATCCCGCGCGCGCTCGGGATCGTCAGGTCGGTGTTCGACGCGAACCACGGCACCCCGCGCGCGATGGCGTAGCAGGCCTCCGCGAACCGCCCCCAGGGCAGCTCGGGACCGCCGTACCCCTGCACCACCGCCGCCGGATCGTCGTCCGCCGACTCGACCGGTTCGAGGCCCCGCTCCCGCAGCGCCACCCGCAGCCCCTCACCACCGATGACCAGCACCCGCGCCCCGGAGGGCAACTGCTCGCTGATCAGCCGGGACACGGCCTGTGCCGAGGTGATGACGTCACCGGCCTCGGTCGGTATGCCGAGGGCCGTCAGATGCGCGGCCACCGTGTCCGGCGTCCGCAGCGCGTTGTTGGTGACGTACGCGAGGTGCATACCACCGGCGCGCGCCGTGCTCAGCGACTCCACGGCGTAGGCGATCGCGCTCCCTCCCGCGTACACCACCCCGTCCAGATCGAGCAGAGCCGTGTCGTACGCCTCGCTCAGGGCCTGCCCACTGCCGTCGGGCCGCGTCCTGACTGCCTGGCTCATCGTGCTCCGCTCCTCGCTCGTCCGACGGTCGCCCGACCGGGCCGGACCGGACTCCGGTCCGTCAACAATCGGTCAGGTCGCTTTCCCCGATCATCCCTCACGGCACCGACACCCATACGATGCATCAATGAACTACGCAGGTCCCGCGGAGGAGATCCCGGCGCGCAGCGGCCTCGAACTGACCCCGTTCCGGGGGCTTCGCTACGACCCCGACCGGGTCGGCAGTCTGGCCGCCGTGACATCACCGCCGTACGACGTCGTCGTACGGCCGGACGGGCTGCTTCATCTCGAATCCGCCGATCCGTACAACATCGTCCGCCTGATACTCCCCCAGGCCGGCAGCCCCGCCGCCCGGAACGAACAGGCGGCCGACACGCTGCGCCGCTGGCTCGCCGACGGCGTCCTCGCCGCCGACGCCGAGCCCGGTCTCTACGTCTACGAGCAGGCGGACGGCAGCATCCTCCAGCGCGGTCTCATAGGCGCCCTGCGCCTCTCCGAGCCCTCCGCCGGCGTGGTCCTCCCCCACGAGGACGTCATCCCGCACGTCATCACGGACCGCGCGGCCCTGCTGCGCGCCACCGCCACCAACATGGAGCCCCTGCTCCTCACCTACCGGGGCGACGGCGCCACGGCCGGGGCGACAGCCGTGGTCGAGCGCACCACTGAGCGTGCCCCACTCCTCGCCACGACGACGGAGGACGGCTTCAGCCATCGCCTCTGGGCCGTCACCGACCCCGCCGACCTCGCCGAGATCCAGTCGGACCTGGCCCGCCACCAGGCACTGATAGCCGACGGCCATCACCGCTGGGCGACCTACCTCCGGCTCCGCACGGAGCATCCGTCCCCCAGCCCCTGGGACTACGGCCTGGTCCTGCTGGTGGACACCGCCCGTTACCCCCTGCGCGTGCGCGCGATCCACCGTCTCCTCCATCAACTTCCCCTCCCCGACGCCCTCACCGCCCTGCACGGCCTGTTCCGCGTGCGCCGTCTGGACGTCCCCCTTTCCGAGGCCCTTGAGGCCCTGGCGGACGCGTCCCTCACCGGCAACGCCTTCGTCCTCGCCGGTGACGGCGCCTTCCACCTCGTCGACCGCCCGGACCCGGACCTCCTCGCCCGTACGATCCCCGCCGACCGCCCGCCGGCCTGGCGCACCCTCGATGCGACAGTCCTGCACGCCACGCTCCTGGACCATGTCTGGCACATCCCCGAGGACTCCCCGGCGCATGTCGCCTACATCCACGACACGGCCGCCACCGTCGAGAAGGCCGAACGCGACGGCGGCACGGCCGTCCTCATGCACCCGGTCCGCGAGGAGGTCGTACGCGACCTGGCCCGCCAGGGCGTCACCATGCCCCGCAAGTCCACGTCGTTCGGCCCCAAGCCGGCGTCAGGGCTGGTACTGCGCGCGCTGGAGTTCTGAGCCGGCGCCTTCCCCGGAGGCCGGACATACGAAAGGGCGGGATCCCCGTAGGGATCCCGCCCTTCACCACTTCTTCCGGACGTCAGTCCTTGTCGTCCACGACGGCATCCGTCTCGTCCACGACGTCGTCGTCATCGCCGTCGCTGTCATCGCCGTCGTCGTCACCGTCGTCATCGAGGTCGAGGTCGACGTGGTGGTCCTCGTCGACGTCGATGCTCTTGTCGACCTCGACCTGCGTGATCTGCGCATCCAGCGGCGCCTCGGCACCCCCGGATCCGCTCTCGTCGTCTTCGTCCTCGTCTTCGTCTTGGCCCTCGTCCTCGACGAGGACGTCCATGAACTCGACACCGTCCATCTCGGCCAGCCGGTCCGACGCGTCCGTGCTGCCGTCCTTGTCGGCTTCCACGGCCTTGGCGAACCACTCCCGCGCCTCGTCCTCACGCCCGGCCGCGAGCAGCGCGTCGGCGTAGGCGTACCGCAGGCGCGCGGTCCACGGCTGCACGGAGTTGGAGGCCAGCTCGGGGCTCTGCAGGGTCACGATGGCCGCGTCCAGCTGGTCCATGTCGCGCCGAGCACCGGCCGCGACGAGCCGCATCTCGACCTGACCGGCCTTGTCCAGCTTGTGCACCTCGGGAGCCCCGGCCATGTCGAGCGCCTTCTCGGGCCGCCCGAGTCCACGCTCGCAGTCCGCCATGACGGGCCACAGATCGACGTTGCCGGTCATCCGCCGGGCCGCACGGAACTCCGCGAGCGCCTCGCTGTACTTCTGGTTCGCGTACGCGGCGAAGCCGGCCGCTTCCCGCACGGCCGCGACCCGTGACGCCAGCCGCAGAGCGACCCTGGAGTAGCCGTACGCCCCCTCGGGGTCCTCGTCGATGAGCCGCGCGACCATCACCAGGTTCTTGGCGACGTCCTCCGCGAGCGTCTTCGGCAGGCTCTGCAGTTCCTGCCGTACGTCCTTGTCGATCTCATCGCCGGTGACGTCCTCCGGGATCGGCAGCCGCTTGATCGGCTCACGCTCCCGGTCCCGCTCGTCGCGGAAACGCCCACCGCCACGCCTGTCGTCGCCGCCGCGCCGGTCGTCCCGGCCACGGAAGCCACCGGGCCGCCCGCCACGGTCGTCCCGACGAGGGCCACGGCCCCGGTCGTCCCGGCCCCGGTCGTCCCTGCCGCGGTCGTCTCGCCCACGGAACCCGCCGGGCCGCTCACCGCCGCGGCTGTCGTCGCGCCGGAACCCGCCGCCGCGCTGCTCGCCACGGTTGTCGTCACGACGGAAGCCACCGCGGTCGTCGTCGCGACGGTACGCGGGACGGTCACCCTCACGACGCTCGGGACGAGCGGGACGGTCGTCACGTCGGTCATCGCGACGGAACGGGGGGCGGTCGTCCCGCCGGTCGTCACGACGGAAGGCCGGCCGCTCACCTTCCCGGCGATCGTCACGACGGAAGTCGTCCCGCCGGTCATCACGTCGGTCGTCCCGCCGGTCATCACGTCGGTCGTCACGACGGAAGGGGGGACGTCCACCGCGGTCGTCTCCGCGACGCTCGTCGCGGCCGCGGTCGTCGCGCCGGAACCCGCCGCCGCGCTGCTCACCACGGTTGTCGTCACGACGGAAGCCACCGCGGTCGTCGTCACGGCGGTACGCGGGACGGTCACCCTCACGACGCTCGGGACGAGCGGGACGGTCGTCACGACGGAACCCACGGTCCCGGTCGTCCCGACGGAATCCGCCACGATCGCCACGGTCCCCGCTGTCGCGCCGCTCGTCCCTGCGGTCGTCGCGTCGGTCGTCCCGGGGGAACGCGGGGCGGTCGTCACGTCGGTCATCGCGACGGAACGGGGGACGGTCGTCCCGCCGTTCGTCGCGGCGGTCATCACGACGGAAGGCCGGCCGATCACCTTCCCGACGGAAGCCACGGTCGCGATCCCGATCGTCACGACGAGGGGCCCCCGGGCGGTCGTCCCGGCGGAACGCGGGACGAGGCCCACGGTCGCCTTCACGGTGGTCGTCCCGGCGGTCGTCGCGGCCGCGGAATCCGCCACCACCACGGTTGTCGTCACGACGGAACCCACCACGGTCATCGCGACGGAACCCACCACGGTCATCGCGGCGGTCATCGCGACGGAAACCACCACGGTCATCACCCCGACGGTCATCGCTACGCCGGTCATCACCACGGCGCTCGTCACGCCGGCCGTTGCCACCGCGGTCGTTGTCACGCCGTTCGTTGTCGCGGCGCGGTCCACCGCGATAGCCGCCACGGTCACCACTGTCCCGTCGCCGCTGGTCGCGCTCCGGTCGATCGTCGGGAGAGTTGGTGGACATGGTGACTCCTGTCTTCGGTACTGCAAGCATTCTAGAAACAAAAGGACCCCTGGTCCCAGCTGAACGCTGGGACCAGGGGTCCTTTCCAAAGATTGTTCGGCGGCGTCCTACTCTCCCACAGGGTCCCCCCTGCAGTACCATCGGCGCTGTAAGGCTTAGCTTCCGGGTTCGAAATGTAACCGGGCGTTTCCCTCACGCTATGACCACCGAAACCCTAATGGTTTCGAGCGAACAAGCACACTCTTTTGTTATGCGTTCTGCTCAAAGCCGACAACGGTCGTTGTCTCAGAACTAACACAGTGGACGCGAGCAACTGAGGACAAGCCCTCGGCCTATTAGTACCAGTCAACTCCACCCGTTACCAGGCTTCCATATCTGGCCTATCAACCCAGTCGTCTACTGGGAGCCTTACCCCATCAA